>JBEKIX010000001.1:0-97771 GCA_050011535.1 Acidobacteriota bacterium
ATTTCCTCGGCATCGCCTACCTGCAGGCAGGAAATGTGCAGCAGGGAGAGCCTGAAATTGTTACTTCGGCACGCCTCTACCCCGGCCTGTACTCGGCCTATCTTGCCCTTGCACAGGTGCGTTTGGGTGCCGGCGACGTTCAGGCGGCGATCAGTTACGCCACACAGGTCCTGAAGCTTAACTCTACGATGACCGAAGCGCATCTAGTTCTGGGGACGGCCCTATTCAACACAAAGGATTACAACGGCGCCGCCGCCGAGCTCGAGGAATATGTTTCCAAGGTCCCGGACGATCCCAACGGATTGTATCGGCTGGGCAGGGTCTATGCCGCCCAAAAAAAGGTGGATGAAGCCAAAAAGAAGATGATCCAGGCGCCGCTCGCGGAACTCGCGAGCCTGGATATCAGCATGAAAGCGCCCCAGGAAGCAATCCAGGAGGTGCTCAAAGCAATCGATCAAAACCCTCTGCAGGCGCGGCTGTACGAGATTCTCGGGCAGACCTACCTGGCGACGAATGATCGTGACAAGGCAGAACAGGCGTACCTGAAGGCAGTTTCGCTTGATCCTAAGAACCCGAATGAGCGCCAGGTGTTGGCCGATTTTTATGCGGCCACCGGCAAGACCGACAAGAGCATCGAGATCCTCCAGAATCTTTCCAAAGAGAGCCCTGCCGGCGGCCAGAGGTTGGGGGACATCTACCTAAGCCAGAAAGCTTACGATAAGGCTACTGCCCTGGCAGACGAGACGCTCAAGAAGGATCCCAAAAACAGCGATGCGCTCGTCCTCAAAGGCCGTGTCCTCATGGCACAGAACAAGAAGCCGGAGGCGCTGGCCCAATTCCAGAGCGCGCTGAGCGCATCACCCAATTCGCCTGTGGCCCGATACTTTGTGGGTCTGGCCCAGTTTCAGGCCGGAAATCGTGATGGCGCGGATAAGCAGTGGACGGAAGCCGCCCGCAATCCAGGGCGGACATACCAGCCGGTGCTCGCGCTTGCGGAACTGAGAGCGGATCGCGGCGATGCGGATGCAGCCATTCGCTATGCCCAGCAATCCCTGGCGATCGCACCCAGCCTGAACGAGCCTCATCTGGTTTTGGGAATTGCATACGGCATCAAGAAGGACTTTACCAATGCAGTGAGGGAACTCGAAGAGTATGTCAAGGCCAACCCCTCGGATCCGCGTGGCCAGGAACGCTTGGGAGCATTCTATTCCGCCCAGGGAAACTACGCGGGCGCGGAAAACCAGTTCAACGAGGCTCTCAAGGTGAATGCCGGATACAATGACGCTCTGGCAGGTCTCGCAAATCTGTATGTCACCCAGAAAAACCCCGAGAAAGCCATTCAGCGCCTGAACCAGCGATTGGCGCAGGTGACCGGTCCGCCCCAGGCACCCGTGTTCATGCTATTGGCTCAGGTCTACACTTCCCAAAAAGATATTGCCCATGCCGAAGAGTCGTATCAGAAGGCCCTGCAGGCTGATCCCAAAAACACATCGGCGCCCTTGGCGCTGGCAGACTTCTACGAGCGCAACGCCAAGCCGGACAAGAGCGCACAAGTTCTGCAGGCCGTGTCACAGAAGGATCCCGGCAATGTGATGCTCAAGAAACGTCTCGCTACTCTGTATATGCAACAAAATACGCCGGACAAGGGAATTCCGATTCTCGATGAGATCATCAAAGCCAACCCAAAGGACACCGAGGCCCGTATCCTGCGCACGCGCCTGCTCGATGCGCAAGGAAAGTTTGATGACGCCATTACTGAGGCACAGACCGCGGTCCATAATGACGCTAACTCAGCGGCAGCGCGTTTCGCACTCGGCTTGGCCTATTATGCAAAGGATCGCAGGTCACCCCAGGTCGAAGCCGCATGGAACGAAGCGATCGGCGTCGACCCCAGATTCACTCCCGCCTATCTCTCTCTGGCTCAGCTCAAACTGGACAGCGGTGATAATGCGGCGGCCTTGCAGTATGCCCGGCAGGCACTGCGGGTGAATCCCAATCTCAACGAGGCCCATATGCTCATGGGAACCGCCATGGGCAATTCAAAGGATTACGCTCACGCCGTGGCGGAATTCGAAGCTTACCTGACGGCCAGTCCGGACAATTCCACCGCTCAATATCGGCTTGCGATAGCCTATTCTGCAATGGGGAACAACCCCAAGGCAGAACAGCTTCTGAACGACGCCCTCAAGGCGGATCCGAATCGAACGGAAAGTCTGACTGCACTGGTGAACATCGCACTCATTCAGAAGAATCCTGCGAAGGCTCTTCAACGTGTCAACGAACAGATCGCGCGCTATCCGAAGCAGCCACAACTGTACGAATTGCAGGGACAGGTCTACACCGTCCAGAGGGACTTCCCAAGAGCGGAACAGGCATACCGGAAAGCCCTTTCCATCGACAACAACAGGCTTGCCGCTTATACCTTGCTGGGACAGCTTTTCATGGCGCAGAACTCGGGTGACAAGGCGATTAAAGAATTTGAGAACGCCATCAAGCTCAATCCGAAGTCGCCGCAGACGTGGACCGTCCTGGGAACTCTTTATGACGCGCAAAAGAACATGCCCAAAGCAATGGAGAGCTACCGCGCGGCCTTGAAAATCGATCCTCAGTCCGGAGCGGCCGCAAACAACCTCGCGTGGGACCTGGCTGATAGCGGAGGAAACCTCGATGACGCGCTCAACTATGCCCGCATTGCTCAGAACAAAATGCCCGATTCGACCAATATCACAGACACAGTGGCGTGGGTGTATTACAAGCGGGGCGCCATCAAGACGGCCATCGATCTGCTCAAAGGCTGCGTGGACAAGGAGCCGCAAAACGCCGTTTTCCAATTCCACCTGGGGATGAGTTATTTCAAGAACGGCCAAAGGACCGAGGCGCGCACAGCTTTGATGCAGGCGCTTAAGCTCAATCCGAATTTCCCCGGCGCCGATGAAGCGAAGAGCACGTTGGCAAAGCTGTAGAATCTTAGGGCTGCGCATCAGATCAGAGTATCAACCCGGAGCTTCAGCAGCGCGGATCTCCCATTAGAAGCAGCCTCTCATGCGCTTGGGACGCACGACAAATTACCACGCACAAAAAAGCCCTGGCAGTTTCCTGCCAGGGCTTGTTCATGCGGCCGCTTCAAAGCCAACCGAAACTACTTTCGCAGACGCCGGCCGAATCCAGCCAAACCCAACAGGCCGCCGCCAACCAGCAGCAGGCTCGCAGGCTCTGGGATCGGACTGGGCCTGATTTGTTTGTCTTTGCTGATCTCAAACGAGCCCCCCGCAGCAATCGTGACATCCCACTCGTAAGCCCAGGTGACATCTCCGGGGCCGGCAGTACTCACATCATTGAGGACAACCGCTGTGCTGGAATTCTCCAACCGATAGAGGGTCGAATCGTAGAAACCTGCCTCATAACGATTTGGAGCTGGCGTGACTACGGTCTCGCTGAGAACAGCTCCTGTAAGACTACTCTGGTCCGCCTTGTTAAGAGTGAGCGCGACAGATTGCCCGCCAGGAGTGCCGTTCAGATCGAAATCCGAGTATTGGTAAAAGTGGAAAACCAGAGGCGCGGTGCTATTATTATTGATTGCAATCTGCTCTGCTACGTCGGCCGTCTTGCTTCCCGAAGTGCCACCAATCAAAGAATACACAACCTCGATATCGAAGCTTGCTCCGCTATAATCGACGTCCAAAACCTTCGAAGTCTGCGCCCAGATATCCGGCGCGCTCAGCTTATCAATCGACTGCGTCGGGCCGTTACCCACACTGTACCAGAACCACTGCTGATAGAGCTGATTGACGCCATCCACAAGCCATTCATTTGCCCCAGCCTGTGAAGTGAGATCAACCACAAGAGTCGAATTCTTGTTATTAAGGGTCACCACCGTCGTCGCCCAGGCCGACCCGAGACCTAAAGTCACAAAAAACATTGCCAAAGAAAATGCTAAGAACCGTTTCATAAAATCCTCCATTTTATCTAGCCTCAGCCGGGGCTGCAAATCGTTTGACTCTCTGGCTGATGTTGACCTTTAGCAGCTTGTCGCTGCGTTGCACTTCAACCGCTTATATTGCAATCGCCGTGCCAATTCGCAGAATTCCAGGGTCACGATCTGTATCATGTGGCCTTTCATATGCTTGAGGGAAGAATGCGAAAGAGCCCTTCCGCTCAAACACAGAACCGCTGGGGACGCACTGTAAACCCTCCCTTACACAATCACCGCCACAGGAGTTGTCCCCAAACCCATGGAAAGACGTCGGCGATGTCGGATCCATTCACTGATCAAATCTTTCAGGATTCTGTAGGCAGCTGGGCCGGCACTTCGGTGCCACTCATGGAAGGTGATGAAGTGGTCACTACTTCAGAAAAGTGGGCAAAAACCAAAAAGGGTCTTGATGGTTTCCCACCAAGACCCCCGTGAACCTCAAATTGGATTCGGGCTTATTTCCTGGCGCGCAGCTTGCGCCCAAATCCTGCAAGAGCCATCAATCCGCCGCCAACGAGAATCAAGCTCGTCGGTTCAGGAACAGGCACCGTTCTGATATTCTTGTCGGCGCCGATAATCATAGAGCTTCCATTCCCGCTAGCCGCCAGAACTTGATCCCATTCGAACGCCCAGGTAACATCGCCAGGGCCCGCCGCGTTGGTATCATTGAGTGTGATGGGAGCCCCTGAATTCAGACGATTAACAGTATTGGGGTAATAATCAGCCTCCCAGCGCTGTGGAGTCTGGGTTACTACGGTATCGCCTATTATTCCCTTTGAGGAATTCACCTGAATCGCCTCGTGCGGTGATGTTCCAGGCAGCTGCACCGCATCAAGGGTAGAGGTGCCGCCGAGGTCGAAGTCCGTATACATGTAGAAGTGGAAGTCCAGGGCGGAGCTGCCGGTGTTACTGATAGAAATCTGTTCCGAGACGTCGGAAGTCCCACTCCCCCAATTACCTCCAAGCAACGAATACACAATATCGATCTCGAAGCCTGCTCCAGAATAAGTGGCCTCCAACAGGCTCTTAGTGTGGCCATAGTCAGTCAGGGTCAGCGTTTCAATCGACTGCAGCGGCGTGTCACCCACACGATACCAGAACCACTCCTGAAAAAGCTGGCTGGTGCCGTCCATAAGCCATTGATAGGCCCCTTCCTGAGAACCCAGGTCAACTGCAAAGGTCGAGTTTTTGTTGGTTAGGGTCACCAATGGGGTGGCAAAAGCAGAACCTAGCCCCCAAAGCAGAAGAATCATTGCTAAGCCGATTATTAGGGACCGTTTCATCATGTCCTCCTTGGACTTCAGCCGGAACATTGGATGACTAGAGCCGGCTGATTGACACTCTCGCGACTCAAAATCTTCGCGTTTCACTACTAACTAAGCAAGCCCTGTGCCAAACAAGAGGAAGATTATTCATTCACTGATAACATCTTATTATTCACATATTTAAAAGGTACCAACCCAAGAGGCCTCCGGGAGAGCTGTTGTCCAAGCCCCTAAGGATTGTAAAGTTCTAGTACACTTTTTCGACCCGATTTCCTCCAAAATCGCCATAAAGCGTTTGTTGGTTTAGAGTTAGCAAACAAACGCCCCTTGGAAAATCTTTTTACAGTTTGAAAGAACGCGCGGGATCATGTTGACAACCGGCGCGCGATGCTTTGTAAATATTTGTATTATTGTAACTTATTGTGCTGGTACTTCAGACGGGACCTGCGATTGCGGGGTTGCCGACGCAAACCTCAAAGGCTCAAAGTACTCGAAGAATCTCCAAGAGGCATTGGCTTCCGATCCGGCAGGCTTCCTTGGAGGTCTTCGATCTCTTCGAGCCTTTGAAGTTGCTTTCGTCATTATTCCGAGGATACCAAATCCTCGTTGCTGCAGCTAAACTGTTACCAATTCCGGAATCTTTATCAGAGCTCGCAGGCGGACCACCTCATCCGTGCCATCCAGCTTGGGATCGAGTTCCAAGGCAAGGGCCAACTCCTGCGAGGCTTGAAGTATCTGGCCCGTCTCAGCCGAAACTACCGCAAAATGGAGGTGGATTTCAGCATGCTGGGGGGCTCTTGGAGCGACAGACTCGAGCAAGCTCTTTGCCTGCTCGTTTTTGCCCAGGAGGTGATAGATCCAAGCCAAGGTATCGCCAATGCTTACGTCAGTCTTGACAAGGTTGTAAGCCAGTTCAGCCAGAGGCAAGGCGTCCTGCGGTGAGTTCTTCCGCACTGCCAGGTCGTAGGCGAGGTTGTTGAGCGCAAGAGCATTCTTCGGTTCCAGCTCCACCGTCTTTCGATAGCGCTCGATGGCTTTGTCGTAATCCTTCAGCTGGTCGTAGACCGTTCCCAGAATGAGTTGAGCCGAGGCAATCTTATCGTTGCGCGCGGTTGCAGTCTCAAGCACCTGTCGGGCGCCTGCAAGATCCTCCTTCGATACCAGCACCTGGGCGTGAAGGAGCTGCTTGATCATATCCTGATCAAGGGCGTTCGAACCCGACTGCGACGACAAGGCCAGGCGCACCAGCCGGTCTGAGAAGTATCCCGGAAGCCCAGTATCGGGATCTATTCCCTTGTCGATTTGCTGGGCACTCAGTGAATTGGTTCGGAAGGGCGCGCATAAAGGATCGCCCACAACAACGGTCTGCCAGCTCAGATAGGGCATGGCCAGATAGTAGGACTCAACCAGGTTAAAACCTGACAAGTAAGCCGGGAACAAGACGTTGGGCCGGATGGTGGCTTCCAGATAAGGCTCCGCAACATGCGCGGCGATTCCGGTAACCCCATCACGAATAAGATCTCCTGCGAGCGATTGAGGAGAATTGCTGAAATAAGTTTTCCTGTTCTCCCATGTTCCGATATTCCAGTCCGCCGGCGGCTCGGTGAACGTGCGCCCGTCCGAACTCACAAACATGCCCGCCAGAGCGCCAGGCACGAAGCCGAGGTTGAAATGCCGGATCTTGATCACAGGGTCGTTCGATCCCCATGAATAATATCCAAGGACTCCGGTCTCGTCTTTGAGTACGGCCGCGGATGTGTCGATCACCACGCGGTCCGAGAACCCGTTCACATTCATCCAATCGGCGGTAGCCTGCAACCATTTGTCGCCCTTGTCGTTGGGCGAACCTTTCTGATCCAGAAGAATCTTCCCGTCTTTTTTCGGGGAAAAACCGCGATCGATCAACCCACGAATGTCCGCGCTCGTATATCCGTCAAGCCTGGCCACGAGATAGATGTCGAAACCCTGATGAGTAAACTGGACCGCCCGGTTGACGGGGTTCTCTCCGAGAAAGTACGGATTGTTGATCGGTCCCGGAAGGGGCACCTGAACGCGGGTCAGCTTGCGATACAGCAGAGTCAGCTCTGAATCGACGCTTGCTACCGTGCCGCTCGCACCGGAGGTTCCTTGAACCCTGAGCGGCATGCCCTTTGTCAGCACGAAATAGAGGATGCGATCCTGGGCCGCATTCTTGCTGAGCCAAACGGCAATCGGATTTTCGATCTGGCGGCTGAAATCCTCGCGTGAGATCTCGTCTGTCTGGGCCGTTTTTACCCGCAATACATTCTGTTCCGTGATCCCCCGCTTTTGGGCATAATACTGGCCTATTTCCAGGGAAACAGGGCTTGCTTCATTTAATATCAAAAGTACATTTTCCGGAGATTGCGCCTGCGCGGCGCCTGCAAAAATCAAGCAAAGAAAAAAAGTTCTCATGGTTTTCATGGGTTCACTCGATTCGTGATGGTACCATAAAGTCCTTGTGGGAGCGGACGCAGTCAGCCTAGAGATCAACTCATGATAAAACATCCATCGGTCTCTTACATAGCACCATTTGCCGCATTTCTATTCTTTCTGGCCATCCGAGCCTACTTCCCTTCCGAGTATTTCATTCGCGTGATCGCTGTGACGGCACTCCTCATTTTACTGTCAAGGGGCGTCATTTCTCTTAAAGCACTTCGGCCTCTGCTCAGCGCCCTGGTCGGAGTCGCCGTGTTTCTGATTTGGATCGGGCCCGACTTTATCTGGCCCGCTTATCGGCAGCATTGGCTGTTTCATAACAATCTGATAGGGGCGGCGCAAAGTTCGATCCCGGACGCGATGAGAGGCAACCCCTGGTTTCTTGCGGTCCGAGTCCTCGGATCCGTACTTCTTGTCCCAGTGATCGAAGAACTCTTCTGGCGTGGGTGGCTGATGCGCTATGCGATTTCCCCGAGGTTTGAGACCATCCGTCTGGGAACTTACTCTGCGTTTTCCTTTTGGATTACTGCGGTGCTGTTCGCCAGCGAGCACGGATCGTTCTGGGAAGTGGGTCTGGTGGCGGGGATCATCTATAACTGGTGGATGTTGCGGACACACAGCCTGGGCGATTGCATCGCCGCCCATGCCGTGACCAACGCCTGTCTCGCCGCGTACGTGATCGCCGCGGGGCAATGGCAGTTCTGGCTGTAGTCAGGAGCTCCTACGCAAAAATGTGGAAATACTGATGGATACTGCCGATAAAGTACGGGTGTCGCTGACAAGAAATTGGTGACAGTCACCAATTTCTGAACACTAATGCTCCAGGCGTTTTAACGTCCTGACTCTGTTGCCGTGATATTCTTGCTGTAGGCCATGAGGTGAGGTAGCGCCAATGCGAATAAACGGGTTGCGTGTTTTTCCGGTCTTAGTTTTGATGGGCACCGTGCTCTGCTGTCTTGCCGGGAGCGCCTTTGCCGACTATACGGTGACGGGAAGCTTTTCTTACGTACATCGTGATCAGGACTACAGAACCGGGTTCACCGGTACCACTACGCCGCGTCCGGTGCGCTTTGCCGACATCGAGGTTTGGTCATCCACTGGAACTGCGCCAACTTCGCTCCTCTCGACCGCGCGCGTGGCAACCGATCAGAATGGGAGTTTTTCCATTGTAGTCCCGGGCAGCACTCAGCAGAAGATTCAGGTCCTCTGCTATGCCACGGCAACAGCCACAACGGGTCTGAATCTGGAGGTACGGAGAAATTCTAACCAGTACACCACCTTTGCAGACCCCACCGGCACGATCGTGTCCTATTCCTCTCAAGCCTTCCAATATCTGAGTGGGACCAGTTTGGCTATCGGAAACATTCAGATCCCTGCCACAGAACAGGAATTCAACATTTGGGATGCACTGGTCAATGCGGCGCAGTTCCTGCAATCCGTGACCGGGAGCTACCCGACCAGTACAATCCTGGGAGTCTGGAGCAGCGGGCTTACAAGCTATCGCTCTTACTATGCCAGCCCGTCCGGGATATCGAGCCTCACGAAAAAGTATTTCTTCATCGGGAACGGCTATGACGATTCCCTTATCTACCACCAGATCGGCCACTTCATCATCGACGCGTACTCCAAACTCGATGCGCCAGACTTGTCGTCGGCAGGCTCTCTGCCGTCCTATGGCGATGGGAACCAGGACATACGAATTGCGTGGGCTGAGGGCGCTGCCATCTTTCTTGGCGCCAGCATCCGGCAATTCAAGGGTGACACGCAAGCGCCAAACTACCTGGTGACCGATGCCACGAATGCCTTTGTCTCGTTCGAAATACAGTCCCTTACCCAGCCGGTCTATCCGACAGGCTCTGTCAACGTTAACTCAGCTCTTGCGAGCACAAAGGGAAGCACAAACATGCTGGCCGTCGCCAGCGTGCTCTGGAACATCACCAACGGAACGAGCCTGCAGAGACCGTTTTCCGACGTTTGGAGCGTTCTGACTGCCATGCCGTCTTCGACGAGTTCCGGATACAGCCTCGAGTGGTTCTGGGACACCTGGTTCACTACTTTTACGACCAACAGCTCAGCAGATGCCATGCAGGCGGTTTTTAGCGCGCGCGGCATCGAGTATTTTTTGGATGCCGCGGAACCGGACAATTCGGCGTCCACCGCCCCGACCGTGGCTGTCGCGCAGCTTCCGTTGGCGAGCGGCCCCAAGGTCGTGCTCAACGAGATCCTGATTGGAAGCGTGAATCTAATCGAACTGTTCAACGCCGGGGATACAACCGCGGACCTTCTCGGCTGGACCATTGTTTCGAGCAGGTCAGGACAACCCGACTCCATATTCACTCTCCCACCCTTCCTTCTCAAACCCGGCAGCTTCGTTATTTTGGCTGGAATGACTGGAGTAAACACCAACTCGGTGATTTATGCCGGAACGACATTTCCCTGGATCTATGGGAACGACGGCGCTTGCGAGATATACGATGCCTCACTCACAGCCAAGGACTTTGTGCGTTGGGGCAGCTCAACGGCAATTCCGCACAGCCCTTGGACCGGCACCAATCCGGCGGTGCCTGCTGCCGGGATGTCCTTAGGGCGCACCTTTGCAGGCGCCGACACCAATTCCGGCAGTGATTGGACGGCACAGGTGCCCACGATGGGGACCTTCAACCTCAGCGGCCTGGAAAAGCACCACACATTCTATCCGGTGGGAGACGTCGATTACATGGCCTTCAGCGCGGTCTCCGGGCGCACGTATGTCATTGAGACATTGAACCTGACCAATGGCGCGGACACGGTGCTGGATCTGCTTGCCACGGATGGCACCACCGTTCTTGCCACCAACGATGATACGCTGGGATTTACTATGGCCTCCCGTATTCAATGGAAAGCGCCCTCGAGCGGAACCTATTTTGTGCGCTGCAGCCGTTACACGGGACCGACCAACCTGGCACATTACGGCTCCTATGACCTGCGCATCAGCGAAAGCGTTTCCGCACTGGGGGTCCCACAGCCGAATATCCTTACCGTGAGCAATCAGGGCACCAGCGCAAAATATTCGACCCTTGCATCGGCGGTATCGGCTGCCGCCAACGGCGATACGGTGCAAATCATCGACAGCGGAACCTATGCGGAAAACCTGAACATCTTTGGCAAGAGCTTCACGATCAACGTGGCGGCAGGCCAGAGTCCTATCCTTGACGGCAAGACGACTTCGATGGCCATTGTCCTTTCCAGTTTAAAGAACATCAGGCTTGATAGTCTGAAGATTCTGCACGGCACCTTCGGTATTTATGTCTCCAACGCAAATGCCACGATCGTAAACTGTGTCATAGCCCGGGCGACCACGGACGGAGTCTATGTGGCAGGTTCCACTTCGTTCGCGACCGTCGTGAACAGCACGATCGAGAACAACGGACGCTATGGTCTGACGGTCGTCACCAGCGGAACGGCGCGCGTTGCGAACTCGATTCTTCGCGACAACAAGGGTGGCCCGGACATCGAAGGCGACACCAACACTCCAAGCCTGACCATCACTAACTCCCTGATAGGCATACAGCCGAGCTGTAATCCTCCAACTCCATGCGGCTGGAACTTTATCGGCCGAAACAACAACCCCAGCGGAAATCCGAATCCTCAATTCTCCAACGCGACCCTGGACGACTACCGGCTGCTGCCGGCCTCGCCTCTCATCGACAAGGGCGATCCCAATGACGCCGCCCTGCCAGCAACGGATGCCGCGGGTGCGCCACGCAGCATGGCAGGCACCGGCACCACGGCCATCCCGGACATGGGCGCCTTCGAGTATTACTCCGCGGCGAACTTGACGTCGCTGGAGGTCTTTCCGCAGATGACGGTCGGATTTACCTCCCCGCAAGGCGGCGAAGAGTATCGAACCACCCTCGTCGGCATCAACGTCAGCGCTGTTCCGGCTATCATAAACGTTGTGCTCAATGATAATAGCGGCTTCCCCCTCAGTGTGGGTGGCACGACGCAGATTGGAATCCCATTTGTAATAGGTTCCGGCGGCATCAGCAGGTTGGAAACGACGGCGACCGCGCCGGGCGCCGCGCTTGTTTCCGGGTATGTTAAGTTCCAGAGCAGCTCGGCGTTGAACGGCAGTGCGCTCTTCAAGGTGCTCAACGGCAACAGCATTGTCAGCGAGGCGGGTGTCGGTCTGTCCAAGCCTACAACCGCGTTCACGGTCTACGTGGACGATATTAATAACGCCTGGTCGGGTTACGCAATCGCCAATACGGGATCGGCAGATGCGAATCTCACCCTCACATTGCACGATCAGAACGGCAATGTGGTTGCGGGCCCAGTGAGTCTTACGGTTAAACAAGGCAATCACATGGCAGAGTTCGCATGGCAGCGTTTCCCCAAAACCCCGGGCAGCCCTCAGCCGGGCGATCTCGCCCAGTTCGTGGGCAGCATCGAGGTTACCAGCGATCAAAACGTTGAGGCGGTGGCCTTGCGCTATGACAACATGAACCTCGATACGTCGCTGCAGGTCTTCTCCACAATCCCGGTCCTCATCGACGAAGTCGCAACCACCCTGTATTTCCCGCAGGCCGGTGACGGCGGAGGCTATCGCAGCAATCTGATTCTCGTGAATTCCAATACCGTGGCCGCGACCGCAAAACTGGAATTCTTCGACGACTCCGGCAATCCTCTGGCGTTTTCAATCGGTGGAGTCAGCCAGACCTCAGTCACAGCAAATCTGAGCGGCAAAGGCGTGGCCCGGTTGGTGACCGACGGGCAAGCCTCATCGGTCAACGTAGGCTGGGTCAGGGTGACGTCTTCCCAACCCATCGGTGGCTCCGCCATCTTTCAAACCGTGACCACACTCAACCAGATTACTTCTGAAGCGGGGGTGGCCTCCTCTCCGGCGGCCAGTCACGTCGTGTCCTATGCGTACAGCTCCAAGGATGCAGTCTCAGGCCAGCCTACTGCATTGTCGGGCCTGGCGATTTGCAACCCCGGCAGCGCTCGGGCGAATGTCACGCTTCAGTTGCGCGATACTTTCGGCAACGTTGCCGCGGCAAGGCAGTTTGTCGTGCCCGTAAATGGACATATGGCCGGCTTCTTTTCCAGTGCCAACCAATGGTTCCCCACCGGCTTCGATAACTTTGAAGGAACGCTCGAGGTGATCGCGGACCAGCCTGTAAGCGCAGTTGCCCTTCGATACGACAACCTTGGGCTCACGGTATTCGCGACGATCCCGGTGATCATCGTTCCTTAGATTTTGAAATTCGAGATTCGAAATTCGAGATTGAGAGTTTTGATCTCGAATCTCGAATCTCGAATCCCGATCCGACGACGAACAATTCCATGAATCTGTGACCATTTTCACAGGCAGCAGGTGCAGCTGCGCCGATGAACCACGGTGATCGGAGGGCCTATGTATGCACCGTCGTGGCGTCTCGTCCGGCGCATTCTCGTAACCAGTTTCGCACTAATCGCGTGTGGCACCGCCGTCCTGGCGGCCGACATCAAGCTGGCCTGGGATGCGAATACCGAGTCGGATCTGGCAGGCTACAAGGTCTACTATGGAACCGTCTCGGGTGCCTATGGAACGGTTATTTCGGTTGGCAATCAACCGAATTACACCGTCACCGGGCTTCCGGCCGGAACATATTATTTTGCAGTCACCGCATACAACACCGAAGGTCTCGAGAGTGGCTTTTCGAATGAGGTTTCCGCGACCGTATCCGGCACCCCCAGTACCAGCGCATGCGACCTCAACGCCGACGGCGTGATCAACGCCGTAGATCTCCAGGTGCTGATCAACGTGATTTTGGGAACCCAAACCCTGCCCGGCAAAGGGGACCTCAACGCGGACGGGCGAGTTGATGTGCTGGACCTGCAGATTCTGGCAAATGTGATTCTGGGCTTGCACGCTTGTCCTTTTTGATTGAGGGCGCATTCCGCGGCATGTGTTGGATCCCCTGTCTGACACACTTCCCGGTGCTCCAGCCCCGCGGCTCCGGCATTTTCGCCGCTAGTCCTGCGGCTTTGCCGGAGCGGCACCACAGTCCGTTAATGCCTTGTGCCTCAGAGAAAATATCACTACAATTAACCTGGGCAGTTTGATCCGCGAGGAAAATATAGATGGGCATGCGCCCTTCGATTGGCAGTCACACGATGCTTGCACGAATTCTCCTCGGTGTTGTTTTCATGCTGGCAGGCCATGCACTGGTGCGCGCATCCGATGCCACGCTAACGTGGGACGCCAATACGGAGACAGATCTGGCAGGATACAAGGTCTATTACGGAACGGCGTCAGGAAGTTACAGCCAGACGATCGATGTCGGAAACGTGACTACATTCACGGTGAGGGGTCTCGGTGTCGGCGCCTACTTTTTCGCAGTCACGGCGTACAACACATCCGGGCTCGAAAGCGGGTTTTCCAACGAGGTTTTCCAGGTCGTACCTTCTCAGACCTTCTATTACCCTCACCTTCCACTCTCCTCCTCGATCGCAGGGATCGACGGTCCGGTATTGACTGGCGTAGCTCTTACCAACCCAGGCGGCACGAGTGCAGCCGTGGAAGTTACGGCCTTGGATGCGAATGGAAACATGGTCACAGGCTCCGGGGTTACCAACCCAGTCGTGCGCCTGCTGCAGCCTGGAGAACAGGTAGCCGCCATTGATTCGCAGTGGTTCGGGTCCGGTTCCGCAGCTGACTCCATTACCTATGCGAGGGTCGATGGCACGGCTCCGATCCTGGGATTTTTCGAAATCCTCAACAACAAGTTGACGATCTTGAACGGCGCCGAGTTTGCATTTCCGCCGTCAACCCCCAGCGAGCCGCAGACGACGGCTGTCTTCCCGGCAATTCAAGCGGAGGGCACCTGGCTTCAGCTCGTCAACGCGAACAGTGCCTCTGCCAGTGTCGTCCTGCAACTCTTCGACGTCACGGGAGCCCAGATCGGCTGGGTGTCGAAAACGATTGATCCCCAGAGCACGTTCGTGGCAGACGCCTTTCTGGATCTCTTTCCCAACGCGAATATTTCGGGATCGGAATATATCCGCGTGACAACTCCACCGGGAGTGCTGCCTTACGAGTATATTCGTGGACCGTCCAAGTCCCTGCAGGTCTTGGGCGCCCATGACGCGATGAACGGATCCACCTTGCTCTACTCGCCCCAGTATGCGGTCGGCGGAAGTTGGCGCACGTCTTTGTCGGTAGTGAATCTCGATAGTATCGATGGTTTTGTGACCTTCACGCTGTTCCCCGATGGCGGCGGAGCGCAGATTTCTTCACGCCAGTACATCGGAGCTAACGGCAAGATCGAAATCCCGGACCAGTCGTTTTTCGTGGCGAGCGGAAGTGCTCCCGCCCAGGGATATGTGACCATCACATCGACCGGCATCCGCCTTGCAGGGAATGTCGCTTTCGGCGATAGCGCGGGCACAGCATTTTCTACCACCCTGCCTCTCGTGTCGAACCTAGACAACGCCGCGTTTTTCGGCCAGCTGGCCTCAGACGCCACCTACTACACGGGGATCGCGGTCGTGAACCCTCAGGACTCTCCAACCATCATCGAAATTGACATCTTCCAGAGCGACGGCAGCCTGGCCGCCCCTCCTTACACCGTCACGATTCCGGCGTGGCAGCGCAGCGTGATGCTCTCCGATTCTTTCCCTGGCCTGGGCAGTCAAAGCACCGGGTATATCCAAATCACGGGCAGCCAGACCTTCGCGAGTTTTGTTCTTTTTGGAACTCGCAACTTGACCGCTCTCTCTGCAGTTCCCGCCCAACAAATCATCCGCTGATTGCATTCTCGCAGCCGTCCCCAAAATCTCACTGATTTGTGACCGGTGACGTACGGCCAGGTCTGCCTGGACCGATATAACGGGTGCTGGATCCTTGTGATTAGGAGGCACCCATGTCCGAGATCCACCATCGCAGTAACACGTTAAGTGTCTTTTCTCATGCATTGATACTATTGTTACTAACTTCGGCATTGGGGTTGGCTGGAACAAGCATGGCCATTGGAGGCGTGCCCGATTCCTCTGCATCTCTCTCGGCCGGCTCTGGCAGCGGCTTGCCCGGAAGTAGTGTCGATCTGACCATCAGCCTCGCTCCGGGGTCCGCAAACGTCTGCACGCTTCAATTTGATCTGGGGCTGCCCTCTTCGCTGACATACGTTTCAACATCGACCGGTTCTGCCGCAGCGGCAGCGAGCAAGAGCGCTTCGGCGAACCCTGTCAGTGGCGGGATCAGAGTTCTGGTATTCGGTTTGAATGTGAACACTATCGGCACGGGTCCAGTCGCTGTGGTGCGCGTGGCAATTGCCTCGGGCACACCGGCAGGACCATTGACCGTCGGACTTAGCAACCTGGCTGCTTCTGACCCTTCGGGCAATTCAATATCCATCACTGAGACCGACGGGACGGTAACAGTGCTCACATCCTCCGACACCACGCCGCCTACCATCTCCGCCGTCGCCAGTTCCGGCATCACCTCCTCGGGAGCGACCATTACCTGGACCACCAACGAGGCCTCCGATTCTCAGATCGATTACGGAACTACGTCCTCCTATGGCAGTTCCACAACGCTCAATACCAGCCTCGTCACTGCTCACTCGCAGACTCTGAGCGGGCTCACGGCAGGCGCCCTTTATCACTACCGTGTCAAGTCCAAGGATGCCGCGGGCAATCTCGCTTCCTCAGGTGACTATACCTTTACGACCTCTTCCGATACCACGCCGCCGACCATCTCTGCGGTTGCCAGTTCAGGCATCACCGCCTCCGGCGCGACCATCACCTGGACCACCAACGAGGTGTCCGATTCTCAAGTCGATTACGGCACCACTGTCTCCTACGGCAGCTCTACCACGCTCAATACCACTCTCGTTACTTCTCACTCTCAGACTCTGAGCGGACTCACGGTTGGCACCCTTTATCACTACCGAGTCAAGTCCAAGGACGCCGCCGGCAATGCCGCCGCGTCCGGTGATTACACCTTTACGACCTCCTCCGACATCACGCCGCCGACCATCTCCGCCGTCGCCAGTTCCGGCATTACCACCTCGGGAGCGACCATTACCTGGACCACCAGCGAGGCGTCCACCTCGCAAGTCGATTACGGCACCACCGCCTCCTATGGCAGCTCCACCACGCTCAACACCAGTCTTGTCAATTCTCACTCTCAGTCCCTGACCGGACTCGCAGGCGGCACCACGTACCACTACCATGTCAAGTCCAAGGACGCCGCCGGCAATCTCGCCACGTCCGGTGATTACAATTTTAGGACCGTTTCCGACACCACGCCGCCGACTATCTCCGCTGTCGCCAGCTCCGGCATCACCACTTCGGGAGCAACCATAACCTGGACCACCAGCGAGGCGTCCGATTCCCAGATCGATTACGGCACCACCTCCTCCTATGGCGCCTCTACCACGCTCAATTCCAGTCTTGTTACCTCACACTCTCAGTCCCTGACGGGACTCGCGGCTGGCACGACCTATCACTACCATGTCAAATCCAAGGATTCCGCAGGGAATCTCGCCACGTCCGGTGATTACAGTTTTAGGACCGTTTCCGACACCACGCCGCCGACCATCTCCGCCGTCGCCAGTTCCGGCGTCACCAGCTCAGGCACTGCCATCACCTGGACCACCAACGAGGCGTCCACCTCGCAATTAGATTACGGCACCGCCACGTCCTATGGAAGTTCGACGGTGCTCGATTCCGGTCTTGTCACTGCGCACACGCAATTGTTGAGTGGCTTGTCTGCCTCGACCACCTATCATTACCACGTCAAGTCCAAGGATGCTGCAGGCAATCTCGCCACCTCCGGTGATTACACCTTTAAAACCCTGGCGCAATCCGCCGGACCGATCATATCCAGCATCATGGTCTCCGGAATCACATCCACAGCCGCCACGATTTCCTGGTTGACCGACGTCGCTGCGGACACACAATTGTCCTATGGCACGACCAGCGACTGCGCTTTATCGACCGGACTTGACACAAGCCTGACGACATCCCATTCTCAGAATCTGAAAGGTCTTCAGGAGGGCACAACCTATTATTTCAAGGTCGAATCGAATAACGCGGCTGGCAAACTCTCCGTCTCCAACGTCCAGTCTTTCCAGACGCTCCCATCCAAGACAGTCAAACTTGTGTATCCGCGCCTTGCGGCCAAAAATCCCAGCGCCGCAGCGCCTGCGGCCGATGACAGCGAGTACACAGGAATCGCCATTGTCAACCTTGGCAGCACCAGCTCTGTGATTACCTTCACAGCCTACGATGAGTCCGGGGCCCAGATGACGGGGCCGAGCATAAATAACCCCGTCCAACGCACGCTCGCTCCGGGGTCACAACTTGTAACCATCGATACGGAACTGTTCGGAAGCGGTCTGGCGGACCAGGATTCGCTCGGCTGGATCAACATCGATTCGAGCACAAACATTGTCACCGGGTTCACAGTGACCTTTAACGGGAGTCTCTCCATGATGGACGGGGCGCCGGTCACAGCAGCTCCCATGACTCAGTTCGACTTTACCGAGATCGAGGATCAGGGATTTACGATCCTGCATGTTGCCAACCCGAATGACTCTCCGGCGAACGTCACCTTCCAACTCGTTGGATCCGACGGAACGATCCGCACCGCAACCTTGCAGAGCATCAATCCCATGGGCGGCATGGCGCTTACGGTTATGGACCTCTTCCCGGGAGTCGTAGCCCAAGCCTCCGACTATGTCAGGGTCGTATCGGACGTGGGTGTCGTGCCCTTCGAATTGACGGGGCAACCGTCACAGGATGTGGCCGGCCTCAACGGCCTTGGCTTGGATGCGGCTGCAACCACGCTCTTCTGCCCGCAGTATGCCGTAGGCGGCGGCTATCGATCTACACTGTCCATCACAAATCTGGACGACATGGGTGGGAATCTGGTTCTCCGACTCTTCGGGAACAACGGCGTGCAGATCGGAGACACCAGGTCCATGTCGATTGCCCCCAATGGCAAAGTCTACATCTCCGATCAGACCTTCTTCGCCGATCCGGGAAGCGGATCGATCCAGGGTTACGTCGTGATCACGAGCAACGGACTTACAATACGGGGTGACGTGACCTTCGGCGATCCGGCGCGCAAGACTTTCGTGACGTCGCTGCCGCTGGTCTCCAGCCTGGATGACACCCTTGTGTTCAGCCAGGTCGCCTCCGATGCGACTTACTTCATGGGCCTGGCATTGCTCAACCCGAACGCGACAGATGCGGCTGCCACCATCGAGCTGCGCAATCAGGACGGCACTGTGAACCACAGCGTCACTTTGAAGATTCCGTCGCATCAGCGCATCTGCGAATTGCTCGAAGAGATCTTCCCCGATCTCGGAAATCAACAAGCTTCAGGATATATCCTTGTCAGTGTGGACCAGGGAATTGCAGGCTTTTCGGTGTTTGCGACGCGCGATCTGAGGATCATGACCGCGGTGCCCGCTCAGGTCATCAAGTGAAAGCACATAATATGTGATTGACTGGAGAGGCTGGTGCCGAAGGGGGGACTCGAACCCCCACGAGCTTAAGCCCACTAGACCCTGAACCTAGCGCGTCTGCCAATTCCGCCACTTCGGCATTGTCGGGAGCATATCTTATGGAGGAGCGCGGTGCTTGTCAATGGCGATAGCACCTGTCCGCGCCGCGGGTAAGTTTTGCCTCTCCAACCCTAGGAGCCCGTCCGAGAATTAGGAGGGGTCGCGCGCATGGGGCTTGCGGGGTGAGCGCAAGGCGAAATTGGGGACAGTCACTTTTTTTCGCCGGGACTATATAGGCAGATTCGCGAAGGGGTGGCGAAAAGAGGTGACTGTCCCCAATTTCGCAACGGGCCTGCGGGTCCATGTAAGATAGATTTGCGTCCAGGTAAGCGGATCCTGCCGAGGCAGCTTCTCCACGTCGATGCCGAGTTTTCGTGCCACATCGAGCGCGCGCGCGGCCTTTTCCGGCTCCCCGCGTTTATCAAGCATCAGACTGTATAGATACTGGATCATCCCTTGGTCCGGGTGCGCCCCCACCGCCTGCTCGAGAAATGCCAAAGCAGCCGCCTCATCGCCCCGGAGACGATTTGCAATCGCCAGGTTCAGTATCACTGAAGCGTTCGACTCCGAGAATCCCCGTGCCTGCGATAGCGCCCGCGCCGCCTGCGGGAAGTCGCCTTTGCGGAGGTAAGCCACACCAAGGTTGTTGAACGCCTCCAACGACTGGCTCCGAGACAGGAGGGAATTGTAAGCCTCGACGGCATTCGATGGATCCTCCAGCTTCAAATAGCACGTGCCCAGCATAAATTCAGTCTCCAGGAAATTCTGCGGGCCCTTCAAGGCCGGTTGGAGATATTGCATCGATCGAGCCCAATCACCGAGGCCAAAGTAATACTCACCAAGCAGATAAGATGCCTGGGGAAAATCACGATACAGCTCGACGGTTTTTTGCACCCTTTTGGCACGTTCGGAATCATCCCCGACGGAAAGGCAACCGACGAAATCCGAGAACGGTTGATTAGGCACGGTTCTCGTCCGCGCGCGAAACTCCTCGCGTGAGAGCTTAAGATCCGGATAAGTTTCGGAGAGAAGCACCCAGGCCAGCTCGTTCTCGAGCTGCGGCAAGGCTGCTACCGGACCGTTTGCTACGTGTTCTCCCCCCAGCTTCAACGATTTGAGGTTCAGCACTCGAACGGAGATCTGCAGGTTCTCCTTCGTTCCGGAGTAGCTCCCGAAAACCAGACGGTCCGCGACCGCCTTTTGCGCCACGCGTATCATGCTCGCTCGGCTCAACGGCACACTTGGAGGAAGATCTATGGATTCCTCAAATCGTACCCGCTCCTCCCTTGAGAGGGTCTCCACTTCCGGCATTTCCATCTCTTCCGAAATAGCAATGGCAAGCCCCTCGCCAACCCATGACAGGTCCTGTGCATTGGATTGATTCTCAGGAGGAAAAATCACGAAAGTCGTAACGGAATTGGCGGGCGCGAGGGTCTTGGCGCACAGGCAGACGGGCAGCACGGAAAACAACAACCAGGCAACGATCCTGCGCATGTCCATTGCATACCACCTAATTTGGTGACTGTCACCAAATTCAAGGTTACTGTTCGAGAACGTATTCCTTTTCGCGTACGATCAGGCTTGCGGTGGCGACAAACAACACGATCATCAGAACCAGGGTCACGATCGATTCCAGCGGATCCGTGCGGTCCCCGACCAGCATGGAAAGGGCCCCAAGCGTGTCTTGATGCGGAAAAATCGACTGCAGGTAATGAGTGATGGTCAACTTACGTGTGAAGCCCGGAAGGACGGCAACGATCCCTTCCCAGCCGAATGCGTATGCCAGGCCTATAAGGATCGAGTGCTTTAGCCACGCCCCCAGGAGACTGAAGAAGGAGCCATAGGCCAGCAGCGCCAGGAATATGATTCCGATGTCTCTGCAGAGCACATTCAAATCCTGAAAGAAGGGGCGCATGTCGGCGCCGACATAGAGGATCAAATAGCTGGCCATCACGACGGGAAGCACCATGATCGAACCAATCCAGACGAGTGCCACGTACTTTCCCAGCATGATGGTAGGTTTTGGAATCGGGCGCATGAAAAGATACGTGAGCGTCTTGCCTTCCACTTCCTCCGAGACTAGGGCTGTGCCGTAGAAGAGCGTGACGAAGACCACCAGAAAACGCATCACCGCGGTAGACATCAGTGTGCCGAACACTTGCGATGCGGGCAGAGCTGTAGGAACAAGGTTGAGCACCAGGACCGCACGTCCGACTCCAGCGAGCGCGAGTACGATTAGAGAAAGCAGCCCGACAAACAGCGTCTTTTTGCTCCAGAACAGCGTGTCGAGCGTCAGATTGGCAATCGTCTTCAGGTTGCGCCACCCCTTCGCCACCCCATCGGAATCCGCCATGCGCGCTCCTATTTCACCAGATAGTGGAAGACAGCCTGCAGGTTGTCGTCGGGGGAAGTGATTTCCTCCAGCTCGATATCGTTGTCAAGCATCAGTTCCGGAAGCCGCCCATAAAACTCGTCAGGTTTCCGCGACTCGGCAGTCAGCGCATCGCCTTCCGGGTCGAAGTGGATGCTCTCCACATCAGGGAAACCGACGAGAGCCTCCGCCAGTTTTCTAGGTCTCGAACAGCGAATGCGGATGCTGTGCGGGTGTCTGTCGATCAGGTCCCGGATCTGGTGGACGTCGCCTTCAGCCAGGACTTTGCCGTTGTGCATCAATAGAATGGTCGAAGTCATGGCTTCGACTTCGTGGAGAATGTGACTCGAAACAACTACGCACTTCCCTTCCTTCCCCCATTGCCGTACCAGCTGGATGATGTCTCTCCTTCCGACCGGATCCATGCCGGCCAGCGGCTCATCCAAGACCATGACATCCGGATCGTGGGCGATCGCCTGTGCCAACTTGATACGCTGTCTCATCCCCTTGCTGTAGGCCGCAATTTTCTTGTCCCGGACGGAGGATAAATTGACCGTTTCCAGCGCACTGTCGACGCGCTTCGCTACCTCCGCATCCCCAAAGGGATGCATGTGCAGCAGAGCCGACAGGAACTCGGCGCCCGTCATCCGTTCGTAGAAGGAATCCTGCTCGGGGCAGAAGCCCATCCGGTGGAAGAGCGGAAAGTTGTTCCAAATTCTCTCGCCGAAAACCGTGATCTCGCCCTGGCTGGGCCGCAACTGCCCTGTGATCAACTTCATCAATGTGGATTTCCCGGCCCCGTTCGGCCCCAGAAGCCCCACGACTCCCTGGCCAATCGTGAAGGTGACATTATTGAGGGCAACGACTTGGCCGTACCACTTGGAAAGAGTCTTTCCCTCCACGAGCGCGCTCACTTTATCACCTCCACTGCCTTCACCCGGGCATGGATGATCCAGACGCTTCCCGCGAGCAGGATGGCTAGGACTGCGGCGCTAGCCCATGGGGAGGCTTGGTAGGTAAGCGGACTGCGAAAGAGAACATCGCCGATCTGTCTCAGGTCATCGGTGAGCGATATCCAGGCTACCGCGCTCGTATGCAGCAAAGCGCTCAATATTCCGTAGAGAATCTGGCTGAAAAACACCACAGCAGCAAAGAAAATGCCTGCAAATCGGCTGCTCCGACTCATGGATGAAAGAGCGAGTATGACCAGCGCGTTGGCCGCTATGATGAGCAGAGAGTAGCCCAAGATCGAGAGCACAACCCACGAATATTGGCGCAGAAACTCGAGATCGGAGTGAAAAATCGCTGCCACGAGAAAGAGAAGCAGGCCCGGAAGAAGCGTCGTCAGCGACAAGAAAAACACCACCACCCCGAGCTTGCCGATCAGGTAGTCACGGCGCGTGATGGCTCGCGAAAAATAGATTTGCAGAGCATTGGCTTTCAGGTCGTTGGCGATCGCGCCCGCGCCTGCATAAATCGCTAAGATGAATGTGAAAAAAAGTTGCTGGCTCAGAAACGATTCAAAGAATGGGCCGTCGATTGTAATGAACGCGATCCGGTTCATCACCACGGCGCCATAGAGGATGACACACCGCGCCAGAAACGGAATCAGCGCCAGAAAGAGGAACACAAGAAAGCCCCTCTTTTTCGCAAGCAGGGAGATGCCGTACCTGGAGATGACCCACCAGCGATACGGATGAGAGGTCCAGTCACCCTGCCAATGCTGATAGCTCTGATCATGAATGGGCATCCCACGCTCCCATGAGTGGCAGGTTACGGGCGACGGATGGCCCGACTCGTTCCACGCCGCACACCATTCTTCATTCTCCTATGGCCTGCATGAACACTTCCTCGAGCGATTGCCGCATGGGCAGAAGATGACGTATTTGCACGTTGACATCACGCGCGGCCTGCAAGAGCGCGCTCCCCGTAAGCCCATCCTGCAATAGGATCTTCAAGAGACCATCCTCACCATCCGTGCATCGGCAACCCAGGAGTTCCAATTTGCGCCGGAACGCATCGAGATCCCCTTTGATCCGGCATTCGAACAGAGCGCCAGTTCCCCGCTTCAAATCCTCGATCTTGCCAGCTGCAAGACCGCGCCCCTTGTGAATTACGAACGCATCCTGACAGACCCACTCGACATCGGGCAGCAAATGAGACGAAAGAATCACATTGATTCCCTTCGAGGTCGTAATGTCCCGAATCAGCTCCAGCATCTCAATTCGACCCTTGGGATCCAATCCGTTTGTCGGCTCGTCCAGGAACACCAGTTGGGGATCATGCACGAGCGCTTGAGCAAGTTTGATCCGCTGCTTCATGCCTGCAGAGTAGGTCTCGACATTCCGGTAGCGGGCTTCTCCGAGGCCCGCGTAATAGAGAATCTCGTGAGCGCGGCGCATTGCGTCCTTGGGAATCATGCCGGAAAGCTGGCCGGCATACGCCACGAACGTTACTGCATTCATCCCCGGTATATGACAGTCGTTCTCCGGCATGTACCCGACGCGCTGGCGAATCTCAAGTTGCCGGCTGCGAATATCCATCCCAAGTACCTTGC
Source organism: Acidobacteriota bacterium (assembly GCA_050011535.1). Classification (GTDB taxonomy): domain Bacteria; phylum Acidobacteriota; class UBA6911; order UBA6911; family UBA6911; genus JAFNAG01. The sequence goes on from JBEKIX010000001.1 coordinate 24,161, forward strand.
CGCTGCCGGTCGTGGGCGTGATGAATCCCAACAGGGTCTTGATGAGAGTGCTCTTCCCGGCGCCGTTTGGGCCAAGAAGCCCTATCGATCCGCCTTCAAATTGGAAATTGACTCCGTCGAGAGCTCTCTGCGTGCCAAAATCAACCGAAATGTTTTCCAGGTCGATGATCAAAGTGGCCCTTCCCTTGTCACCATTGGTACGAAACAACTCAAACAATAGTTCAAGTTTATCCTGATTCGAGATTCGAAATTCGAAATTCAAAACTCTCAATCTCGAATCTCGAATCTCGAATCTCGAATCTCGAATTCTGTGGCTTGCCTCCGTGGACGCCGACGAATAGAATAATTGGGGGACGATATGAGGAAATGCATAGTTCTTATAGTCATTATCCTGCTGGCCCAGGCGACCCTGAACGCGATCGAGTCAGGCCAATATCGCTTGCTCTCTGTAACCGACGTCCAGAAGTGGATTCTCATTTCGCAGAGCCCGGAGAAGCCGAAGTACATCCTCGACGCGTCGACGGCAAAGATCACGGTCGATGGAAAGCCGGCAGAATTCAAGGAACTCTCACGCTTCAGCGTCATCAACGTCAAATTCGAATTCAAGAAGTCCAGCAAGGACGGGATCACCGTCGATGGCGTGGCGTCCGAGATTCGCATTCTTACACCCGAACAACCCAAGAAAGCCGATGCTCCGATTCAGAAGGCAGGACATTCGATGTGAAGCCGATATGGCGTGACTCCCAAAATTACGGCACCTCGGGGCTTGCTTCATAGTCAAGAGCGTTCGCATCCGATTTCATCCTTGCCCCGTGAAAATTCTCTTCTCCGTTGACCGTCAATGTGCTAATAATTCCCTCGCCCGGCGAGCCTGCCGGGCCATGGGGAGACCCACTCCGAAATTCGAACGAAGGTATTTGTAAATCGTTCTAATTAAAAGTTTTTGCTAATTTCAGATCGTGAGCGGCCGCTTTTGCCGAGAACTTCCTGAATCAGGCACGCGCAGCAGTTTTTGCGAGCCGAAGTCAGCATCCCCATGCGTTATCATGTTTTATTTAAAAGCTTTAACAGCAAGCCGTTCCTCATTCATTGAATGCCCGGCCGGAGGTAGGATGCGTTCCGCGTTGCAGTACGAAGACAACTGGGAAACCGAAAGGTATGCCCTGCTTACATCACGTGTTTGCGACATCATTTTGTCGTTCGAAGAGACTCTGTTATCTCGCTGTATTAAAAAGCTTTATGACGAACTGGCGCTGAAAAAACTCCAGTTTCGTCCCAGATACTATTTCACTTGCGGGGGGGATGAGTGGGGTTGTCCCGATCGAGTACCCATCATAGGAATCCCGTTTCATTTGGCCGACAACCGATTGACCCGTATTGAGAAGGAGATGGGATACGCGACCTACGACAAGAGTGAGCTCATGTGCCTTTTGAGGCATGAAACCGGGCACGCCATCGACTACGCCTATCAGCTGTATGCCACTCAGGAGTGGGAAGACACTTTTGGTGATTTCAACAAGACTTACCCAGAAAATTTCAAGTTTAAGTTTAACCCGTACAGCCGGAATTATGTCAAGAGTCAAGGTGATCCAAAGTATTACGCGCAGGCGCATCCGGATGAGGATTTTGCGGAGACTTTTGCCGTCTGGCTGACGCCCCGTTCGAACTGGCGCGTGAACTATCGCAACTGGCCGGCTGTCAAAAAAATCGAATACGTCGATCGGGTGATGCAGACGTTGCGCTTCAAGAAACCTTATGTGGTCGCGGGGCCTTTGGACTCTCCGTATCATTCGAAGACCTACACCCTCATCGAGTATTACGGCGAGAATCTCGACGATTACAAGGATAACGCGCTGGGAATTTACGACGATGATTTGAAGTGGATCTTCCCGGCACAGTCAAACGGCCACAACAAGTACATGCCGGCGAAAGATCTTATCCGCAAGAATCGCCGTTTCCTGGTTGCGACGATCTCCAATTGGACGGGGGCGAAGGACAAAGCGGTTGGTCCGGTGGTAAGCAAGTTTTGGGAGCGCTGCAGGGACCTGGGGTTGAAACTGCCCGCCGATGATGAGAAGTTCCGCCTCGCTTCCCTCACCGCGCTGGGAACCACCGTTGTGATGAATTACCTGCACACAGGGCGCTACATCCCTGACTGAGTCCTGAATTCACTGTACAAAGAGCTTCATCGAACTCAGGGTAAGCTGCTGGATGCGATCCCAGAAAAGCATCAAACCCGCGGTCGGAATCAGCATGACCCAGAGCAGGACGCTGCTCGCCCACGAGAGCCGGATCCTTCCCTCATCACCCCCTGCATCCGCGGGATCCATGACCATGGTTTTAATGACGCGCGCGTAATAGAAGACCGCGATCACGCTGTTCAACGCGCCCACGACTGCATACCAGGCCAGGTCTCGATTGACCGCCGCCCCAAACACATAGAGCTTGCCGAAAAACCCGGCGAAGGGCGGAATTCCCATGAGGGAAAGCATGAAAACCGTCATCGAGATCGTCAGAAACGGAGATCTTTTCCAGAAGCCGCGATACACCTTCAAATCGAAGCTTCCCGTGCGATTGTAGATTTCGATCACGATCAGGAAGGCGCCGAGGTTCATGAACAAGTAGGTAATGAGATAGATAAGCACAGCCTGCAAGCCCTGGGAAGTCATAACGACCGTCCCCATAAGAATGTAGCCGGCATGCGCAATCGACGAGTATGCGAGCAGGCGCTTCAGGTTGTCTTGTCGCAACGCGGCCAGGTTCCCCAGCGTCATGGTGATCAGCGAGATCATCAGAATCGGCAGCGCCCAGTTCATGGTTGAAACAGCGCTCCACTGGCTTGTGGCGGATAAAGTCGAGAAGCCGGTAAAAAAGAAACGAATGAGCGTCGCAAATCCGGCAGCCTTGGGCGCCACGCTCAGGAAGGCAGTGACCGGCGTGGGTGCGCCCGTATAGACATCGGGACACCAGAAATGGAAAGGCACCGATGCCGTCTTGAATCCGAAGCCTGCCAGGACCAGCACGGTAAGAACAAAAAGGGTCAGCGAGTTGTTCCCGGCACCTGCGCCATGGAAGAGCATGTCGCGGATCACGGACAGCTTGGTCGTGCCGGTAAGCCCGAAAAGCAGCGTAAGGCCGTAAAGCATCGCACCGGTTGAGACCGCGCCAAAAAGGAGATACTTCAGGGATGCTTCGTTGGACTGGCGCTCGCTGCTCAAATAGCCGACCATGATGTAGCTGGTCAATGACACCATCTCGAGGGACAGGAAGAGCATAAGTGTGTCAACAGCGGACGCGAGCAGGACCATTCCCAGGGTCACACCGAGGAGCAGGGCATAAAACTCACCGATGTGTTCCTTGGATAGCTCCTTTGATCCGGGTGCCGCCAGAAGCACCAGAAATGAGGTCAGGATCAGGAACGCCTTGAAGAAGACCGACATGGGATCGACGGTGACCATGCTGTAGAACAGGGTGGTCTGCGGGACCTTGAAAAGCGGAATTGTGAACGCCAGAGCCAGCAACAAGCCGAGGCAGGCCACAAGGAAGGTAGTCTTCCTTTCTTTGGCAGGCATCGCCAGGTCCACTACAATCACGGCAAGCAGCGCCAGCGCGAGCGTGATCTCCGGATAGAAGAGGGAAAGATCTTTCAGAATCTGTGGGTTCATGAATCATCCCTTGAGCGTGTCTGCCCTGTCCAAATCTACCGACTTCACAATCCGATACATCGAGAGGACAATGGCCAGGGCAACAGCCGCTTCGGCGGCGGCGATGACGATCACAAAAATGGCGTACAATTGGCCGTCCAGGTTTCCGGAGGAAAACCTGGAGAAGGCAACCAGATTGATATTGGCTGAGTTCAGGATAAGTTCGATGCCCATCAAGACGTTCACCGCGTTCTTTCGCGTCATCACAGCCATGATGCCGAGGGAAAACAGTGCGGCGCTGACAACAAGGTAGTGGCCTAGGCCTATCATTCGCTTCTCCTCCTGACAATCATGGCTGCTCCGATGAGGGCGATCAGCAAGAAGATGGAGGCAACTTCAAACGGGAGCACATATTCTCTCATGAATAATGCGCCAATCCGTGCCGTAGTCGGATCCAAGGGCTGCAAGTCTGTTTTGTGCCATGAAGTGCGCACCATAATCGTGATCAGGGTAAGGAACACCGCGGCGGTCAACGCAAAAGCGGGCCAGAACTGAAATGTCTCCGCCTTCAGGTGCAATTCGTAGAGTTTTTGCGTCAGCATGACTCCGAAAATCAGAAGCACCAGGATGCCTCCCACATAGATCACCACCTGGGCCCCGGCGAGAAAATCGGCGCCCAGGAAGACATAAAGACCGGCAACGCCGAAAAAGGTAAACAGCAAGGCAAAGGCGCAGTGGATCAGGTTGCGCGAGAACACCACGACCCCCGCAGACAGAACGGTCATGCCCGCGAAAAAGTAAAAGACGATCTGGGTCAGCAGGTTGATATTCATAATGTCAGGCCTTTTCAGCCGGATGCTCCTTGGCAGGTTTGCTATACAACGGTTTGTCCACGGCAAACTTGTATACGTGGTCTTCCTTGTTGTAGACCGAGTATTCATATTCCTTGGTCATCACCAGGCAATGGGTTGGGCAAGGAAACACACAAAGCGAACAATAGCAGCAGTGCGTCATATCGATGTCGAATACGTAGGTGCGCAGCTTGATCGCGGTGCCGTCCGAAGCGAAAATCGCCGGCTCGTCCTTGCCCCGCTTTTCGCTCTCTATTATGATGCAATCGGTCGGGCATGCCCGGGCGCACTGGCCGCAGCCGATGCAGTCCTCGATCTTATTGAAGAGGCGCGCGCGCGCCCCGTCCGGCAGATTCATCTTCTCAGTCGGGTACTGGAGCGTGACCGAGGGCGTGAAAAGATGAAGCCATGCCACCCACATCGAACGGGCGACAGTCACGATCCCAAGCCGGATGTCCCTGAAGTAAGTCGCCATATCAATCCTTAGCCGCAGAAAAAACCCGCCGCGGCCGACACAAATCAAACGAGTTTTCAGGTTTCCTGCTCAGTGCAATTTGTGAACCCCGTGGTTGCATTGAAGAACCTTTCCTATTTCCAGTAGACCGCCATCCAGCCTACCCCGAGGATCAGCACGAACGAGGCCGGAAGGAGCACCTTCCAGCAAAAATACATGAGCTGGTCCACACGCAGGCGCGGCAGCGACCAGCGCAGCCACATCTGCACGAAGATGAGCACCATCACTTTAAGAAAAAACATGATGGGACCCGGGATGAGCTGCGTGCTTCCCGGGAGGATTTGCGTCCACCCGCCCAGAAACAGCGTCGTCGCCACGCCGGCGACAACAAGCATGTTCGCATATTCCGCCAGAAAGAAAAACGCGAAGCGCATGCCGGAATATTCCGTGTGGTAACCGGCAACCAGCTCCGACTCTGCTTCCGGAATGTCAAACGGCGTCCGGTTCACCTCTGCGAGAGAGCTGATGAAATAGAGAAAAAATGCCAGAAATGTAAATGGATTTCGAAACAGGAACCAGTTTTGGATGCCGCCTTTCTGGGCGCCCACGATCTGTTGCATCGAGAGGCTTCCGACCAGAATCACGACCGTCATGATCGCCATCGCGGACGGGATTTCGTAACTGACGATCTGAGCGACTGAGCGCATCCCGCCGTAGAGCGAGTACTTGCTGTTGGATGACCAGCCCGCCATCAGAATGCCGACCGCGGCCAGGCTTCCGACCGCAACAATGTACAGAATTCCGATATTCAAGTCGGACACGATGGAAGCAGCTCCGAAGGGCAGCACCACAAATGCCGCAAAAGCGCCGAGAAAGGCAATATATGGGGCCATTACAAACAGCACTTTGTCCGCTGATTCCGGAATGATGTCTTCCTTGAGAAAGAGTTTGAGGGAATCCGCGATCGTTTGAGCCCAACCGTGCCAGCCGCCCACATACATCGGGCCCAGCCGGTCCTGCATGTGCGCCGAGACTTTCCTCTCCAGCCACACCAGGAACATCACAGCCACGGATAGAACCGCAAAAATCACCAGACAGCTCACCAGCATGGGCAAAGACGCCCGCAGGAGTTCGGGCCACGCATCATAATTCGGTATCAGTTGTAAGAGCTGTGCGATCGATTCCATCCGTTCTTCCCTCGACTAGCGATCGATTTCACCCAAAACCACGTCCACGCTGCCCAGAATGGCGATGATATCCGCGATCATCGCTCCGCGGCTGATCTTCCGGAAGGCGCCCATCACCGTGAAGCAGGGCGATTTTACTTTGACGCGATAAGGTTTGAGGCTGCCATCGCTCACAATGTAGTATCCAAGCTCGCCGCGGGGGCATTCCGTGCGGTGATATACTTCTCCTGCCGCAGGCTTGATGCGCTTGGGAATCGATTCCTGCACATCTCCCGGCGTCATCTTGGCAACCGCCTGCCGGACGATCTTGCAGCTCTCCTTTACTTCCCTTATGCGCACCATGTACCGATCCCAGCAGGAACCGATGGGACCGTGTTCTCCTCTTCCAATCGCGACATCAAAGTCATATTCTTCATAGCCCAGATACGGTTCATCTTTCCTGACATCAAACTTGATCCCGCTCCCGCGCAGGTTCGGCCCGGTCACTCCATAATTGATCGCAAGCTCCGGAGGCATGATGCCGACATTCGCCGTCCGTTTGATGAAGATGTAATTGTCGGACAGCAGTTTGTTCAGGTTGTCAACTTGCGGTTCGAAATAGTCGATGAAATCAATGACCCTCTTTTCGAATCCGGGCAGGACGTCACACATCAATCCGCCAATCCAGTTGTAGTTGTAAAGGAGGCGGGCGCCGCAAGTTTCCTCAAAGATGTCCAGAATGGTCTCGCGATCGCGGAAACACCATAGGAACGGCGTAAAGGATCCCATGTCGTTGCCGTAGGTGCCGGCAGCGATCAGATGGCTTGCGATGCGGTTCAACTCGGCCATAATGATCCGGATGCAGCGCACGCGGTTGTTCACCTCGATTCCCATGAGCTTTTCCACAGCCAGGACATATCCCAGCTCCATGTTCATGGCGGCGCAGTAGTCCATGCGATCGGTGAACGGAACCACGCCCGGGTACTCTATGTTCTCGGCGTGTTTCTCAAAACACCGATGGAGATAGCCGATGTGGGGGATTGCCTCGGCAACGACCTCGCCGTCCGTCTTGAGCTCGAGCCGCAGAACTCCGTGGGTCGAGGGATGTTGCGGCCCCATGTTCAGGGTCATGACATCGCCGGTGTACTCTGCTTCCATCGATCCTCCTAGACAGGCATGTCCCGATAGCTCGTGGGGAACTTGTAATCCCTGCGCAACGGGTGCCCTTCCCAATCGTCAGGCAGGAGAATTCGTCGCAGATCGCTGTGCCCCTCAAACACGATGCCCAGGAGGTCGTAGGCCTCTCGCTCATGCCAGTTGGCGGCGCCCCATATAGATTCGACGGAGTTCAGACGCGCTGACTCTCTAGGCAAAAGGCACTTCAGCGCGTAACGGTGCCGATGGGTCATGGAATACAAAACGTAGACCACCTCGATCCGGTCCTTGTAATCCACGCCCGCAAGACATTCGAGGTGATCCATGCGCAGACGTTCGTCATCACGAAGAAATCGGCAGACAGGCAGAATTTCCGCGGGATCTACCACACTCCAGGGACTGAGGGGGCTGGGTTTCGACTCCAGAATTTTTGCGCCGAATTGCGCGCCGAGCAAAGCAGCAATTTCATCAGGTTTCATGCAGCACCCTTGCTTCCCTTCGGTTTTGCGATGGTTTCCTGCCGGATTTTCTTCTGCAGCTGGATGAGGCCCTCGAGAAGCGATTCCGGTCGCGGCGGGCATCCAGGCACGTAAACATCAACCGGGATGACTTCATCCACGCCCTTCAGTACGTGATACCCGTACTGCCAGTACGGACCGCCATTGTTGGAGCAGCTCCCCATCGAAATCACATACTTGGGCTCCGGCATCTGGGCGTAGAGCCGCTTGATGCGTGTGGCCATTTTCATCGTGACTGTTCCGGCCACTATCATCACGTCCGCCTGGCGCGGCGTGCCACGGAACACTTCGGCGCCGAATCGGGCCAGATCGTAACGCGCCGCCCCTGTGGCCATCATTTCGATTGCGCAGCAGGCGAGACCGAACGAAAGGGGCCACGGGGAATTGGAGCGGGCCCAGTTAAAGAGCCAGTCCACCGACGTGATGAAAACGTTTTCTTCAAACTTGCCTTCTAAAACTCCCATCGTGATGTCCTCAAGACCATTCGTCTCAGTCGTGCAACGACGCACTTCACCGCTTCAGAGCGCGTATATCTTCCGGCCTCACCCAGGCTAGGTCGCCCTTCTGCCAAACGTAGGCCAGCCCGACCACGAGGATCGCGATGAAAATGACGCCTTCCAGGAACGCGAAGGGTCCAAGTGTCTTAAAAACCACCGCCCAAGGCAAAAGGAAGATGATTTCAACGTCGAATATGATGAAGATCAGGGCGCAGACATAAAACCGGATGTTGAAGCGGATCCAGGCGGCTCCTTCCGGAATTTCGCCGCATTCATAGGGAATGCGTTTGTCCGCAGACTCTTTTCCTTTGGGCTGCAAGAGCCGGGAAAGCAGGATTGCCACGACCAAGCCAGCCAGACCGACCGCCAGGAACATCAGCACGCTGGAAAAACTGAACAACATGGCCCAACTCCCTTGCTGGATGAGGAGCCGATAAGAGCCCCGGAACTATGCCTGACCGCTATCCTGTCCATCCGTACGCAATCTTGCCGTGCAAATTCAAAATGAGGGTGTACCCCGAGTAAAATCAAAGGCGTAGGATATCCACCCTAAAGCCCGTGGTCAAGCCAATTTGTGCGAAACCTTGCATTGACAAGAGGCATATCTTAGTATGGCTTTCGTGGTCGAGTTTTTGGGCGCCGCGCCCTCGGGTTGAGTTCTTCCGATATCAGGAAAAGGACAGTCTATGAAGGCAGTGCGCTTTTATGAACATGGCGGCACGGATCGCCTGCGATACGAGGATGTGCCAATGCCCGAGCCCGGCCCGGGAGAGATCGTTGTGCGCGTCAAGGCTTGCGCTCTCAACTATCTCGATCTCTGGGAACGCCGGGGGCTGCCGGGCGTCACAATTCCACTCCCGCACATTTCCGGCAGTGACGTTGCAGGGGTGATCGAGACTGTGGGGGCCGGTGTGCACCATGTGAAGCCCGGCGACAAAACCCTCGTCAATCCCGGGTTGAGCTGCATGCATTGCCGGGCCTGTTTTAAGGGACTCGACAACCAGTGCCCAGAGTACTCCGTCCTTGGATATTCCAGCGATGGAGGCTACGCTGAATTTGTCAAGGTTCCGGCCGTCAACGCCCTGCCTTTCCCGGACGACATGCCGTTTCACGAGGCCGCCTCGATCCCACTGGTCTTCATGACAGCCTGGCACATGCTGGTTACACGGTGCGGTATTGGCGTCGGAGAGGACGTCTTGATTCTGGGAGCAGGAAGCGGCGTCGGCAGTGCTGCCATTCAGATTGCCAAACTCTTCCACGCTCGAGTCATCACCACAGCAGGAACCGAAGCAAAAATGGAAAAGGCGCATGCGCTCGGCGCGGATCATGTCATCAATCATTCGAAACAAAAAATCCGCGAGCAGGTGCACCAGATAACCGGAAAGCGTGGTGTAGATATCGTCTTCGAGCACGTCGGCACAGCCACGTGGCAGGACAGCATCAGCTGCCTGGCCCGGAACGGCCGCCTGGTGACCTGCGGAGCCACCACGGGATTCGACGTCAAGCTCGATCTGCGCCACGTCTTTGCCAAGGAAGTGACCGTCATGGGGTCCTATATGGGATCCAAACACGAGTTGCTCAAGGTTCTGCGGCTCGTCCGCGCCGGGCTGCTGCATCCGGTCGTCGCCGAAGTGCTGCCCTTGCAGGAAGCGGCACGCGCACAGGAAATCGTGGAAAATGGCGAGCATTTCGGCAAAGTGGTTCTGGTACCGAATCTCCCTTGAGAGATTCGAGATTCGAAATTCGAGATTCAATATTCTCAATCTCGAATTTCGAATCTCGAATCTCAAATCACACGCTCGCGTCGGCCTTAAGTTAACGGCATTGATTCGGTCCGAGGGAATCTGAGATGGCACAAAGCATCGTGTTCGGTGTCGTGCTGGCGATGGCATTCGCCTTCTTCCTGCGCGGCTGCCTGCGCCTGCTGAGCCTGCTCAAGCTGGGCAAGCCTGAAGATCGCAGTGATCGAATCGGCAGCAGAATCAGGAACGTGCTCACCGTGGCGTTCGGCCAGAAAAAGCTCTTGCGCGAGCCGCTGGCGGGTTTGATGCATTTTTTCATCTTCTGGGGATTCGTCATCCTGTTGTCTGCGATTCTGGAAGCCGTCATCGAGGGCTTCGCGCCGGCCTTTTCGCTGCACGTCCTGGGCACTCTGTTCTCACCCGTTGCAGCGTTGCAGGAGCTCGTGGGCGCGCTTGTGGTGATCTCCTGCCTTGCAGCGCTGGCCCGATGGTACTTTGTGCCACCGAAACGATACTTCGGTCCCGAGATCACGGGACATGTACGTCATGACGCCACTCTGATCCTCTGTTTGATTCTCGTCATCATGTTCTCCATGTTCGGAACGTTCGCGACACGCATGGCGCTGGCGGGCGACCTGCCACAAGCACGCTTTCTATCGGTGCGCGTGGCGCCGTTATTCACCGCGCCCACAGCGGCGCTTTGGTACGGAATCTTCTGGTGGACTCACATCCTGGTTGTCCTCGGATTCATGAATTATCTACCCTACTCCAAACACCTGCACATCTTGACCGCCGTGCCCAATGTGTTTTTCACATCGCTGCAGCCGCGCGGACGCCTGAACAAACTCGATCTCAAGGATGATACTGCCGAAAAATTCGGCGCTGAAGACATCAGGGACCTCACCTGGAAACAGTTGCTTGACGGCTTCACCTGTACAGACTGCGGACGCTGCACTTCGGTTTGCCCGGCAAATCAGACGGGAAAAGCGCTCAGCCCCCGCAAGATCATCATGAACATACGCCAGCGCACGGCGGAGGTCGGGCCCCTTCTTTTAGCCGGGAAAGCGGACGCTCATCCGGACATCCTGGCACACCGGCTCCTGGACAGCTTGGTCGGTGAACAAGAACTTTGGGCTTGCACGACCTGCCGCGCCTGCATGGAGGAGTGCCCGGTAAACATCGAACATGTTCCCGCAATCATGGACATGCGACGCTTTCTAGTCTTGTCGGAGTCACGTTTCCCGGAGGAGCTGACGGGTACCTTTAAAAACCTGGAAACCAATTTTACCCCCTGGGCTTTTAGCCATGAGACTCGGGCCGATTGGGCCGACGGGCTGGATGTCAAGACGATGGCGGAGAGCGGCGGCGAGAATGTTGACCTGCTGTACTGGGTCGGTTGCGCCGGTTCCTATGATCGTCGTTACCAGAAAGTCAGCCGCGCAATGGTCAAGCTGTTGAACGCCGCCGGCATCCGATTCGCCATTTTGGGAACCGAGGAGAAGTGCAACGGCGACCCTGCACGCCGCGCCGGCAACGAATACCTGGCACAGATGCTCATCGCGCAAAACGTCGAAACCCTCAACCGGTATAAGGTAAAGAGGATCGTTGCGACCTGCCCGCATTGCTTCAACACGCTGAAGAACGAGTACCCGCAGTTTGGCGGCAACTACGAGGTGGTGCATCACACGGAATTGCTGCGGGGCCTCGTGCGCTCCGGGCGCCTCAAGGTTCCCCATGAAGGCGGAAAACACGTCACCTTCCACGATTCGTGTTACATCGGCAGGTACAACGGCATCTACAATGCTCCCAGAGATCTGCTGGAGGCTTCCGGCGGACATTTGCTGGAAATGGCCCGCTCAAGAGACCGGGGCTTTTGCTGCGGCGCCGGCGGCGCGAGGATGTTCATGGAGGAGCGCGAGGGCAAACGAGTCAACATCGAACGAACCGAAGAGGCGCTCAAACTGCATCCGGACATGATCGCAACCGCGTGCCCCTTTTGCATGACCATGCTGACGGATGGCCTGAAAGCCAAGGATGCGGATGAGCGCGTTCACGTCAGAGACGTGGCCGAGGTTCTCGCCGATTCTGTATCATAAACCCTGACTGTCTGCCTGCAGCAACATGGATTGGGTCCCTATGGAACAGTGACACAAGCAAACCTCGAAGACTCAAAGACTCAAAGAATCTCCAAAAGGCACCGGCTTCTGCGGCCCTGAAAGGGCCGGCGCTCCGCGCCGACATTTATTGGCGGAGCCTGGAGTCAAACGCGACTCAATCAGCCCAACATCGGGGCTAACCGGAACGGGGAACGCGTTTGCTTCCAGGCTCCGCCAATGAATGTCGCAGAAGCCGATGCCTTCCGCCCGACGGCTTTTCTTGGAGATTCTTCGAGTCTTCGAGTCTTTGCGGTTAATTTCGTCGTTGATCCGAAAGCACCACATCCTTGTTGCGGCTAAACAGTTGCCATTCGGCAAACCTTATCTGGCAGCAACCGACTTCAGTCCGAGATCCTCTCATTCAGTCCATTGCGTCCAGGACTGGAGCCGAGCTTTCAGCGCCGCCATGAACTGGTCTGCCACCGCGCCATCGATCAGGCGGTGATCGAAGGAAAGCGCCAGGTAGACCATGCTGCGGATCGCGATCGCGTCATTGATCACTACTGGTCGTTTTTCCAGACCGCCCACTCCCAGGATCGCCACCTGAGGCTGGTTGATGATGGGCGTGCCGAAAAGCGATCCATAGATGCCGGGATTGGTGATCGTGATGGTTCCCTGTTGCACTTCCTCAGGCTTGAGTCTTTTTGTGCGCGCACGCTCGGCTAGATCATGAATAGCAAGGGAAAGTCCAGTAAACGACCTCAGCTGTGCATCCCTGATAACCGGGACAATGAGCCCGGTTTCCAGAGCGACGGCGATTCCCACATTGATGGATTTCTTTAAGACGATCTTGTCGCCTGATACGGAACTGTTCAGGATAGGATAATCACGAACCGTGTCGACGAGCGCCTTGACGAAAAAAGGCGTGTAGCTCAGCTTGATTCCCTCGCGCGCCTCGAATTCATCCTTGTGCTTCACGCGCAGCTGGACAACGGCCGTCATGTCCACTTCAAAAACCGTGTGCACGTGGGCCGAAGTCCGCTTGCTGAGCACCATGTGCTCGGCAGTCGCCTTGCGCATTGGGCTCATTGTCACCGTCTCAGTCTCCCCAAGGAACTTGGGCATCTCCGCCGGTGGAACAGCCTCCTCGTGAAGCGGCACGGCCCTGGTCTCGTCGGCCGCAGGCCTTGCTAACGGCGGCGCCGGAACCCTATGCCCAGTCGGAGCCACAGGCGGGCGGATTTCAGGTTTCGGCGATCCAAGGTGAATCGGGGCGGGAGGTCTAATGTGAGCAGGTTTTGCTTCCATTTTCCCGGCTCGTTCCAGATACGCGAAAACATCTTCCCTGGTGATTCTCCCCGATGATCCGGTTCCCGTAACTGCGGCAAGATCGAGACCGTAATCACGCGCGATACGGCGAACCAGAGGCGACGTACGGATGTCCTCTGCGGGCAGCGGGGCGCGCTCGACTTCACGATCGCTGGCCGGCGGAGTTGCGGGAGCATCGCCTGCCACGGCCACCGGCGGCTCGGGCCCCGCCACCGCGGCACTCTCCGGGGCTGCCTCAGGAAGCATTGCCACGGGCGATGGCCTCGCCTGGAGCGAAGCGGCAGGCTCAGTCTCGGCGGATGGCGGTGTGATCGCAACCTCAAAAGCCTGTTTCTCCGATGATACCTGGGCTGGCTCGTCCGGCGCTACAACGGCCGCGTGGGAATCCGCAGCGATGGATTCGGCCGGTTCCACGGGGCCAGGTGAATCCACAATCTCCTGCTCTTCAATCGCCGGCCCGGCAGCGGACGGCGTTTCGCGAGCATCCTTGATGACAGCAAGCAGAGTGCCGATTTTGACCGTCGTACCCTCAGGCACGAGGATTTCTCCCAGCACCCCATCACCCGGGCATGCGATTTCAGAATCCACCTTGTCCGTGGAAATCTCGAAGAGAGGTTCGTCGCGCACGACGCGGTCGCCTTCTTTTTTCAGCCATTTGGTAATCGTACCTTCAAAAATGGACTCGCCCATTTGAGGCATGATCACATTGGTAGACATCGGTTCTCCCCCCTTCTCCCAAAGGATGACATGGTGATCTTCCCGCTTCAATGCGCCGTCCGCTTGGATGCCCGCTGAAAATTGAGAGATTTCCTATGACGTGCTGTCACGTACCGAATCGAGGAAACCCAAATCGGAGACCGAAACCATCTTGCGTTCGAATATCCGGCCGAAATGTGTCAGCAGTTTCTCTGCAACTTCCCGCACATCCACCTCACATCCCAGGATGGACTGCATCGAGGCAATTTGCTTTCCGTGGAGACCGCATGGCACGATCAGATCGTAATACGAAAGATCGGTGTTTACATTGAGCGCCAGGCCGTGCCGCGTGATCCAGCGGCTGATGTGAACACCCAGAGCGCAGATCTTTCCTGAACTTGTCCAGACGCCGGTCAACTTCTCCTGGCGGCCGGCATCTATGCCGTATTCGCTCAGGACGCAAATGATGGCCTCTTCCAGGTTGCGCATATATAGGTGCACATCCTGCTCGTGCCGCTCCAGTTTTAACAGCGGATAGCCTACGAGTTGTCCCGGGCCATGAAACGTGATGTCGCCGCCGCGGTCGATGTGATGGCGGCTCACCCCGCGCATTCGGAGAGTCTCCTCGGAAACCAGCAGGTTGTTCCAATCGCCGTTGCGCCCGAGTGTAACGACCGGCGTATGCTCGAGCAGGAGCAGGACATCAGCAGCAAAACCTGCCTTCTTGAGCTCGCAGATTTTCATCTGCATGGCGAGCGCTTCCTCAAATCCCAAGCGCTCCGGAAACATGACGGCGTAACAGGTGGTTCTAACTCCGTTCACCGGCTTGCTCAAAAATGGATCGCCGCCCCGTAGATCGCCTCCGCCGCCTCCATGATCGCCTCGGAGACCGTCGGATGCGCGTGAATGATGTGAGACAGATCCTCTGCGGAAGCCTCCAGACCGATCGCGGCAGTTCCCTCGGCTATCAGTTCCGTGACATGAGGTCCGATCATGTGAACGCCAAGAATCTGGTTGTACTTCTTGTCGCAGACGATTTTGACGAACCCGTCGCTCTCTCCCAGAATCGAGGCCTTGCCAATAGCCGCAAATGGGAATCTGCTCGTCACCACCTCGTGTCCCCGGTTGCGTGCATCCTGCTCGGTCAACCCCACGCTGGCAACTTCCGGATAGCAGAATGTGCAATTGGGAACTTGGTCGTAGTCGAGGGGTATGGTCTCCTCTCCCGCCAGATGACGCATCACCAGCATCCCCTCATGGGAGGCAAGGTGCGCCAGTTGTTGTGTTGGCGTCACATCCCCGATAGCAAACACGCCGGGCACGTTCGTTTCCATATGGCCATCCACCGGAATGGAGCCGCGAACGGTGGCCACTCCCAGTTTCTCCAGACCGATTCCCTCGGTCACCGGCTTCCGTCCCACAGCAATCAGGGCTTTTTCGGCCGTCACGGTCTGTGTTTCGCCGTTTGCAGCTGAAATCGTCGCCACCACGTGCCCTCCGGTGATGGTGATGCCCTCCAGACGCGTGCCGGTTAGCAGCTTGATCCTCCGTTTGCCGAGCAGTTTGTGCAATTCCGCGGAAATGTCCTCATCCTCAAGAGGCAGAATGCGAGGAAGCATCTCGATAACCGTGACGTTGCTGCCAAAGCGGGCGAAGAGCGAGGCGAATTCGATTCCGACCGCGCCTGCCCCCACAACGAGCAGTGATGAAGGAATACTCTCGAGTTCGAGGATCTCTTTGTTCGTCATGATGGCGTGGCCATCCAGTTCGAGGCCCGGAAGAAGCGTAGCTTCGGAACCGGTGGCGATTACGATGTTCTTTGCCTTGATCTCCGCCGGCGTCTCCCCCTCAACCTGGACCGTTCCCGGACCGGCAATTGTACCCTTGCCGAGGTAGGTCGCAATCCGATTCTTCTTCATCAAAAAAGCGGTGCCCATGGCCAGCTTTTTGACGATCTTATCCTTGCGAGCCTGGACCAGCCGAAAGTCTAGCTTGACGTCTCTGCACAGGATGCCGAATTCCCTACCCTTGAGAGCCTTCTCGTACAAGTCCGCGCTGTAGAGCATCGATTTGGTGGGTATGCATCCCCAGTGGAGGCAGGTGCCGCCGAATTTCGAGTACTTTTCGATTAATGCCACTTTTAGCCCAAGCTGGCTCGCCTTTATGGCCGCAACATAACCACCCGGCCCACTTCCGATAACAGCGACGTCGTACGTAATAGGTTCCGTGCTCAAGAATCACCTTCTATCGTTTCATGCCTGAAGAGTACCAGGTGCTGCCCCAGCTGACAACGGAGACGGATACTATCACCCGCACAAGAGATGAGTCAAGGAACAGGGAAGCGTACTTCTGGCGGCGGGCAATGCTCCTGCCATAGAACCTTCCGGATCGAAGCATCCGACTTACCCGACTGCAAAAGCCCACGGGAAGCTCTGATGGGTTGTTTGATGCTTCGCCGCGCCGGGGCGCGGCGATTCCGGTCCCCGTTTCGCTCCCCCACTGTTGCACCTCGGGCTGCACTAAGGCATAATCGCGTGCCATGGCGGAAGACATTTACGAGGAGATCGTCGACCTCCGGCGAAAGGGCCTGCGCGCCGCGCTGGCCACAATCATTTCGAGCCAGGGATCCACGCCGCGCAAAGGTTCGACCAAGATGTTGATTTATGAGGGCGGGCGGCGCACCGGCACGATCGGCGGAGGTTGCACCGAAAACGATGTTTGTCGCGAAGCAGTCGAGGCCATGCGGAGCGCCAGCCCGCGTCTGCTACACTTCGACCTCACCGGAGAGGACGCCGAGGATGGAGGCTTGATTTGCGGCGGATCCATGGAGGTGTACGTGGAACCTATCCTGCCTGACCCAGTTCTGGTGATATTCGGCGCCGGCCACGTGGGCCGGTGCGTCGCGGATCTCGCCAAAAGCATCGGCTTCCGCGTCACCGTGGTGGACGATCGCATCAAATATGCAAATCGTGATAGGTTCCCCGATGCAGACACCCTGGTTGTAGGCAGCTGGGAAAACGTTTTCAACCAGATTCAGGTCAACGATGCATCCTACCTTCTGATCGTAACGCGCGGGCATCAGTATGACCTGGTATGTTTGCGATATGCCCTCACAACGCCGGCCAAGTACATCGGCCTGCTGGGAAGCCGCCGGAAGATCCAGCTCTTTCGGGAGACGCTTGAAAAGGAAGGCGTGATTCCCTCTCAGCTCGCGCGTCTCCACGCACCCGTAGGGATCGCCATAGGGGCCGAGACACCGGAGGAGATTGCCGTCAGCATCGCCGCGCAGCTGGTAGCAGCACGGAGATCGAGCCTGGCGGCAAAGATCCAGTTATAGACATGGCTTCCGAGGACCGTGTCTGGACATGGTTCCGGTGTTTGGCTATCATGTTTGAGTTTATGAATCAGGAACCTCTAAAGCCCCGAGAGCGCCTCTACATCGTCGAGGCAGCACAAGGACTGGCAATCACCGCACGCCACTTCTTCGCCAACTTTTCCCGGCATGCCGTACGTAGTTTGGGATTCAACGTCGGGAAAGGCGGCACGGTCACCATCGAGTATCCGGAGGAGCGCAGACCCTATGCCAGCAGGCTGCGCACGCGCCACCGGCTCACGAAGCGAAAAGACGGTTCGCCTCGCTGCGTCGCATGCATGATGTGCGAAACCGTCTGTCCGGCACGTTGCATCCATATCGTCGCCGTGGAAAATCCGGACCCCAACGTCGAGAAGATGCCCAAAGTTTTCGATATCGATCTTGGACAGTGTGTTTTCTGCGGCTTTTGCGTTGAAGTTTGCCCGGAAGATGCGATTCGAATGGACACGGGCATCGTCGAACTGGCTTCCTACACTCGCGAAGGCATGCTCTACCACATGCCTCAGCTCCTGACCTGGAAACACAATCAGGAATCAGGCGGCTAGCTCGATGCCGCTTGCAGATACGCAGACTTGCGTCCGATCGCGGCACAGCACTTCAAGCCGTGCTCCGCGAACCTCTGAAAGATACGCTTTCCCTCCGTATCCTCGAACTTCTCCGCGTATTCTTTGAAAAAGCCCGCGGCGCGCTTCTCGGCCTCCAGGGCGATCTCCAGCGCGCGATGCGCGTCCAGACGCATTTCCTTCTCGACCATGCCGGCAAGCGCGCCCGGAAACAACTGCTGCAACTCGGCGGGATTGAAGTGTAGAAAGATCGGCGCCTCCTCGATCCCTTCCTCCTGCCGGTTTAACGTCTCGAGCTCCACTTCCAGCTTCTTGGCGTGCGCTTCCTCTTCCCGCACCATGGTCTCAAACACCTCTCGTCCGGCCGGATCCTGATCGTTTTTCGCAGCGGACCGATAGAACTCCATTTCGAGCTCATGGACCGCCAGCGCCATTCTCAGGGCGTCCCGGGCAAATACCTTTTCCGTATCCGGTTTCGGTCCTTCCAGGACCGGACGCTGCTCACGGCAATCCTGGCACACGCCGTGGATCTGAATGCGAACCCCCTGCCGCAAAGGTTGAAATCGGTACTGGGTGACAATCGCCTGTTGGACTCTATCCAAGTCCGGAGACAAGAACTCGATGACCTTTTGGCACTCCGTACAGACGATGTGATGGTGCGTAGGGTGATGGTAACAGTGTTCAAACCGGGTCAACCCGTCTCCCAGGGTGATCTCTTTGGCGATTCCACAAGCAGTCAGGGATTTCAGTGTCCGGAAAACCGTCACAATTCCAACCTTCTTATCCTTCTTCTTGACCAGGGAATACACGTCTTCGACGCTCATGTGACCCTCGTTTGAAAGAAACGTCTCGAGGATCAGCTCCTTCTGGTGGGTTTTCTTTAATCCGTGCTGGTGCAAGAACTCGTAGAACAATTCCTTTTCTTCTTCGACATTTATGGCAGCCATAGGAATGGGCCTCCCCGTCCCCTTATCTACTTCTTCGGTCATCTTTCCTTGTGGCCTAAACCCATTATTATAACATTGTCGACCAATTTCAGGTTCAGGAAATCTGTACCAGCCCTTTATTGCCAGGGAAGGTGTGGCTGAATTCTCTCGATTTTGAAATTCGAATTGGGGAAAAGAGGCGCGGAGCAGCCGCGCTGCGTGAGATTGAATTCCAAATTCCAAAACAGCGGGAGCTGCCTCAGGAGCTTCGGGCCAGGAAGGTGTAGCTAATCCGGTGGCGTTCGCTTTCCAGCATCTTAAGGCTGTGCAGTCGCAACCGCTCGCGCAATTCACTTTCGTCGAAAAAGCCGAATCGTATGAACCGCTCCAGGAGGTAGGCCACTCCGGCAGAATGCTCCGGGCGGATGGTGGTCTGTACCGAGAGATGACCTCCGCGAGGCAGGACGCGTTCAATTTCTTTGAGCACGAGGTCGGGATTATCGAAAAGGTGGAGCGCACCGCAGCAGTTTACGAAGGGAAAAGCGCCGGCCACGAAAGGCAGGTGAACGGCCGTGCCGCGCATCAACAGAACATTGTCAATTCCGTCACGCGCGATCAGGCGCCGTGCATGAAGAAGCATGGGCCACGAAAGGTCTAGCCCGACGACAAATCCCTGCACCCTCCGCGCGAGCGGCCGCGTAAACATCCCTGTGCCGCACGCCAGATCCAGCACACGCCCGCTCTCGCGCCCAGGGAGATATGCCAGCACGGCATGGATTTCCTTTTCGAATCTCCGCGAGCTGGCGATGAAATATCCCAACCTCCGCCAGAAGCTCTCATAGATCGACACCACGAGGGGAGTTTGCATCACGCGCTGGAAGGGGGTGATTACCTGGTGGGGCTCGGCGTTTGCGAGATCCAGGATTCCGTCGTACGCCGGATATCGGGCTTCACAGAACCGGCACGACAAACCCGCCGATGCTGCGCGCAGTTCCGTTTGAGCGCAGCGTGGGCAGCGCATGAATGGCAGAATCTTTTCCAGCATCCGAAAAACGCATTACGAGCGCAACCCTGGTATCGCGCGGCATGGTTGCGCTTATGCAACTCTGGTGAGAATCACGGGTCCTGAGTCGGAGATGGCAACCGTGTGCTCGAAATGAGCCGATGGTTTACGGTCCATAGTGACGACTGTCCATCCGTCCGCCAAGGTCCCCACTTTGTCGGCGCCGATATTCACCATAGGTTCCAGCGCAAGGACAAGGCCGGGCTGGAGTTTAATTCCCCGCCCGTTGGTGACGTAGTTGAGCACCATCGGTTCCTCGTGCATGCGCTTACCGATCCCGTGCCCGCCCAGCTCCTTCACCAGCGAAAACCCGTGAGCTTCCGCGTGAGTCTGAATGGCGCGGGAGATGTCCACCAGATGATTGCCGACCACCGCCTGTTCGATACCCCGATAGAGGCATTCCTCAGTGATGTGCAGCAGTTCCCGCACTTCAGGAGCGACTTGGCCCACGGGAACGGTGATCGCCGCGTCGCCGCAATAGCCCTGGTGGAATACGCCGAAATCCAGTCCGACTATGTCCCCCGGTTTCAATTCCCGGTCTCCCGGAATCCCATGGACGACCTCCTCGTTGATGGAGGCACAGAGGCTGGCGGGATAACTCCGGTAGCCCTTGAACGCGGGACGAGCGCCTCGCTTGAGTGTTTCTTCCTCGGCAATCCGATCCAAGTCGCGCGTCCTGATCCCGGGACGACACTGGTCTCGAAGCATCAGCAGGATCTCGGCCACGATCTTGCCGGCGTCCCTCATGATTTCCAGCTCGCGCTTGGACTTCAGCATCACCATCACCAACTCCTCATGAGGCAAGCATCCTCGGCCAGCACCTCAGTTCACCCATTTCATGTGATCGCCGCCGCCGTCCACGCTGTCCGCCAGCGGCCGCCGGTGACTGAAGTTTTCCCAAACCTTGTGAGTATAATGAATCCGGTCCTCGCCGTACGTCCAGCAGTACAACAGCTCCGGATCGATGGATTGGAAATCGACGGTGAAGTATCCTTTCGGATGCCCACCGAGTTCCATCACGCGTTCGGACCAGCCCTGCAAAGCAGCTTCGACCTGCTGGAGCATCGTATCGGAAACCGTCGCCTCGCTCTGTTCGGCATCGGACGAGCGGCGGCGAATTCGGTCCAATTCCTGAATCACCTCTTCCGTAAGGTCGGCAACGCTGGGAACCAAACTGTTAGCTTCTGCAAAGCTGAAAACTTTTGTGGGACGGTTTTGCGCCATCGCGGTCATCCTGATTCGGATCCAGGGGAGCTCGTGTTGAGAACAGCCAGATCATCCGCGTGATCCCATGGAGGATCGCGGGACCATTGGTTCTTTCCTCCCCGAATCCGGTTATATGGGTCATCTGTCAAGTTCGCCAGCAATCATGTTGATCGAGCCGAAGGTCGCGACGATGTCGGCCACCATGTATCCTTCGAGCATCGTGTGGAGCCCAGCCATGTTGAAAAAACATGGAGGGCGCGCGCGCACGCGATAGGGCCGGTCCGAACCGTCGCTGACGACGTAGAAACCCAACTCCCCATTTGCGCCCTCTACAGGAAAGTACGCCTCGCCGGCGGGCGGCCGGATCCCATGATAATCCATGATCATCTTGAAGTGGTTCATCAACCCTTCAATATTGCTGTACGTGTCCTCTTTGGACGGCAGCGTCAGCGTACGATCCTTGGGCAGCACGCGGTCGCGAAAACGCTTCTCCGCGCCTTCCAGCGTCGGTTCCACCGTCGTGGACACATTGAGAAGGCCTGCCGTATGACCGAGCTTCGCTTCGTCGATCAAGTCGAAGGAATCTATTATCTTGCCCTGCGCGTCCACGGCGACGGCACCTCCCGGCAAATCTTTAAGGGCCTGCCGGGTGATGCGGATGCTCTGGCGCATTTCCTCCATGCGCACGAGATACCGGTCATAGTTGTCGCCGCGGTCGCCCAGAGGGATATCAAACTGCATGCGATCATATACAAAATATGGAAATGCTTTGCGGACATCATAATCAATTCCCGATGCCCGAGCCACCGGCCCCGTGATCGCAAAGGAAATGGCATTCTCCTTCGTCAGTACACCCACGTCCCGCGTGCGATCCACCCAGATCCGGTTCCGCGTCAGCAATTTGTCTACCTCCGACAACTCCCTCTCGACTTGCTTGAGCGCAGACAACAGGTTCTTGTCGAAGCCGGCCGGCAAATCTGACTTCACACCCCCGATACGACCATAGGAGATAGTCAGCCGGGCTCCGGTGACCTGTTCCACGATTTCGTACAGGTACTCGCGAGCTTTCATCAGATACAGAAAGGCCGTCATGGCGCCGAGTTCCATCGCCGAGGCCGCGATGCAGGTCAAATGGTCCGTGATGCGCGATACCTCGCTCATCAGCACGCGAATATACTTGCAACGCTCCGGGATCTCGATACCCAAAAGCTTTTCCACAGCGCCACAGTAGCCAAAATTGTTGATCAGAGGCGAAACATAATTCAACCGATCCGTATAGGGCATGGCCTGCGTCCACGTCGAATTCTCGCAACTCTTCTCGAACGCCCGATGGAGATACCCGATCTCCGCCTGCACCTTGAGGACTTTTTCGCCTTCCAACTCCGTGATCAGCCGGATGACCCCATGCATCGCAGGATGTGAAGGGCCTACATTTAGAAGCATGCTTCTGGACTCTCTGGGTGCGCCGGCAGTCGTGGTCTCCATGGAGTGCCTAGTAAAATTGCTTCTGTTTTTCGATTTTTGCCTGGAGTTTCATGAGCCCGTCCAGAACCGCCTCAGGCCTGGGCGGACAACCCGGGATGTAGATGTCTACCGGTATGATCGTGTCGATCCCCTGCACTGTAGCATAGTTGTCATAGAAACCGCCCGTGCAGGTGCACACACCGAACGCCACCACCCATTTGGGCTCGCACATCTGTTCGTAAACCCGCACCAGCACGGGCGCCATTTTGTGGCTGATCGTCCCGACTACAAACAGAACGTCCGCCTGGCGCGGTGAAAACCGCGGCAGACCCGCACCGAATCGGTCCATGTCATAATGGCCCGAAGCCGTGGACATATATTCCATACCACAGCAGGCGGTCACGAACGGATACTGAAATATGGAATACTTGCGCGCCCAGCCGACCATGCGCTCGAGCTTCGAGGTAAAAAATCCCGGACCTTGACCCTCCTCGCTACTCATGATCGATCCTCCTCGAATCCGGATTAATGTAGCAGAACCCAAAGCGTGTCGGGCACGTTTTTCTCGGAGCCCAAGTCCGCACAGCCGCTGCAAGAGGATGCTTCCAACAGAACTTTGCGCCTGCACTGTCCGCAGGACTGCAAGATGTCCAGGGTTTTCGTCAACTCGTTCTTCATGACGTGCAGCGTATCGATCTTCGATTCCACCAGTCGTAACTTCTCGCCAAACACGCGCAGCAGGAGATTCACCGCTTCCTGATCGCTCCCTGAATCCCGCTTCGCGAGAAAAATGCGTCGAATCTCCGTCAGGGGAAGGCCTGCATCTTTCAGGAAGTTAATAACGCTCAGCCGTCTCCTGTTTTCCGGACCGTATAGGCGAAAGCCACCCCGGCTGCGCTTCTCCGGGCGCAGGAGGGCGAGTTCCTCATAATAGCGCACCGTTCGAATGCTGACGCCGGCCTGCTTGGCAAACACGCCAATCTGCATGAATTCGCGCTTGTCGGGCGCTCGCGTCCGCGCCCTCCTGGGTAACTCCCCGGCCCGTTGTAGCAATTCCGGCTCCTTTGAAACGCCTGCCGCTGCACTTCTTCAGGACTGGTCGACTTCGACCTCGACATAATCCAGTTTGTCCGCCAGGCTTGCTGGCTGTTTGCGCACTTTCACATTGACCCGCTGTACCGGGAAAGCCTCCAGTACGCCGCGCGCCAGTTTGTAAGCGAGAGTCTCGACCAGGTTGTACTCCCGCATGTGGGCAACTTCAACGACCCTTGCGAGGATCGCTGTGTAGTCCAGGGCGGCAGTCAACGCATCCGTTGCAGCCGCGGCCTCGAAGTCACCCCAAACTATGATGTCCGCCGTGCACAGCTGAGGAAATCGTCTTTCGCCAGGCGTGACGCCAATACGCGGCTGCAGCCTGATCTTTACGAGCGCCAGCCGGTCCTTCGGGGATTTAGCCGCCATTCAAGCGTCTCTCCTTTGCATCACAAACGAAAAACGCGGGCGCTCGCCAGCCCGCGTTTGGTGTCGTTCCGATTTGCTCACGCCGCCTTACGCGTTGAAAGACTCTCCACACCCGCAGGTACTGCGAGCGTTCGGATTTTCGAACTTGAAGCCCGAGCCGCTCAGGCCATCGACATAGTCTACGCGCGTGCCATCCAGGTAAGGCAGGGATCGCACATCGACAAAAAGCCGCAGCCCACTCTGCTCGATTACTTTGTCGTCGGCGTTCGGTTCCTTGTCCAGGGACATCTGGTACTGAAACCCCGCGCAGCCGCCGCCGCTTACGGCGATTCTGAGGCCGCCTGCTGCTTCTCCGCGTTCCGCCATGATCTCCTTGACCTTGTCGATCGCAGTGGCGGTCATTGTTAGCATGAAACGTCTCCTTTCCTTCACCTTCGCCCACGCTGGGGCTTTATACATGTTCATCGAACAGTCAAAACATAGTCAATTCTCACGTGAATGTCAAGGTTGGAAATGCGGCGGCAGAACGCTGGATATGCAAGTTCCTACGCGCTGCGGCGATGGGTTGCTGCCGGCGCCTGTCCTCGGACGGGTTTTCGTTGTATGATCATTGCGGTCACACGATGGCGGAGAAACACAAAGAGAAATCCGGCGCAGATGACGGCAACCGGCCGTTCAGCGGGCTGGCGAGCCTTCTCAGGCAAGCGGGGGTCATCCTGCCTCCCGAGGAGCAGAGTCCAAACCGTCCTGCGCCCGCTCCCCCGCCTCTCCCGGTTCTTGAGCCGGAGATCGAGGACGACGGCCAGGTTTTCGAACGGGCGATGGACGGGGTAGCACGTATCGGCAGTCGCCGCGATCTGGAGGCTCCTCCTGCTTCTCGCGCTCCTTCATCCGCTGACCCGGCACAGGAAGAAATGCGCCTGATGCGGGCGGCGGCAAGCGAAGATTCCGACTTTCCAATCCCTGACCATCCGGAGTACATCGAAGGGTGGGTAGGAATTGCAGGCAAGCGATTCCTTCCGAATCTGCGCAACGGCGTCTATTCAATTCAGGGGTTTGTCGATTTGCACGGGTTGAGCCGAGTCGAGGCGCGAGAGGCCGTGGAGGAGTTTATCGAGCGCATGTCAAGAGGGCGCTCGTGTTGCGTCAAGATCGTACATGGCCGCGGCATCAATTCGCCGAGTAACAAGGCCGTTCTGAAAGACCAGCTGCAGCACTGGCTCGCCACGCGCCGCATGGCGCGTCACGTTGTTGCCTACGCTTCAGCTCCTTCCTCGGATGGCGGCGTGGGCGCAGTCTACGTCCTTCTTCAGCGCGGGCCAAATCGATAGCGTCTGCCCTGCGGCAGGTTCTTGAGGGTCTGAGCTCTGTTTGTCCGCCAAAACAAAACCGCCAGGCCTCGAGGATCAGCTCCTCGCGGCCTGGCGGTTCTTTCCCGCGCTGCCTATCTGATTATTCGTAGCGGAGGCACTCGATCGGGTCCAGGTTGGAAGCCTGCACGGCCGGGTAGATGCCGAATACCAGTCCTACCATGGTGCTGACTCCGAACGAGAGCGTGATGGAATTGACCGTGATGATCGTCGTCCATCCGGAAAATGCCGCCACGATCTTGGAAGTGCCCCATCCGAGTACGATGCCGATGAGTCCGCCGGCAAGACTGAGCGCGACCGCTTCCGCGATGAACTGCAGGCGGATGTCGAGCTTGCGAGCGCCGATCGCGCGGCGCAAGCCGATTTCACTGGTGCGTTCGAGCACGGATGCGAGCATGATGTTCATGATGCCAATGCCGCCTACCAGGAGCGATATGCTGGCGATGGCGCCCATGACGATATTGAATATCGCCTGGGTCTTCTGATTCTGCTCCAGCAGTTTTTCAGGCACCACAAGCGAGTAATCATCGACGTATCGATGCATCGTGGACATGAGACTGCCGATCGACGCCGACTGTTCTTTGATGCTCAGCGCGGGATCATTAGCAATCTGCACGACCACTTCATTGAGCTGGTTTTCCAGAGGGTCGACGTCGAATTTCTTGATGGATGTGTAAATCGGGATGCAGATATCGTTGTTCGGGTTCTGAATCTTTACACCTTCAAATTCCTGCTGCTTCCCGACGGTTGCATCGGCAAGAACTCCGATGACCGTAAGCCACTGGTCGTTGATTTTGACTTTTTGCCCGACGGCATCGCCAAAACCAAAGAGCTTCTGTTTGGCCGAAATGCCGAGCACGCAAACCTGGTTTTCGGCATCATCATCAAAGGGCATGAAGAAGGTGCCCTGCAGGAGCCTCAGGTTATTGATTTCGGCATAGGTGCTGCTTACGCCAAGCACGCGGCTATCGCTGCGATTCTCCTTCGAGCAGACTTGCCAGGTCTTGACGATACGCTTGGCAGAGACGAGAGGTTTGGGGCGAATGACCGCTTCGATCGCCTCAACATCGCGCATGTGCAGTCCGAGCGATTCCGTCCGAATCTGCTTGAACTCCTCCGGCTTGAAATCCTTCGCCGAAATGATGATGTTGCGGATGCCGAAGCTTTCAATCATGCGCAGGCTTTCGCTCTCGGCGCCCGCGCCGATCGAAAGCATGGCAATCACCGCGCTTACGCCGAAGATCATCCCCAGCATGGTCAAGAACGAGCGCATTTTGCGCCGATTCAGATTTTGCAGGGCGACTTTGATACTTTCCATCATAAACATAGTTCGTGGGTCCTTCTTCAGTCTGAAACTATTAGTCCGTCCTCAGTCTGACAACCGGCCGTTAACGGCCCCCTCTGCCGCCGCCACCGCCACCACCGCCGTAGCCGCCACCACCACCACCGCCGGCTCCGCCCATCGGCATCCCGCCGCCGGGCCCGCCGCGCCTTTGTTGTTGATTGCTTATGGAGGCCTTGCTGAAGTCAGGCAGTTTCAACTGGCGCGTCTCGAAGGGATTCCTCAACGCAATGAGTTCCCTGTCATTCACCCCGCTCAAGATGGTTGCCTGGCCGTGTTTGCCCTCGCCAACCTTGACCACTCTTTTTTCCCAGGCATTGCCCTTCTTGATGTATACGATATTTTGATCGTTCCTAAAGTCGACGGCACTCGAGGGCACCATGAAGCAGGAGTCGTACTTCTCCAGAATCACCCTCGCCTGCAGGTTCATGCCAGGTTTGATCAGACGCAGGTACTGCCCGGCGTCCGTGATGGTGACTTCGCAGGTGAAGTACGTGAGCGGGGTGTTTACATCGAGAGCTGTCGCGACCGGCGACACCGAGCGCAATTCACCGTGGAACTCATGATTCGGGATCGCATCCAGTCTGACGGTTACCGGTTTGCCTTTCGCCAAGCTGCCGGCCTCTCTCTCCAGAACATAGATTCGCGCCTGCAGAGCGTTCAGATTGACAAGGTCGATCATCACCTGGCCAGCCTGGTTGTTGTCGCCGATCTTCGGATCCTGCCGCCGGTCCCGCCGGTACACCACCAATCCGGCGGCCGGAGATTGCACCTCCATGGATCCAAGCGTCTGCTGGATGATGTTCACCTCGAGCTGCGAACGATTTTTCTGAATCAGCGACACCTGCTGCTGCGAGCGGTTAGTGCGCTTCTGAATCTTTGACTTGGCTGCCAGATTGTCGATCTTCTCTTTCGCGAAGTCCGCGTTCTGCGCGGCCTGGATGATCTGCCACTGGGTGAAAATCTCTGGATCCTCAGGCTGAACCGTTTTGGCGTACTCGTAGTCCATCTGGGCCGTAGTGCGGTCGATCTGCATGCTCTTTTCATTGAACTGCTGAGTGCCGGTCTGGATCTGAGTGTTCAGTTTGTTGTTATCGAGGCTGTTTTTATTCGTCTCCAAGTCGAGCAAGGTGTTTGTATTATCGTACTTGATCAGCGTGTCGCCGGGATTCACCGAGGCTCCTTCGGGGATCAACCATGCCAGCTTGAGTGTGCCGGCGCCGGTGGTCGGTGTGGCAACAGGGACGGTTTGCATCCCGACGATTTCTCCATCGGCCTGGACTTCGATCTGCAGGGGCCCCTTCTCGAGGCTCAACACCGGGATCGGCTCCTCATCCCTGGAGAGTGCCAGCACACTGGCCACGCCATTCCAGATCGCGTTGCGATAAAGTACGATGCCTACGACCAGGGCAACAATCAGAACAATGCCGAGAATTCGCACAACGAGCCCGGCCCTGCCTACTTTCTTTATGTCATCATCTCGATCGTGATATGCCATAACCTACCTCACTGCACTTTGGGTTTGGAGCGAATCTTGTCGCCGGCTTCCAGGCCCGCTCTCACAACGGCCAGCGATTCGTCGTTAGCCTGAAGTTCGATCTGGCGCCAGTCGTAATCTTTCTTGTCGGCCCTCAACACTTGAACGAATGAGCCTCCATTCCTTTCCTGAATAGCGGAAAGCGGAATGGCAATTGCCTGTGGAATAATTCCGACCTGAATCTGGACGTTGGCGCTCATCCCCGGGCGCAGAAGCGAAATGTCCTGTCCCGAATCAAGTTGCACGCGCGCCTCGGCGATTTTTTGAGCCCGATCATAAGAAGCCAGTTTCAGAATCGCGCTCAGGTCGACCACTTTGCCGTCGAACTGCAGGCCCTGCAACGCCGGCACGGTGATCCGAGCTTTCTGACCTACCTTGACCTTCCCGGCGTCCATTTCATCCACCAGCACCTTTACCCTCATGGTCGACAGGTCGGGAATGTCCATCACCGGGCTGGTAGCGTTGACGTTATTCCCAAGTATCGGCACCGGATTGTTGTTATAGTCACGCCGGTAGATGACGACTCCCGAAACAGGCGCTCTGACGATGAGCGAGTCGATGGTATCCTGAAGATCTTCCATCTGTTTCTTGTAGTGGGTTTCGCTGCTGCGGGCGATCTGCATGTCAAGGCGGGAGCTCTCGTTCAAGAAGTTGATCTTCTTAACGAGCATATCCACCTGGGTCTGTGCCATGTCCTTCTGAATCTTGAGCGTTTCAACCTGGATGGCAGCCGAGAGATCGGCCTGCTGGTTGATCTCGGCGTCAAAGTTTTCGAGGTTCACTTTGGCCTGTTCCAAGTTAAGTTCGTTGTCACGCAAATTGTTATCGAAAGCGGAACGTTTCTGCTGGAACGTCTCCTGCTGGCTCTGAAACTGCGACTGGGCATCTCTCAACCTCTTGGCAAAATCAGAGCCGTCAAATTCCAGCAGAAAATCGCCTTCCTCCACCTGTTTTCCCTCATCCACCACGCGGACAAGTTTGAAGTTCCGCTGCCCGGCTACTTGCGGGCAGGTGATGGGCGTGCTCTTCCCGGCTTCCAGCAAGCCCGCGGAATCGATGATCTGAGGAAAGTCAACTCTAGGAACGGTGATGAGATCCTTATCGCTCACCGCACTCGATGCCGCGCTGGAGTTGTAAAACCAGATGCCGGCGCCAGCGACAATAACCAGTACAACAAGTATCAGAAGAGGTCGTTTAGATTTCATGGGTTAGTCTCCGGTAGTTCTCTGAACTGGAAGCAGCCGATCGCCGACATTCACTCCCGAAAGGATCTGAACCATTTTGTCCCCGAAAGCGCCGATTTTGACCACAACTTTTTCGGGTGGCGTTTTGGGACCCATGTCTTTGAGCACGTAATACTGCCCCTGCTTGTCCAGAGCCAGGTTCAAACGGGGGATGGCCAGCACATCCGCCGCCATTGATAATACGATTTCAGCCCGGGCGGTCATGCCTGGCTTCATGTAAGTCAGGTCTACCGAATCCAGCAGGATAATGGCTTTGAACACCTTTTGCGTTGTGGCAAATCCCTTGCGGCCCGCGACGCTGGTCAGCGCGTTGATCCTGCCGCGCCATGACTTGGCTGGCACAGCATCCAGGCTCACATCGCAGGGCATCCCCACCGACAGATACTGGACTTCCGTATCGTAGACGTACCCGGCAATCTGCATATGGGCAAGGTCCGGCAGAGTTATGACGACCTGACCAGGAAACGCGATATCCCCGACTGCGAACTTGCGGTTGCTTGCCCAGTTGTCACCATAGATGACAACCCCGTCTTGCGGCGCATCCACCGTCAGGAGCGTGAGATCGTTCTGCATTCTCTTCAGCGTGACTTCCAGCTGGGATTTCCTGATCTGCGCCAGACCGATCTGCGCATCATAGGCCGCCTCGAAGTTTGCCAGATCCTCCTGTGCCTTCTGCAGGGCCAGCTTGGCTTTTCCGAGCTGGTTCATGTAGTTCAGATAGTCATTGCGCGGCTCAAGTTCTTGGGGGATATCCGCATTGAGGTTGGCAATCTTCAGGTTGCCCTGAGCTTGGGCGACGGCATTGAGCTTGTCGCACCTGGTGGCCTCTTGGTCCTTTTTCGTCTTTTCGATCGTCAGAGCGGCGTCATCCACCTGACGCTGCTGCTCGTCCATTTGGCTGACCAGCGCGGAGGTATCGTATTCGATCAGGCGTTGGCCTTTATTGAGCGATTTACCCTCATCCGCCATGAACGTAATCGTGCTGGTGGAGGTCGCTTTGGTGGTGGGCACCATAATGTCCGTCGACTGAGCGGATTGAAGTTCACCCGTTATGAGGATCGTACGGGATACGTCCGAGTTGGCGACTGTGTAAACTGCCGGCGTTGTCGAGCCCGTTGCGTTCGCCCCTTTGGTGGTACTGGGGCTCGATGAAGATGCCGGAGCCTGTGCGGCGTTCGTGCCGGGCAACCAGCTCGGCATCACCGCGAGATATGCCACCATAAGCACAGGAAGAATCCAGAGCCCACGTCGCAGTGCACGCTTGAGATTTAAAGCCATAGTGTTCTCCGACCTCACGATGTTATCGACCAATCAATCCTGTCTGGTTCTGGGGAATCATTCTGCCCGTATCCGGCGGCTTCAGGGTCTTTACCCATGCCTGCCAATCGCTATCGACTTTGTCGAAGTTAGAGCCGAGAAAACTTTCGACGACAGTAATGGCTTGCTTGCCCTGCATGTTCTGCCGCACGACTTCCTTAGCCTTATCGATACCTAACTTTTCAATCAGGTAGTTAAAAAACGTCGCAGCCTGACCGTCAAACAGCTGCCTATCCTGGACATCCTTGGGAAGCGGGGCGTTGCCGCGACCACCACCAGCACCACTACGGCCGCCGCCGCCCGCCTGGCCGCGATCACCACCACCCATCATTGCCATACCAGGATTGCCGCCGCCCGCACCGGCGCCACTTCCCGAATCCTGTTGGACAACGAACGGCCGGTTCATGGACAATACGTCTTCAATAGCGAAGGCCGACTCCAGGTTGTCCTGCAAGAATTTCAGGTAGGTGTTGGAGGTACCTGTCGCATAGGCCACCAAGCCAATATCCAACCAGTCCACGAGCGGACTCTTGCCCACATCCTCCACTCGAGACACCCTGTAGTACAGGTCGTCATCGAGGGTGGTCATCAAAGTCGCGTAACCCATCTGCATAGCGAGTGTTCCAGCGGCACGCGCTTCTTGGGCGGCCCGCATCTCCGGGGAGGGATTACCCATGCCGCCTCTGCCCCCCTGGTCCTGACCTCCACGTTGTCCACCACCGCGCTGGTTGGCTTGATCCTGGCCTCCGCGCTGGCCGCCACCACGCCGACCGGCTTGATCCTGACCTCCGCCCTGGTCTTGCCCCGCGCTTGCAGCAGCTTGCCGTTGAGCCCCTGCCGCCTGCTGTCGAGCCGTACGCTCTTCACGCTGCCCTTCAGGGGTCAACTGGATTAAATACCACTTGTAACCCGACTTAAAGACCTTGACGTCGTATACCGCGTCTTTCTGGGCAACCGTGGAACAAACGAAAATCGCTCCTCTGGACAATTCCTTGCCCAAAAAGTCTCCGATTTTTGCGCGCGCCTCCACCACTGGCTTAATATACGGTTCGATGTCGTTCTGATTCTCGGCAAAATAATCTATGCCCGGAGCGACATCTTTCTTAAAAAACTTGAAATTCTTACTGAATGGATTTTCCTGCGCCAGGGAAAGGCCCGCAAAAAGAGTCAGGAAAACCGCGGCACTTGCTAGTCGCTGTATCATAAAACTCCCTTGCAGTTAAAAGGAGTACGCTTGCCGGCGCGTCGCCAGACTGTCTGCTGATCTTGGGCACGCCCTGGAGAAGCCCGCTTCGTAAACATAATCCGGTCTCTCCGGCGTCCTCCCGCACATAACTACGTACTCACTCCGGGTCTGTTCCGCTTTTTGGAAAATCTATTTCTTTTTCTTTAAGTGTTAAAAAGATGGGTTCCCTGCCCGGCACCAAGCTTCCGAACCGGTTGCCGGCATCTAGCCGTTCTATTGCTTTCCAGTTCTTGCGCCGGCGCCCTGGAGTACACGGGCTAGGGATGGGGGAATCGTTTCCTTGTTCGTCGAAAACAGTGCTTTCACCGGTTCGGGAGCACGTGCCGCCACTTCTTCCAGCGCCCGGCAGGCAAAGTTGCGCACCAGGTTATTCTCATCCGCCAAGCGGGCGCTCACGTCGGTCAGGGCGAAGGAAGCACGGCGCGGGAACCGGGAGATCACCTGCCCCATGGTGTAGAGCAGGTGCCATCGGACATAAGCCGAGTCATCGGCGAGAGCTTCCCGAAGCTGTTCGAGGTGATTAATGAGCCGCGCAGGATGTGATTCTGAGAGGCGCGCCAGAGTTGCGGCTGCGCGGCCGCGCAAGGATCTCTCTTTTTCCTGCAAGAGGTTGACCAGCTCTTCCAAACGACGCGGATGATCCACGACAGTCCGGACGACTTCGGAAGCGCGCAAGTTCGACAGAGGAATCAGGTTCTTCTTGCGGCTGCCGGAGGAGCGTGGGTGTACTTTGGGTTTTATCATGCCAAACTGCCTACCAGCGTTGCGGACCCCCGGGGTGCTGCCATCGACATCCCTGTGCAGCGCATTTCGACGCGAGCAAGGGGCCGCTCGGTGTGGTTCCTTTTACATTATATAATAGTGCCAATCTACCTGACGCGCACTCCCCATCCAAAACAGCCAACGGCAAGGACCGGTGCTTCCATCATCAACTGCCACTGCTCAGACCTATTTGCCTGGTCGTTGTGGGGGGATCCTCCTCAATGTTCCGCGCGGCAGTATGACGCGATGAGGAGTCTATGTCAATCGCGGCAAATTGCGCGCGGACAGACCGCGCGCCCTCTCAGCTTTTGGTTTCTGGCGTCTTCTTGAGAACCGCAAGGTATTCGCGAAATCTCGAGCGCACGGCTATGAATTCCCTGTGCTCAATCCTGAGCTCATCGGCGATCTGGCTCACCTCGTTGTCTTCGACGGTCGAGATGTTATCGTCGGCCGCCGATACTGCGAACAGGCACTGCAGTAACAACAACTTCTGTTCATGAGAGGCGATATTGTTGAATTCGCGCGTCACCAGATAGTTTTCCGTGCCGCCGAACAGCTTGTTTTGCGTCTTCGCCATCTGAATCACGAGTATCGCCTGCTCTTCCGGCAGACCTGCCTGCTCCATGACGATGCGCTCCATCGCTCGGGTCTCCTCAGGGGAGACCGTCAGATCGGCGCGCGCGACCCTGCTGAGAAGATATGCAAAAGCCGCGATGAATCTGGCGTCGTTTTCATCAAGCTTTTCGAGAGCGTTGGCAATCTTGCGCACCGTTTCCGTCTCGGCGGAAGAACCGGAGGATTGCGTTGGTTCCAGTTTCAGTAACTTGAGGATTGACATCTCTTTTCCTTTTTATGCCCTATCATACGGATGATGCCACAGAAGTGCGAGCTGCAAAAAAACTCTTGGCCTCCGCGTACGGCGGCGCGCGCTGGCGTGCAGCAGACCGTATCATGCCCTTTCACG
Source organism: Acidobacteriota bacterium (assembly GCA_050011535.1). GTDB lineage: Bacteria > Acidobacteriota > UBA6911 > UBA6911 > UBA6911 > JAFNAG01. Next base: position 58,147 of record JBEKIX010000001.1, read on the forward strand.
ACCTACTTGGAAACCAGGTTTCGCTGTCCCGGCTCCATGCCGCGCCGGGCGCGCCTTTTTTGCTTGCACCGGAGAGAAACTAGGTGGTATAGCTCTCCCCGTTACCTGGGGGGTGTTGTACCACCTGAGTCGCTGTGTTTTTGAAGCAAACCTAAATCAAGGAGCAATCCGTTATGGATATGAAGAATTATATTTCTAAATTTATGGACAACCTGGTAGCCAAACATGCGGCGCAGCCAGAGTTCCATCAGGCGGTTCGCGAGGTTGCGGAAACGCTGGGACCGTGTCTCGTGAAGCACCCTGAGTATATTGAGAACAAGATCCTGGAGAGAATGGTAGAGCCGGATCGCATTTTCATCTTCAGGATACCCTGGCAGGATGACAAAGGCGCCGTCCAAGTCAACCGCGGATTCCGTGTTGAGTTCAGCAACTCCATCGGCCCTTACAAGGGCGGCCTGCGTTTTCATCCCAGCGTTAATTTGGGCATTTTAAAATTTCTTGGCTTCGAGCAGATTCTGAAAAACAGCCTCACAACACTGCCTATGGGCGGCGGCAAGGGTGGAGCAGACTTCGACCCCAAGGGCAAATCCGATTCAGAGGTCATGCGTTTCTGCCAGAGCTTTATGAACGAGCTGTTCCTACACATTGGTGCGAACATTGACGTGCCCGCGGGCGACATCGGCGTGGGCGGCCGCGAGATCGGATACCTCTTCGGCCAGTTCAAGAAACTGACGCATTCATTCGAGGGTGTCCTGACTGGTAAGGGCCTCAACTGGGGCGGGTCGCTCATTCGTCCCGAGGCCACGGGCTACGGCCAGGTCTATTTTGCAGAGGAAATGCTGAAAACGCGCGGCCAGTCTTTTGCCGGTAAGACCGTGGCGGTTTCGGCGTCGGGCAACGTCGCTCAGTACGCCATAGAAAAAGTAAATCAGCTGGGTGGAAAAGTGATCACCCTGTCCGACTCCAACGGCACCGTCGTGGATAAGGATGGCGTGAAGGGCGAAAAGTGGGAATTCCTGATGCACCTCAAGAATGTCAAGCGCGGCCGCGTCAAGGAATATGCCGACAAATTCCATTGCGAATATCACGAGGGGAAAAACCCGTGGTTCGTGAAGTGCGATGTCGCCCTCCCATGCGCCCATGAAAACGAGATTTCCGGCGCGGACGCCGCGTTGCTCGTCAAGAACGGCTGCTATTGCGTGTCGGAAGGCGCCAATATGCCAACGACTCCGGAAGGAATTGAAGCATTCCAGCACCACAAGATCCTTTATGGGCCGGGCAAGGCTGCCAATGCGGGCGGCGTGGCTACATCCGGCTTGGAAATGTCGCAGAATTCGCTGCGACTTTCCTGGACCAGAGAAGAAGTGGACGAACGCCTCCATGGCATCATGAAGAGCATTCACAAGGCCTGCGTGGAGACCGCAGCAGAGTACGGCCAACCCGGAAATTACGTTCTGGGCGCGAACATTGCCGGCTTCGTCAAAGTTGCCAATGCCATGCTCGATCAGGGCTTGGTATAAGGGCAGTCGATTCCATTGTGGAGGGAGGAGGGCTCGCAGCTCTCCTCCCCATCACTCTGGAATCTCCTCCATTGCATGATCGCAGAGGGGATCTGATTCGCGGTCCTGTCACGCCTCATGAAAGGGGACATCCCGGGGATCAGAGCGATGAAGTGTTACTGACCGCCGTCGGACGCGAGAGGAACGCTGTTTTGAATTGCTGTTCCTTCACGTTCTGCGGCGGTCTCCTTTTTGGTGCCTAGCATGATCCGTCTTGCGCTGTTGGGATTTGGAAACGTCGGGCGAGCTTTCGCGCGCTATCTCCTGAAATCCAGGGCTGACGAAGAGTTCTCCATCTCCGCCGTGGCCGATGTCACGGGCGGTCTTTTGCTGCGTGACTGCGATGACATACGTCGGCCGCTGGAACTGCAAGATCAGGCAGGCACAGTCGCGGATTGGCGCGATCTCGGCACCTTTCTTGACATTCCCGATTACATTCACTCACTCAAAAACGCGGGCATTGCCGTTCTCATCGAGTGCCTCCCCACCAACCCGGCAGACGGCCAGCCGGCCTTGAGCCTCCTCCTGCAGGCCCTGGAACAACGCCTGCATGTCGTAACCGTGAACAAAGGGCCGATTGTTCACGGGTACCGGCTGCTAATCGAAACTGCCGAGAGAAGCGGCGCGAAACTGAGATACAGCGGGACCACCGGCGTGCTTCCGCCGGCCGAGGTTCGTGGCTGCCACGTGCTGGAGATCCAGGGAATCCTGAATGGCACGACGAATTACATACTGACGGAGATGCAGGAGCGCGCTCTCAGTTTCGAGCAAGCCTTGGCGCGGGCTCAGGAGCAAGGCATCGCGGAACCAAACCCCGCCCTTGACGTGCAAGGATGGGATACTGCGTGCAAACTGCTGATCCTCGCCAACGAGTGGATGGATGCACGGGCTGCTCTGGATGATGTTTTGCGAATTGGAATCGGAAGCGCCACCGAGGAATTGGTAGCCGTGGCACGGGCCGCCGGACGCTCCGTTCGTTTCATCGGCCGTGCGCGCCCCTGGGAAGGACGGATACGGCTGAGCGTCGCTCCCAAAATCGTACGGCGTGAGTCCGTCTTCCATACAATCAGAGGCACCTCTAAAGGCGCACTTTTCCGGACCAGGGAAAAAGGTGAGATCTTCGCAGGCGGCGTCTCGGGCCGCGAGGCCATAGCACAGACCATTCTGGACGACGTCAAGGAGATCACGCGGTAGCCAGTCTTGAGAGTCGCGGAAGCTCTTGGACAGCACATGCCGGTCGCGGGTGCTGTCCTTGCGTGCACGATGATGTAAAATCAAGAGGATTAATTCGCGGGCGATGGGGAGGAAGAACCGGAACAAGGTGAGGGCGGTCCGCAGGAAGAGAATCCGGACCGTCGCCAGTTCCCTTCTCCTGAGCCGAAAGGCACAGACCTGTGGTCAAGTTCCTGCTCTGGTGCATCCTGTTCGTTCTGTGTTGGCCTCTGGCCCTGGCCGCGTTGGTCCTGTATCCACTGATTTGGCTGCTCCTCCTTCCCTTCCGGATCGTCGGCATCACCGTGGCGGGAATATTTGAATTATTGCGCGCGCTGATCATGCTCCCGGCCCGCATCGTGAGGAAGCTGGCCTAGAACTGCCATTTGGGGGAAATCGTGAAGATTGGAATCACTTGCTACCCGACCTACGGCGGTAGCGGTATCGTTGCGACCGAGCTGGGAAAGGAATTGGCGGAAAAAGGGCACGAGGTCCATTTCATCAGTTATGCCTTGCCGTTGCGTCTGAATCGGACGACGCCGAACATCTTTTTCCACGAAGTCGAGATCAGCAACTACCCTCTTTTCGACCACCCTCCCTATGCCTTGGCGCTCGCGAACAAGATGGCGGAGGTCGCCGAGCTGCAAGGCTTGGATCTGCTGCACTGCCATTACGCCATCCCGCATTCCGTGAGCGCTTTCCTGGCAAAGTCCATGCTTCAGCCGCGCAAATTGCCGGTCGTGACCACACTCCATGGGACCGACATTACGCTGGTTGGAGCGGACCCGTCGTATCTTTCCATCACCAAGTTCTCCATCGAGCGCTCCGACGGCGTTACGGCTGTGTCGCATTACCTGAAACAAGCCACGTGCGAGACGTTCGGCATCAAGAGTGAAATTGAGGTGATTTACAACTTCGTAAACTGCAGCATCTACAAGCCCGAGCATAGGCCGGATTTGAGAGCGCGCTTCGCCGGTGAAAACGAAATGATGCTCATTCACCTCTCCAATTTCCGCGCCGTGAAACGCCCGGGGGAGGTGATTGAGATTTTTCTCCGGGTGCAAAAAGAACTGCCGGCTGTTTTGCTCATGGTTGGAGACGGCCCGGAGCGCAGCAGCGCCGAATGGCTGGCCCATCACCATGGAATTGAGGGCAAAGTCCACTTCCTGGGAAAGCGCGACAACATAGAAGAGTTGATTGCGGCGTCCGACCTGCTTCTGCTCCCCAGCCAGACCGAGTCGTTCGGACTGGTCGCATTGGAAGCCATGGCATGCGAAGTCCCGGTGGTGGTGTCAAAAGTGGGTGGCCTGCCTGAAGTGATCACCGACGGCACGGAGGGTTACCTGGTCGAGCCGGGTGACACTGAACGGATGGCCGAGCGCTCGCTCGAAATCCTGACGAACAAAGATCGGCGGCAAGCCATGGGGAAGGCCGGCCGCGCCACCGCCAAGGCCCGCTTCTGCGCTGATGAAATCGTGGCACAGTATGAGAATTACTACGAGCGCGTGCTGTCGCGTGTTTGATCCAGAGGACCTGTTATTCCGTGACAGACCCTAAGCTGCCAGGCAGGCCGGATCGAAGTTCAAGAGAAGTGCAAGGCGGAGGCCCATGACCAGACGCGCCAAGATTTTCGTGCTCGATACCAACGTAATACTCCACGACGCTACCTGCATCCACCAGTTTTAGGAAAACGATATCGTTATTCCGCTGGCCGTGATCGAAGAAATAGACCACTTCAAGGGCCAGCCGCTCTACGGCGCACTCCAGTTGCGCCTGAAGTTGTCGCCAAGATCAAAGATGAAGTCCTTTACAAGAAAGACCTTGCCTCGATTGATATTCACGACTGTTACGCCGCTGTTTTGGCCTACACGTCCCTCTCGGTTGGTGAGCTGGATATTCCAGTGCACGGCGACCACGTTGGTGCCGGAAAGGTCGAAGATGTTCCGGACACACAGGTCTTGAATATCGAATCTGATTTGCGGGAACTGCTCGAAGAAATGGCGGAACCAGCCTTCGATGGCGCTCTTGCCCTGGTAGGTCCCGCTTTCAGCTATTTCGCCGGGATAGACAAACTTCGCGTCATCCCGCCAGGCTGACATAAACTTCGGCAGATCGTGCCGGTTCAACGCATCGAAAGCACCAGCCAGCGCTTTTTTTGCCACAAGGGCTCCGATCATACGTCCCTCCTCTCGAGGTTTGACTCGCAATTGCCAACGAATCCCTGGCCCGAAAAACCTCCAGTAACTGCTCGATGCTGACTAACAAGCGCAGATGCTTGCCGAAACCATTCAAGGTCCCTTTTGCAGAACTTCGCGATAAAGAAAAAACAGCGCGCACAGGGCCTGGTTCTGAATAGATGCGCTGACATTACATCGAAATGGTTTTATAAACACAAGGATTATTTCAACAAGTCCAACATTTGATGGTACTTGTGGGCAAACGACTGCCGGAAGTATTAAGCGACGGATCTAAGCCTCTGCTAGCTTGATAGCCGGCGTCCCTCGGCAATGATGTTCAGGGCGTGCAACGATAGAGATCTAACGTATCCGGACAGCGTGCCAGTTTGCGAGTGCCCGAATGCCGGCGAGTGTTGCGAATTCAGCTGTCCGGGGCCGATCCGGCCGACTATAATGACAGCAAATTCAGGTCGTTCTGATTTCAGTGCGCGAATTGCCTATGGAGGGATTCTCCATGATCGGCGACACCATCTCGCACTACCGATTCATTGAAAAGCTGGGTTAGGCGGGTCCCTTGGTGCACCCGGTGGACCCAGACGCCGGCCGCGGCGTGCCGCTCTGGAAACATATTTGGGGGTAAATCATGAAAAGGGTGTACGCGCTTATTGCTTTTCTGCTATGCAGCTTGCCACTAAACCTCTATTCAGAAACCAAAGGAACACTCTTCATCATCGGGGGTGGAACACGTCCTGTAAGCATGATGAAGCAATTCATTGCCATGGCAGAGCGAGTCCGCAGCGGCAAGATCGTTGTCTTTCCCATGGCCAGCGCCACGCCGGAGGAAGTCGGATCCGAACTCGTCGCTGAATTTAGGAAGAACGGGGCAAAAAGTGTCGTGAGCATCAACCTGACCCGGGAGCAGGCCTCTCTCCCGGAAAACAGCGCAATTTTGTCCGGTGCCGGCGGCGTCTATTTCGCGGGCGGGGACCAGGCGCGGATCACAAAAGCCATTCTCGATACTCCCGTTCACCGGAAGCTTCTGGAGATCTATGAGAATGGCGCCGTAATCGGCGGAACCAGCGCAGGCGCTGCCGTTATGAGTGAAATCATGATCACCGGCGATGAGAAGCGCGTGGTGCAGGAAGGACATGATTTTGAGACCATCCAGGCGGACAACGTGGTGACCACAAAAGGCCTGGGTTTCCTCAAGGCAGCGATTGTTGACCAGCATTTCGCCACGCGAAAACGGCACAACCGCCTGATCAGCCTGATTGCCGAACATCCACAACTCGTGGGGATCGGCGTTGATGAGTCCACTGCGATCATCGTCAATCCGGAGGGGACCTTTGATGTCATCGGAGAAAAAGACGTCGTGGTATATGACCCGGCCCACGCCAAGGTCCAAATCACGGCGGCCAAGTCAATCGGCATCTCCAACATGGTCATGCACGTCTTGTTGCCGGGTACTAAATTCAGTCTCAAAACACGGAAAATCATGAATGAGCCTTGAATTCACTTTCAGAATCGATACCAGGCCCGGCGCTGGTTTTTTCTCATTTCGTCTTGATCCCCGCGAGTTCTTTAAGAACTTTGAACGGCAGGCGGAAAAACAAGCTGCCGTTTAGGCGCTCAATTCTCTTGGATACGTTCCTTCCAGCCCACCCGGTCGTATTACGCTGCCCGAAGAAGCAGATTCCCCGATACGCTCCAGATGTACTGTTCTGCGGGACGTCCTGTCGGTGCCTGCACGGGTCATGATCTACTCGGATGACATCATCAAACCTGCGAAGATGAATGAAGGGGCGCTAGTTTGTAATTGAGGATGAGTGGCGTCCCCAACGGGATTCGAACCCGTGTTGCCGCATTGAAAGCGCGGTGTCCTAGGCCGACTAGACGATGGGGACGCGCTTGGGTTGGCTGCAGCGAGACTTATTGCGGCTAGCAAACAACCAGCGTAAATGCGGCGCCCATTCTGTCATTTTTGAGCTAGGAATTCAAGCACGAGCGCTCCCCATCTCTATTGGTCGCGGTTTTACTTCCCATTCGAACCTGAGCTGAATTAGCATACAGGAGCATTTGCAATCCAAAAGCATTGCGGACGATTGAAGGACGTACGAATGGTCCCGAAGCAAGTCACTATTTATACCGATGGCGCATGCCTGGGCAACCCGGGCCCCGGAGGCTACGGCGTTGTCCTGCTCCATGAAGGCCATCGCAAGGAACTCTCCGCAGGCTTCCGCCGAACCACGAACAACCGGATGGAGATTATGGCCGCCATTGCCGGTCTCGAAGCACTCAAACGGAAATGCCGGGTCACACTCTACAGTGATTCACAGTACGTAGTGAACGCCATCGAGCAAGGATGGGCCGTGCGCTGGCGCGCAAACGGATGGCGGCGGAACAAGAAGGAGATGGCGCTCAATCCTGATCTGTGGACACGGCTTCTCGCGTGCGCCGAGCGCCACAGGGTCGAGTTCAGCTGGGTCCGCGGCCATGCAGGAAATCCGGAAAACGAGCGCTGCGACCGTCTCGCCATGGCAGCGGCCCAGGGGAATGATCTTTCGATCGATGCCGGATATGAAGCAGCGGCGCGGCATTCTCAATGAGTGCCGGCGTGAGCCGCCCAAGAACGCCTGCATTGATCGATGAGGAGAGACCCTATTTCGTTCCTGGCGGTGTATGGCGATTCCACCGCAAATCGGTGGGTGGTGAGCCGTGCTGGACTCGAACCTGCGACCCTCTGCTTAAAGGGTCTTCCGCATTTGTTGACTCCATAGATTTTCAAGGATTTCGGCCTGGGGATGGAGGCTTCGCATTCGCCTCGACTCTCGCCGGAATCCATATCGAGCACGATACGGTCGGCGCGGTCCGGCATCTCCGTCTGTGCGAGCACAACACGGTTCACGGCAGCAGGCCCTGGCGATTTCGCGCGTCCTGGACCACCTGCGCCTCGTCGTACCGGTGGGCGTCCGTCAGAATCTGTGCCAACCCGTTGTAGGCGGCGCGCAGGTGCTCGCGCATCGATGGGCACTGCAGGTCCATCCCGCAGCCCTCGCGATCCACCTTCGGGTAAATGGCTGCCAGCTTCTCCTTCGCACCCCGGTTATTCGGTTGGAGCACCAAGTATTGCAAGTAGGCGGTCACCGCCTCTTCGTTTCTGCCCATGTCCGCGTAAAGTCCGCCTAGGCTCCAATAGACCTCGGGCTTGGCCGGGGCGAGCCGGCGCAGACTGAGCAGGGTCTCTACCGCCTTCTGATGGTCGCCTAGGCGAATCCACACGAACGCCAGGTTCTGCCACAAATCGGCGTGGCCATCTTCAATGACCTGGTCGGGAGCGATGCCATATGCAAGCTTCGCGCGGCGGCGCCGATCCGTGTAGGCCCGCTCGATCGGCAAGGCTTCCGTGAGCACCTCGCTTGACCGGCGGTACCAGGCCAGGCTCTCGGGCGTGGGAACGGCCACGCCGCCTGGGCCCGACCTTGCCAGGCCGTCGCCTTTCATGCCATAGAGCGCGCCCGCCGTAACATACGGCTCTGTGCTGCTCCTCTCCGCGGACAGCGGCTCGACGATGCGCAACGCCTCCTCCACCTCTTGTATCGCGCGGTCCAGGCTCTCGCTGCGCTGCCCCGGCGCGATCATCTGGCTTAGCGCGAGAGCCAGCGAGCGGTGGGTCTTGAAGCTTTCTGGAGAGGCCTCGGCGGCCTGGGTCCACAAGCTGACCTCGTCGTTCCAGTCGAAGTTGCGCGCGAAGGTGCGCGTGCCGTAAGCCACGGCGATTGCGACCAAGACGCACGCAGCCGCCCGCCGGCGCCGGCCGAATAGCCGGGCGACGGCCAGGACCACGCACCCGCAGAACGCGACCGAGGGCAGGTACAGGAACCGCTCGGCCATGATGCTCCCGATCCGCACCACCAGGTTCGAAACCGGCAGCAGTGCGATCCCAAAAAACAGGATCAGAAAGCAGACCGCCTTGTTCCGCCGGTAGGACAATACCGCCAGCGCGCCGATGGCCGCGAGCAAGAGCAGCGTGATCACCGCCTTCGGGTCGTTCCACGCGAACGGCGGGATCTGGTTGTAGGAGTAATCGCAGGAGAGCGTCCGCGGCCACACCAGCAGCCACAGATCGTTTCCGATCACCTTGAGCGCGGTCAGGCGCGCCGCCCAGAAACCGTCCGGCAACGGCGTTACCACGAACTCAATATCGGCGGGACCGACCCGGGAGAAGACCAACCACCGCATGCCCCACAGGAGGAGCAGCGGCGGCGCCAACCACAGGTACGCGGCCAGGTTCGCGCGCTTCCCCCGGTACGTGAGATCATAGGCCGCTATCAGGCCTACCAGGGCGACGGCGCTTTCCTTCGAGAAGACGCCGGCCAGCATGGCCAGGCTCACTCCCGCGAGGCAAAGCATCCGACGTTCGCGACGCGCGCTTTCCAGGTAGAGAAGCAGCCCGGCCAAGATGCACAACCCGGCCAGCAGGTCCGCACGCCCCACGATGTTAGTGACGGACTCGACGTTGACCGGGTGCGCCGCAAACAGCGCCGCCGTGAAAAACGCCAGCCACGGCCCCGGGAGCAGCTCCAGTGCCAGCAGGTAAACGAGCGAGGCGTTGATCCAGTGCAGCAGAAGGTTGATCCAGTGGTAACCAGTTGGGTTGTGCGCGTTGCCCAGCACGGCGTAGTTGAACAGGTAGGTCAGCGTGGTGACGGGCCGGTAGAGCCCTCCCTGAGCGCTGGGCCACCAGTACTCGCGGCTGAAGATCAGTCTGAGGTTCAGCTCGTTGAGTCCGCGGATGCGCGGGTCTTTCAGCATTATGAACTTGTTGTCGAGGGTGAATCCGGCGTCGAAGGAATTGGCGTACGTCAGCAGGAGCACGACGCCCAGGAGCAGAATGACAAGCCCGTGCCGCAACATCAGTCCATAGCTGCCACGCCCATTAAGTAGAATGTCCCTTTTCCATCGTCCACGATCTTGCGCTTCTCGATCCGCCGCACCATCGCATGATGCATGGTCCCAGGCGGGGGATAGGCGAAATAAGCTGCGTGATTGCGTCTTCCCCGGCACGACCTCCTGCATGTGATCCCACCAGCTTCCGATATGGGGGCGTTATGTCAACTTCGCCCCGTCTGCCGCGACTCCCTAGAACCCAGGATCGACCAAAAAGGGCATTTTACTACAATCCGACGTCACCGGAACGGGCGTCTTAACACATTTTTTCCCGCAAACAGGATGGTGTTGCCGATCAAGGAGAATCCTCCATAGGCAATTCGCGCACTGCAATTACGAGGATCCGAATTTGCTGTCATTATAGTCGGCCAGCGTGTCCCTGGGTAGCTGAATTCGCAGCCCTTGCGCGAGTGAGTCGTTCACCAGAAACTGGCACGCTCCCAAGAAACGCCATTGTGGGAAACTGACGTGCCCTTGAGAGGAGCGCGGTCGGGGCTACATCGGCCCGGAAACCGGGTCCTATTCAGCTGATTTTGGACTCCTTTTAGACCGCTGCTGACACGTGGCAAGGTGGTGAATGCTTCACAGGGGCAAACCGAGCGGGGCATGGAGAACGTGGAAGCATATACGAGCGCATCAGTTCTGACAGTTGAAGGGGCAGCGTGTGCCACGTGTCCGACAAAACGAGGCAGGTGAGAAAAGCCAACAAAACCCAGGCGTTTGCACGCGAGAACGTGAGAAAGAGGGGGGGGTGTGACAGGGGGTGAACAAACCGCCGGGGCGCCGTGTGCGTTTCACTTTTTCTCAGTGGAGGCGAATCGGATCGGGCAAGCCTGTGTTAGGATAGGAGCATTCGTTGCACCTCCTCGGTGGAGGCATCCAGTGAGGTACAGGCGATCCGCATCTTTGATTTTGCTGATATCGTGTTGCTTTCTGTTTTCAGCAAGAGTCCACCTCGCAGCACAGAAACCAACAGCTCCCATTCAAACCAAAGCAGCAACGAAATCAACTGAAGACCTGATCTCGGGAAGTGCCGACTTGACGAAATCACACGAGCGCAAGTGAAGGATTTCGTGGCAAAACTCGTAGACAAGCAGAACATCAGAGCCAACAAGAAGACACTGAAGACCGTTCTTGAATCGTTCAATCGCCAATGGCCTGATCGGGCATTGCCCTTCAGGAGGCTGATGCGGGAGTTTGATGCTTGGTTGAGATCGAATACGGACTTGACAGAAAAAAAGCTAAAGATCGTCTGGGGGAATTGCTGAGCCGACGATTCGAAGGCATGGATGCCGGTTCCCTGGGGAGGGTTCGATGTTTGATCTTGGGATCAATGCAGGTGCGGAAGATGGCTCGACCTTCAATTAGAATCATCCTCGCCGGACTCTGCGCCGTGCTGAACAGTGCAATTGAGGATCAAGTCATCACTGATAATCCAGCAAGGCGTCTGAGCAGGTTTTACAAGCAAGCGCCGATTCTCCACGAGGAGATTCAGCCTCTCACCTATGAGGAAGTACCATTGTTCTTGAGATCGGCCCTGCGATACTCACCCGAGTGCTATCCCCTCTTTCTGTGTGCGATCCACACGGGCTTGAGATCCGGTCAACTCGCTGGCTTGAAGTGGGACGACATCGATTTCAACGGGCAGTTCCTCAACGTCCGGAAAAACATCGTCCGTGGTCGAGTTCACGCGACTAAGACGGACAAGATGCGCCGGGTGGATATGTCGGATGCCCTCATCGCCGAATTGTCGAACCTGAAGCGGCAAAGACGCGAGGAATGGCTATCCAGAGGGAAGAACGAGATTCCGGAGTGGGTTTTCTGCAATCGGGAAGGCAACCCTGCCGACATGCACAACGTCAAGAACCGGCATTTCAGGAAGTGCCTGGAGAAGGCTGGGCTGAGGCAGATCCGCTTTCACGACCTCCGGCACTCGTTCGCATCGCTGCTGCTTCAGGACGGGCAGTCTCTCAAGTACGTGAGCGACCAGCTTGGGCATAGCAGCATCAAGATGACAGCCGATGTCTATGGGCATCTGGTTCCGGGAGCGAACAGACAGGCGGTTAATCGCCTGCCATCAATTGATTCAAGGGTGAACTACAGGACAGCAGTAGAGGCGTAATGAGTAACCGTATCCAGGCCGAAATCCGCAACCTATCCGCAACTGAAAGCCGCAGTACCCTGGCTTGCCTTGAAGCGCAATCTGCTAAGTACTTGATATTTTGTGGGATGATTGGTGAGCCGTGCTGGACTCGAACCAGCGACCCTCTGCTTAAAAGGCAGATGCTCTACCTCCTGAGCTAACGGCCCAACCTGGTGGCGATGTTGAATCAACCTCACAATCCCGCAGTGGAAAACTCGCCGCAGGACCTGCGCAATAACGTTGGACAATTTAGCATGCCGGCATGAGGTTTCAAAGGCAGTTCTAAAGTATGTGGCGGGAATCATTCATCAAACGACGCATTGTCGCTGCTGTAACCTGGTCTTGCACTATTGCGGTTTAGTCGCGCTTATCAAGAGTGAATCGGGACATCACCCGAAGATGTGCAGACAACTTCAGGAAGTCAGATCCTGCAGAAACTCGACTTTGCGGCTGTATGCAGCCAGCATGTAGACTGCCAGCTCGGCATCCGTCGGGTGCGCATAGTAAGCCTTACGCGCGATCGCAATGCGTTCGTCGATTACCCTGAGGTTTGCCTGCACCTCCACGACTCGGCGTGGATCCAGTGTCGATTCTTGTTTCGCGACAATGCCATTCAGTTCCTGGATCGCTTTTATGTACTCCTTCTCGGCGCGCTGAATCGACTGAAGTGCGGATTCAAGACTCTCCCCGCCGGACGATGCCTCGGGCGTGTAAGCCTGCGTGGGTGCTGACGTCTCGTCGGCTCTGTGATGGCGCTCCACCATGAACCACGTTGCAGTAACCGAAACGGCAACGAGAAGAACCGCGGCCACGGCTTGGCGAATCAACGGAAAATCTGCCAGCGGAAACCTAATCCGGCGCACACTGCTGCCTGCAGGTTGCGATTCTCCAAAGCGGGCCTGTTGGGACGAAGCGCCCGCCGAAATTCGCTGCCACATGCCAGGATCGAGATCGAGGGTGCTCTCCGCCTTCGCCGCGTACGCCTCATAAAGGCGGGACTCCGCTTCCAACAGAGCCAGATCGCTCCGGCACCTGGCACATTCCCCCAGGTGCGCAGCTGCTTCCGCGGACTGCCGTTCCTCGAGCTCCCCGTAGTGGTAATCCTCCATGATTCTCTGGAAATGAGAGCAATTCACGCCGCACCTCCAATTCGTGGCGCCCGCCCCGCCATGTATGGCTTCAGCTTATGCCTCAGGTGCGCGCGCGCCCGATGCAGATCGGTCTTCAGCTTTCCCGTGGAAAAACCGGTGACTGAAGAGATCTCCTGGTAGCTCATCTTCTTTAAAACCTTCTGAACAAAAACGACCCTCTGATCAACGGACAGCTCGTCAAGAGCCCGACGGATCGCTCGCTCCAACTCATCCGTAAGAAACCGTTCATCGGGCCCGATGCGCTCATCGTGCACATTCTGAGAATTCGCGTCGTCGAGCTCCACGAGATGAAGCCGACGCCTCTTTTCACGAATTGCTTCCCTCACTACGTTGCGTGCAATGCCAAAAAGCCAGGTTGAAAGCTTCGCGGCATGCTGTCGCCGGTCCAACGTGCGGTAGGCGCGCAGAAACGTTTCCTGAGTCAGTTCCTCTGCTCGCGGCCTGTCTCCTATCATGTGATAAATAAAGACGTGTATCGGTTTTCCATACCGATGGAAAATCGCTCGAAACGCCTCCGCGTCGCCGCCGGATGTGCTAACCGATTCTTCAGGTGCGGACTGACCGCCGTTTGGCTTTACGGTGCTCAACACATGCATGTCCGTGAGTCGCAACCCTTCCTGGCCGATTTTGAGCTAGAGGCGGAGTGGCGCAAGCCCCGGGCGCGCAATCCGTCCTGAGGCCTGGACAGACTCCTAGCCCTTCGTCAGACTCACTCTCCCCGATACACTCGTAATGCGAATGCTGCACGCGCCGGTGCCCAATCGACCGCGTGCCGAACGGCCTGGAGCATAGCGCCGTTCCTGGATATCGATCGGGAAATCCGTAGTGAGTGTGCCGCTGAGTGTCGACATCGATACATAGGCGTTCAGGTTTGCGGGCGCCTTGACAGCCACACTTCCACTGATGGAGGAAAACCTCATGTCACCGGTTCCCTCAATTTGCCTGAGGACAACATCCACGTTGCCGCTGGTCGAATCTGCGCTCACGATGCCGGTCACGTTTTTGATCTCGACGGAACCGCTGACGCTGCGTGCGCTGACGTGTCCCGTCACATCAGAGAGGTGGACGCTGCCGCTCACCGATCGGATGTCGGCAAAGTTGTAGCTGACCGAGCGCGGCACCTTGACCACAAAGTTGATGCTGGCGTCGCCGTTCCCCGGCTGATAGTGAACCCCGAGATCCACGTGATCCGTACCGCTCCTGTCTAGAATCTCAACCCGCTCCCGATCCCGCCCCACCCGGAAACCTTCCGCCACAACCTCCGAGCCGTCGTAGCCCTGGACCCTGACATCACCGGAGATCGTCGCAATTCTGATGGACCCTTCCGGAGCGATCTTATATGTGCGCTGGAAATCCTGAGCCACACCTGTGACGCCAAATAAGAGGGCAGCCGATAGCGCCAGCAGAAGTATGCGCGGTGCGTTTCTGTTCATTTTATAATTCCTCCCCCGCAACAACCAAGAGAGCCGCCGCTTACTGCCAACTCTCACATTGTTAGTGGCCCGCCGGAAGAAAAGGTTTCACCGGAAAGTGAAGGAATCTGCTGATTCGATTACTCATTTGCTCAAGTCATGGGAGGGAGTATCCTTCTGACAGGAACCAGGAAGGAGAAAGAGCCTTGAAACTGATCCGAGCTGCGCTACCACTGCTAGTTTTGATTTTTCTTTGCCCGACGCTTGCGAACGCCCAGGGTCGCGTCGACGTCTATTTCGGGATGGGAGCGGCACATGACGGCATCGGCCCATCCCAAGACCTTTTCGGTACCGGGACATCCTATGTACCGAATTCCATGGGCGGCGTCTTTGGCACTTTTGGCGGCGGCTTTATGCTCAAGCCCAGCCTTGGTGTCGGGGCAGAGATGTCGCTCCGATTCGCCCAAGGGGATTACTACTCTGGCGTTGGCTACCGGCCGATCTTCTACGACTTCAACGGAATCTGGACACCGTCTTTCGGCACCAAACGTGTGATGCCGGAAATCCAGGCTGGCTTTGGCGGCCTCAGTCTGAGGTTTTACTCCGGCCCTCAGCAATACAATTATTACACCGGATCCTCCAGCAACTTCGCCGGAAGCTTCAGCCATTTCCAGCTGCACACCGGCTTTGGATTGCGCATCTATGTAAAGGAGCACGTATTCGTGCGGCCGCAGTTCGATTACCACTGGGTGCATGGCCTGAGCGATCAATTCAAGAGCGACTCCGTGACTGCGTACACTATAGCAGTTGGGTACAGCTTCTAATGGGAGTGGGCGGGCGTCCGATTTCATGGGCACGCTCTCCAAATTTCAAAATCGCTCAGATCCAGGCGTGAAGACGCGAGCCGGGAGAAGTAAAGACGGTTTCGGTCCGGTCGGGCCCCGTGGAAATGATGGAGATTTCCGTCTGGACGAGGTCGGAAATGCGTTTGAGGTAGTCTTGTGCCAGGACCGGCAAATCGTCGTAACTGGAGATGCCCGCGGTGCGCTGCTTCCATCCGGGCATCGTCAAGTACTCGGGCTCACACTGTTCCAGGATCTGAGTCCCAGGCGGAAATGAATCGAGCAGTTTGCCGTGGTATCGGTAGCCGGTACACACTTTGATTTCCCGGAGACTGTCGAGCACATCCAACTTGGTTACGACCAGAGAGTCGAGGTGGTTGATCAGCCGTGCGTGCCGGACGACGACTGCATCGAACCATCCGCAACGCCGCGGACGTCCTGTAGAGGCGCCATATTCCTGGCCTCGGCTGCGCATCTCTTCACCCATTGCGCCGGTCGCTTCGGTGGGAAATGGGCCTTCCCCCACCCGCGTCGTATACGCTTTCATGATTCCCAGGACGCCGTCGATGCGGGTCGGGCCGACGCCCGTTCCCGTGCAGGCGCCTCCGGCCGTCGCGTTCGATGCCGTCACGAACGGATAGGTGCCATAGTCGATGTCGAGAAGAGTTCCCTGGGCGCCCTCGAAGAGCACGTGTTTTCCCTCGTCGATGGCGCGATTCAGATAAGTCGCAGTGTCGGCAAAGTAGGGAGCCAGTTCCAGCGCGAGCCTGCGCGCCTTCTCGAACAACTCCCCGGCGGTGAAGCGCTGGCCGACTTCAGCCACCAGCCGCCCCTTTTCAAGAATGTTGTCTTCCAAAGCGGAGCGCAGCACTTCCGGCGTCGACAGGTCACAGATCCGCACGCCACGACGCCCGAATTTGTCTTCGTAGGCCGGCCCGATGCCGCGACAGGTGGTGCCGATCCGCTTGGCTCCGCGGCGCGCTTCGTCCGCCCCTTCGACGGCGCGATGGTAATCAAAAATCAGGTGGCAGCGGTCGCTGACAAAAAGGCGGTCGCGGCAAGTTATGCCTGCCGCGGCCAGAGCGTCGATTTCGTTTTTCAAGGCCTCGAGGTCGACCACCACTCCGTTTCCAATCACGCAGATCTTTCCAGGATGGAGAATTCCGGAGGGAATCAGATGCAGGACATACTTTTGGCCGCCGACGATCACGGTGTGCCCTGCATTGTGACCACCCTGATAGCGCGCTACGATATCGAATTGCGCCGTCAGTAAATCGACGATCTTTCCCTTACCTTCATCGCCCCACTGGGCGCCAACAACAATCAGGTTGGCCATCGCGCGCCGGTTTACAGGTGGTTGTCGATCATCTTGGAAATCGTGTCCTTCGTAGTGTTGCCCACGATCTGTTCCTTGATGACGCCGTCCTTGAATAGCAGTAGTGTGGGAATTCCCCGGATATTGTATTTTCCGGACGTGATCATGTTTTCGTCGACGTTTAACTTCACGACCCTGGCCCGGCCATCATACTTTTCAGCAACCGCTTCTACTACCGGCGCCAGCATGCGGCAGGGAGCGCACCAGGCAGCCCAAAAGTCCACAAGAACCGGAATGGGAGAATTCAAAACTTCCGTTTCGAAACTTTGATCTCCAACTTCCGCAACTTTTCCACTCATGACTAATTCCCTCCCAAGTTATGATACCGGATGAGTGATTGCACACCGCGAGCGACCGATAATTATGTGAACGCGGTTTCTGGATGTCAAGATAAATGAAAAACTTGCCTAAAAAGCGCTACGGCCAACATTTTCTAAGAGATACAGGCATCCTGGACCGTATTGTGACAATGATTCAACCTGGCCCGGCGGACCTGATGCTCGAGGTGGGCGCAGGCGATGGAGCGCTTTCGAGGCGATTGGCTCCGCGGGTTCTGAGGCTTTTCGCGCTCGAATTGGACAGGGATCTGATTCCTGATCTCCAAGAAGCCCTTGCTCCTTGTCCGAATGCGGAGGTCATCAAGGGTGATGTGCTTAGAGTCGATCTGTGCGCTCTTCTCGGACAATTCCTGCACCCGGACATCAAACTTCGCATAGCCGGAAATCTACCCTATAATATCGGCACAGCGATTATAGAACGACTGATCGAGCTGCGCCTTCCCATTGCCGACATGGTCTTCATGCTTCAACGCGAGACTGCCATGCGCATCAATGCTGTCCCTCGCTCTCAAGACTACGGCTTCTTCTCGGTCTACTGCCAGCACCATTGCGAGATTGAGATGGGATTCAGAGTATCTCCTGCATGTTTCGTTCCCCGACCCAAGGTGCAGTCCGCGATGATCAGGCTGCGACCGCGAATGCGAAACTCCGATGCGGGCATTGAAGCGGATTTTTTGGTCCTCGCAAAAGCTGCGTTCGCCCATCGACGTAAGAAGCTGGCAAACTCGCTTCGATACCATGAAGGAATCGCACCGATGGCAGATGAGATTCTCGCCACGGCTGGAGTGGATGGTTCATGCAGGGCGGAAGACCTGGGTGTCGAGATATACGAGGAACTTGTCAGAGTCTGGCATTCGATGAAGGGCTCCATGATCTAGATTCGAGATTCGAAATTCGAGATTGAGAATCTCGAATCTCGAATCTCGAATTTCGAATTAGACTCTGTCGACCACATTTGGTGGCGGCCTACTAGCTTCGCAGGGCATGTTATACTAATTCCTATGGATAACGGAAAACATGTTGAGATAGTCGCCCTTGGGGGGCTCGGCGAGTTTGGGATGAACATGATGTCGATCCGCTATGACGGAAACATCATCGTGGTTGATGCGGGCCTCATGTTCCCGAGGAACGATCTACTGGGAGTGGACCTCGTAGTCCCGGATTTAACCTATCTCCTGGAGCGAAAAGACGAAGTCCGCGCGGTCATCATGACGCACGGCCACGAGGATCACATCGGAGGACTGCCGTTCTTTCTGCGCGAGATTCAGGTCCCGGTGTACGGCACTCCTCTGACGCTTGGATTCGCGCGCCAACGACTCGACGAGGAAGGCCTTTTGGAGCAGACCGATCTGAGGCCCATTCACGCACGTGATGTCATCGAGATTTCAGGTATGCGGATTGAGTTCATTCGCGTGACTCATAGCGTGGCGGATGCAGTGGGATTCGCCCTGACAACGCCGATAGGGACGATAGTCCATACCGGCGACTTCAAGTTCGATCAGTCGGCCCCGGATGGAATGCTGAGCGACTATAGCCGGCTGTCTGCCCTGGGAGAGCAGGGCGTGCTGGCGCTTTTATCCGACAGCACGAACAGCGAAAGGCCCGGGTACACACCCTCGGAAATGGTCGTGCGGCGCAACCTGCAACAGATTTTCCCGCTTATTCCCGGGAAGATCATCGTCGCCTGCTTTGCCTCCAGCAGCCATCGAATTCAGATTATTCTGGATCTTGCGGAGGAGTTTGGCCGCAAAGTCGTTCCCGTTGGCCGCAGCATGGTCCAGAACATCGGGATCTGTCGAGAACTCGGATACCTCAGGGTGCCGCCGGACGTTCTCTTGGAGGCTGATGAAGGGAAAACCCTTCCAGCGGAGAGACTCATCCTTTTGAGCACTGGGAGCCAAGGTGAGCCGGCCTCCGCGCTTTCGCGTCTCGCGGTGGGAAAGCACAAAGAGTTCCAGGTGGAGGATGGCGATGCAGTGGTTTTCAGCGCGCGGGTCATCCCCGGCAATGAGACCAGGGTCTCGCATCTTATCAATCACTTCTGCCGCAGGGGCGCTCTGATATATGACGAAAACAGATGGATGGTTCATGTTTCGGGTCACGCCAGCCGGGAAGATTTGAAACTTATGCTGAACCTGATTCGTCCACGGTTCTTCATTCCGATCCATGGAGAATATCGCCAGCTCTACAATCATGCCCTCGTCGCTGAGGAGACCGGCATTCCTTCAGAGCGGATACTGCTGGCCGAAAGCGGCGACATTATCGCCTTATCCCCTGACATGATGGGAGTGCAAGGCCGGGCGCCCGTGGGCAAACGGTTGATTGATGCCGGAGGCATCGCGGAATTGGATGAACTCGTCGTCAGAGACCGGCAACTCCTATCGGAGGAGGGCGTAGTCCTGGCCGTAGTGCCACTGAACAAATCCACGGGTCTGGTAGAGGGTTTACCGGAACTGGTCAGTCGCGGTCACATTCAGGAAAACACCGGCGGAGACTTGATGGCCGAGGCGCGACAGGTCATCCTCAACACCGTCGAAGCCTGCACCGATGAGGAGCGTGTGGATTCCGTGGTCCTCACCGAGACGATACGCGCGGATTTGAAAAGATTCTTTCGCAAACGCACAGCGACTCGTCCTATGATTGTTCCTGTCATCCTTGAAATTTGATTCTCTCCGCGTGTGCGGCGGGAATGGAATCGAACCTTCAGAAATCGGATGGGAAGGAATGCGCAAAGAGACCGCGACCAAGCGCCATGAGTTCTTAGGCGTCTTGCTCCTGATGCTCACGATTCTTCTCTTGGTTTGTCTGATCTCCTTCAACCGATGGGATGCGAGCGCGAACACGCAATCCTACAGGATGGGCGTCGACAACCGGGCGGGCAGAATTGGAGCCTATGTCAGCGACTGGCTCTTCCAGATACTTGGCTTCTCGTCGTTTCTTCTTGTGTTGCCCATGGCGGCGCTGAGCTGGAACTGGATCCGTGGAAAGCAGGTTGCCTCACCTCTCATGCGGATCCTGGGATTTTTCCTTCTGGTGTGCGCATCCTGCGCGGCCCTGCAGCGCATCCCTATTCCGCTTCCGGATGGCAGCTTCCAGCCGGGCGGCGTGATCGGCAATATTCTTTCCGGGATCTTGATTTCGAACCTCAACACTACCGGCGCCTACGTGGTCGTCGGCGGCATGTTTCTCCTAGGCCTCCTGGCTGCCACGCCCTTTTCCATCGCAGCCATCCTCAATCGTGAGCCGCGCGTCGAGAGTCCGGCACGCATTGGTATCTGGCGGAAGTTCCAGAATTGGCGTATGAATCGTAAGCCGGTTCGTGCCGTGATCAACGTTAGGGGTGCGGCACCTCCGTTGCTCGAACCGGCGCAGCGCCCCGTTCCGATACGGGTAGCCTCGACGCCCGCCGATGTTCGCCAGCCGTCGGCGTCGACTGATGCCGAGCATCGCCCGCAGGCAGCGGTTGCGGACGACAAGCAGGCGAAATCGGCGCGAAAGTTCATTCTGCCTCCCATAGAACTGCTGACACCCGCGGAAGGCCATGTCGCCGTGGAGGAGCCCGAACTGATGGAACGCGCGCGGCAGCTCGCCGAGAAATGCGCGGAATTTGACGTTCGTGGTTCCATCACACAGATCCACCCAGGCCCCGTTGTCACCACATTCGAGTTCAAACCCGATGCCGGGATCAAGTATTCGAAGATCACCAGCCTCGTGGACGATCTCTGCCTGGGAGTCAAAGCAGAATCGATCCGAATCGACCGCATCCCCGGAAAGGCGACAGTGGGGATCGAGATTCCCAACACGAAGCGTGAGACGATCTTGCTGCGCGAACTCATCGAATCCGATGTCTTCCGCAAATCGCCGTCCCGGCTCACGCTCGCATTAGGCAAGCTGATCAACGGCAACGTCTATGTGACGGAGCTGGGGCGCATGCCTCATCTGCTGATCGCGGGCGCCACCGGATCCGGCAAGAGCGTGGCTCTCAATTGCATGATCACGTCGATCCTCTACAAAGCCACTCCAGAGGAGGTCCGCTTTGTCTTCATCGATCCCAAGCGACTGGAGTTGGGCATCTACGAGAAGATACCTCACCTGCTGACCCCGATCGTCACCGACGCGACGGAGGCGGCGAATGCCCTGAGGTGGGCCACGAACGAGATGGAGGCGCGTTACAAAAAGTTGGCGCTGCGCGGCGTGCGCAACATCGATCAATACAATACCCTGGTTCGCTCGACCGGCCGGCAGCTATCATTCCTTGACCCCGAGAACAACCCGGAGGGAGAACTCGAGAAGACTCTTCCTTATCTGGTCCTCGTCATTGACGAGCTGGCAGACCTGATGATGGTCTCGTCGCACGACGTCGAGGAGTCCATCGCGCGCCTGGCGGCCATGGCGAGGGCCGTGGGTATTCACCTGATTCTCGCGACCCAGCGGCCCTCCGTCGATGTGATTACGGGGGTTATCAAGGCCAACTTCCCCTGCAGAATCGCTTTCAAGGTGGCAACCAAAGTCGACTCGCGCACAATCATCGACGCAAACGGCGCCGAGCAGTTGCTGGGAAATGGCGACATGCTCTTTGTGCCTCCCGGCTCGTCGCGAGTGATGCGCATTCACGGAGCCTACGTGAGCGAGAAGGAGGCCCAGAATATCGTTGAACATTTGCGGCGCCAGGGTCGTCCAATGTATGACGAATCTGTTCTCACTTTCGGAGAAGATCAGGAACTCGACGACGCGGGCAATCCTATTGACGGCGCCGCTGAAGACAGCCTTTACAAGGACGCGGTGCGTATCGTCGTAAGCGAAGGACGCGCTTCCACTTCGCTTCTGCAACGCAGGTTGAGCATCGGGTACGGTCGGGCCGCGAAGCTGATCGACGTGATGCATACGAATGGCCTGGTTGGTCCCGCTGACGGATCCAAGCCCCGGGAAGTGCTGGTCGGAATGGATTTTCTGGAGAGGTTGCAATGAAGCCGCATTCTTGACATTCGTTTTCAATTTGGTAGAATGTTAGCAAAGAAGCCCAGCGTCCATGCGTTCCTTGACGCAGACTTCGCGCGAGGTACATTTGATTAGCCGTCGATTGGCGGACCTGGCTGCCATCCCCTTCATAGTTTTCCTGTGCACGGGCTCCTCCCTATTTGCCCGCTATGCACAAAAGCAACAGCCGCCTATATTTCGCATCGGCGTAGAAACTGTATTCCTGAAGGTGTCTGTGACCGATCCGCTGAACCGCTGCGTGACGGGCCTGGAAAAGGAGCACTTCAAGGTTTACGAGGACAAGGTCGAGCAATCCATAGTCTCCTTCACGCAAGAACCGGCGCCGGTGAGCGTCGGCCTCATTCTTGATGTCAGCGGCAGCATGAAGGACAATAACAACATCCAAAAGGCAAAGAGCGCAATCGTGCGATTCCTGGAAAACGGCAACCCCGACGATGAGTATGCCCTGATCACTTTTAATGAGAGAACCACCCTGATACAAAACTTCACACATCAGAGCTCTACCATCCGGAATGAGATTGCGTTGAAACAGGCCGGGGGGCGTACAGCTCTTTTCGATGCCGTTTATATGGGCCTGGATCAAGTCAAGGCAGCAAAAAACGAGAAGAAAGCCCTCATTCTTATTACAGACGGCGAAGATAACACTAGCCGCTACACCATCTCAGAAGTGCGCGAGTTTGCCAAGGAGTCCGACGTCCAGATCTATGCGATCGGAGAGCAGGGCAACCTGGGCTACGGGCGGGGTTTGCTCGAAAACATCGTCGGTCTGACCGGAGGCAGGGCGTTTTTCCCTGACAATTTCAACACGCTTGACTATTACATCGACCTTATCCATGCAGAGTTGCGCAATCAGTACGTCCTTGGCTACAACCCCACCAACAAGACCCATGATGGGGCCTGGCGTAAAATCCAGGTTAAGCTGGATCCGCCCGAAGGGCTTCCGAAGCTGATCGTGCACGCCAAAGAAGGATATTATGCAGCCAAGAACTAACGGCTCGCGCTGGGTTCTAACGGCCGCCGCCCTGATGTTGGTTTTGGGAGCCGCACTGGTTTTGGCCTCCCATTCTCAGGCGGCAAGCGCCCAGAAAAAGACGGACCAGCAGAATGATCGCAAGAAGCCCGTCAAGCCCGAGCTGGGATCCAAATCGCCGCAGGAACCCCAGAAGGATTTCCGCATTGGCGTCAACGTCGACCTGGTTGTCGTACACACGTCAGTGCTCGACAAGAACGGCCAGTTTGTCAGCGGCCTGAAGCAGGAGAACTTCAAGCTTTTTGAAGATGGCGTGGGCCAGAACATGCTGTCCTTCTCACAGGAGGACGTGCCGATCAGCCTCGGGATCGTTCTCGACACCAGCGGGAGCATGCGATCCAAGTTCGACAATGTCATCAAAGCCGCATTGGCGTTTATCCGTGCCAGTAACCCCAATGACGAGGTTTTTCTGGTCGGCTTCAACGAAGAGGTCGAGCTGCTGGAAGATTTCACGAGCGACATCGACACCATCAGCGATACCTTGAACAATACGATCGTGACAGGCGGAACGGCCCTCTGGGATGCCATTTATCTCAGCGTCCAAAAAGCACACAACGGAACGCGACCCAAAAAGGCCCTGGTTGTCATCACCGACGGAGAGGATCGCGACAGTTACTACAAGCTTGACGAAATGGTCGCGAAGGTTCAGGAATCGGACGTCGCGGTCTATTGCATCGGGCTGTTGGACGATGTGCCCGAAAAGGGTCTTTTCAGCCACAAGACCGAGCCGGAAAAAGCGCACGATGCCCTTCAAAGGGTCGCTGATGAAACTGGCGCTAAGGCATTTTTCCCTAAGGAGATCCGAGAGGTCAATACCATTGTCTCGCAGATCGCTTACGAACTCCGCAACCAGTACAGCATCAGTTATTTTTCCTCGAATCAAGCCCGCGATGGAACCTGGAGGCGCCTCAAAGTCGCGCTCGACGCGCCAAGTTCCAACACCATGAAGGTGCGCTATCGCCCTGGTTACTTTGCTCCCAAGACCGACGCGGGAAAGTAGCTCCATCTCGCCACAAGAGTCGAAACAGTTTTCCCATGGCAATCGGCGTGATGCGTTCTATAATGAACGTTTCACTGTCATCCAGAGGATCAAGTTGTCATGCTCTTTGATCTCAGGTTCGTGTCTACAATTCTCCCTGCAGCCCACCTGGACCTCCATCTCCTGCTGATAATGTTGGCTCCCGCGATCGCGGCGCTCGCCATGCCCGCCGAACCGAAACACCGCACATCGGGACAGCCGGAACTGCATACACTGCGCATGATCTCTTCCTTGATCAACCGCTCCTCTGATCTTCATGCGATCCTCACCGCTTGCCTGGCCGAAACACTGAGAGTCATGAGAGTGGAAGCCGGAGCAATCCGTTTGCGCCCCACTCCGGATGAGCCCCTCATCGCCGTGCACTCCGGATTCAGCGATGCGGCGCTGACGGCACTCGACTCCCTTCGACCGGAAGATTCTCCGAATCGCGATTTGTCCCCGGAAGACCTGTCGGTTATCGAGGAGCAGGCAGATTACGGCCGGCTGGTCATGACCGACACCTTCCGCCCCGGAGGCACTCACTATTTTGCGGTCTGTCCCGTGCGCGCCGGCGATCGTATCCTGGGCACGCTGGTGCTGGCGGACCGCAGGTGGAGACGCCCGTCCGAGGCTCAAGAGGCCTTCATTGCAGCCCTGGTGGATCTCCTGGGTTCGGCCGTCGTGAGTGCAAGGCTGCACGAACAGGCCGACAAGCACTCCGAAGACCTGGTAGCTCTTCACGAGGTCAACAAGATCATCTCCCAGAGCCTAGATCTCAACGACATCATCCGGCGAATCGTCATCGAGGGAAAACGTCTGGTCAAAACCAGACAATGCCATCTCTTCCTCCTCGACGACCGCCAGCAAAAACTGATCGGTTCGGCTTCCACGCAGGAAGAGGGACTGAAAATCCAGGACATCGCGATCGGTCTAGAAGAAGATTCCGTGGCTGTCCGAGCCCTTTTGCAGGGACGCGTGATTGCGGTCGAGGATATTCCCCGGCTTGACCCGTTCAATCCCGGCGTGATGGAGAGCATGCGATGGCGCGCCGCCATTTTCGCCCCATTGCGCGCCAAGGAACGGGGCATCGGCGTTCTCATCTGCAGCGACGAATCCTCCTCGCGATCCTTCACTCAGGAAGAGATCTCCAGGGCAGAAACCCTAGCTCATCAGGCAGCCATAGCCCTGGAAAACGCCCGGCTGTTCCAGGTGGTGTCACGCAGCCAGAAAGAGTGGGAGACCACTTTCGATGCCATGCAGGATTGCGTGTCCGTCCACGACACAACGGGAAAGATCATCCGCGCCAATGTCGCCCTGGCACGCCGCCTGAAGACGACCCCGCCCAGGATGATCGGAAAGTCCTGTTCAGAAATCTATAATCCGGCACAACTGATCTTCAGCGCCTGCCGCCATATGGACACTCTGCAGTCTGAGAACCTGGTCGTGGAAGAACTCGATCTCCCTGCCATGGGGGGAACTTTCCAGATTTCGGTCAGTCCGTGGTACGACAAGAACAACCGCCTGGTCGGCTGCATTCACGTCGCCAAGGATGTGAGCAATGAGAAGCTGCTGCGCCAGCAGCTGATTCAGTCCGAAAAACTCTCTGCCATAGGAGCGCTGATTTCCGGGATTGCCCACGAGCTCAATAATCCGCTTACGGGAGTCATGGGTTACTCCCAGCTTCTACAGCTGCGTAAGGATCTCGACGAGCGCGCGCGAGAGAGTCTGCTGAAGATCAACAGTCTGGCGCTGCGCTGCCAGAAAATCGTGCAGAACCTGCTGTCGTTTGCACGCAAGCAAAAGCCGGAACGTACGCTTTCCAACGTCAACGACATGCTCGAGCGCACGATCGAGCTGCGCAATTACGAACTCTCCGTGAATAACATTGAGATCGTCCGCGAACTGGACCGGAGCCTTCCCAGAACCATCGCCGACGCGCACCAGTTGCAGCAGGTATTCCTTAATATCATCACCAACGCCGAACATGCCATGCTTCAGGCGCACGGCCGTGGCCGCCTCACTATCCGATCGCGTGTTGACCTGCAAGAGGACCGCATCGTGGTCGAGATCATCGACGACGGGCCCGGGATTCAGGAACCGCACATTTCCAAAATCTTCGATCCGTTTTTTACCACCAAGGACGTCGGCAAAGGCACAGGCCTCGGCTTGAGCCTGTCATACGGCATCATTAAAGAACATGGGGGCAACATCTATGCTCGCAGCAAGCCGGGAGAAGGCGCGCAATTCGTGATCGAGCTTCCCATCATCACCAAGCTTAACGACGATGCAAACATCTTTCCCCAACTCATGCCGCAGGCGCTGCAGTTCGACAGCCTGGTCCGCAACAAGAGAATCCTGATCGTCGACGATGAGAAGTACATCCTCGACTTCTTTATCGAAATCTTCCGGAATTTCCCCATACGGGTCGACACTGCCGAGGATGGCCGCGTGGCGGTCGAAAAACTGCTGAAGAACGATTACGATCTCATTATCACAGACTTCAGGATGCCCCAGATGAGCGGGCTCGAGCTCTTCCAGTGGATCAAACAGGCGCGCCCCGCGCTGGCCAAGCGCATCATCTTCGTGACCGGCGACACAGTCAGTGCCGAGACCCGCTCGTTCTTCGAAACTACCTACAGCCGCTACCTGGCCAAGCCCTTCAAAATCGAAGAAGTCAAGGAAGCCATACAGCAAGCCCTGGAAGGCACCGATAGATGAGTGGATTGGACCCTGCCCGAAACACGGGTCCGAGAGACATGAACCCAATGGCGAAAATCCTGGTCACCGGCGGTGCCGGATATATCGGCAGTCATACCCTGCGACTTCTTAAAGCCAGCGGATTGGAGCCAATCTGCTTCGACAATCTTTCCAGCGGCTATCCGGAATTTGCCGCAGGCTTCACTTTCTATCATTCTGACCTGAGCGATTCCAACGATCTCAATGCCGTTTTCTCTGCGCATGACATCAGCGCCGTGATCCATTTTGCATCTCATGCTTTAGTTGAAGAATCATATAGAAACCCTTATAAATATTATCATAATAACATCATGAATGCCTTGAACCTGCTCGAGGCGATGCGCTGTCATGCGGTTTCGATGATCGTCTTTTCCTCCAGCTGCGCCACCTATGGAATTCCTGGCCGTGTTCCCCTGGAAGAAACAATGCCCTTGAATCCAATGAATCCATATGGTGTGACCAAGATGGTGATTGAGCGCATCTTGAGCGATTACCAGAACGCCCATGGATTGCGTCATGTTTCGCTGCGGTATTTCAATGCGGCAGGCGCAACTTCCGACGGCAGTTTGGGAGAGTGGCACGTGCCGGAAACACATCTCATTCCCAGGCTCCTCGAAATCGCCATGGGGAGCGGAACCGCTGCGGAGATTTATGGGGACGACTACCCGACACCGGACGGCACCTGCATCCGGGACTATATCCATGTCGAGGACCTTGGTTTGGCGCATATCGCTGCGCTGAAGTACTTGTCGAGCGGCCACCCTCCGGAGGTCTTCAATCTGGGTACCGGGAGCGGCTACTCTGTGCTGCAGGTTGTTGATGAAGTGGTGAGAATCACAGGAAGGCGAGTTCCCACGATGATCCGGCCGCGCAGGCCGGGGGATCCGCCGCAGTTGGTGGCCAACCCGCGAAAGGCGGAGACTCTCCTCGGCTGGCGCAGCCGGCATTCATCCCTGGAGGAAATCGTCTCAACCGCGTGGAACTGGCGCCGCGGATCCGTTTGTCGGGCTCTTTCTGAACGGCACCCCGCCACCCTGTGATTTGCGCCTGGCGGTTCTTAAATTCACCAGGCTTTCCCATTCATTCGTGCTTCGCCCCCTACGTTATCCTGGTAATCAGGACTTCGTTGAGGGAGCCGCTGCGATAACCTTCAAGATCGAGCGTTACATACTTGTAGCCCAGCCCTTTAAAAAGCTCCGTCAAACAGTTGGCAACGTCCGGATTCAGAGCCCGCACCAGATCTTCCTTGCCAAATTCGAGGCGCACCAATTCTTCGTGATGGCGCACTCTGAAAACGCGGAAGCCCATGCCACGCAGCGCTTCTTCCCCGCGGTCCACCAAGCGCAGCTTCTCTTCCGTGATGCGCACTCCGTAGGGAAAACGTGAAGCCAGGCAGGCGGAAGCCGGCTGGTCAGCGGTGGGCAGGCCTGCGCTCCGGGAGAGCTGTCGTATTTCCTCTTTGTTGAGACCGGCTTCCATGAGCGGACTGCGCACGCCGTGTTTCTCCGCAGCTTGGCGACCGGGCCGGTAATCACCAAGATCGTCCGCGTTCAGCCCGTCGACTACCATGGAAAATCCCTGTTTTTCCGCCAGTGAGACCAACAGATCGAACATCGTGTCCTTGCAGAAAAAACATCGATCCGGAGGATTTTCGCGATATTCCTCACGTTCGATCTCGCGCGTATTGACAATTGCGTGGCGCAGCCCGATTTCCCGAGCCAGGCGCAATGCCATGTCCCGCTGGCTGGTTGGGACCGATGGGCTTTCCGCGGTGACGGCAAGCGCGCGATCTCCCAGGACGCAATGCGCCTTGTACGCCAGGTACGAACTGTCCACTCCGCCGCTAAACGCGACGATGACCGGCGCCATTTCGTGCAGCAGGCCTTCCAGCCTCGCTACCTTTTCCTGTAAATTCATACGCCAAATTTAGCACGCGCGGCGTTCTCGCACAAAATCATCGTTGCTAAACTGTGTCTTTCAAGCACGCCCCCAGTTAGAATATAGTAGCTTTGCGTCTTTGCCGCGCAACGAACCGGCAGCCTCCTTCCCATGAGTGCAGCCTGATGGAGCCGCAATGCACCTGCACGCTCAGCCACGGCGAATTCTCACACGAATGATCCCTTTTCTGTTGCTGCCTTGGTTCGCCGTCCTCCCCTTCTATGCGGCCCAAAAGAATCAGCCGGAACAAAATCCGCAGAAATCCAGCGGCACCATCCGAGTCCAGGTAGGGTTGGTTCAGACCGATGTTACGGTATATGACAAACAAGGACGGTTTGTCGATGATCTCACGCCGGATCAATTCGCATTGCTGATCGACGGGAAGCCGCAGCCCATTTCCTTTCTAGAACTGGTGTTTACTCGAGGCCCTGAGGATTTGAGTGCCGCGGCTAAGACCACCGACAACCGCACGACTCCCATTCCCCAAAACACTGCGAATCCGCCCACGGAAGGACGCACACTGTTGTTCTTTATCGATGACTGGCATCTGTCGGCCGACAGCATGATGCGGTCGCGAGAAGCGCTATCCAGCCTGATTGACCGCACGATGGGCCCCAATGACAAGGCAGCCATCTTTGCAGCGTCCAGGCAGCTCGGGTTCCTGGAGCAGCTCACCGAAAACAAATCGGTCCTGCAGCGTGCCCTCACGGGCCTTGCGTTCACCAACGGAACCATCGTCGATCATGATCGCCCAGTCATGGACGAGGCGGAGGCAGCTTCCATCGAAATGGGCGACGCCGACACTCTCGCGAGCTTTGTCGCGGCGACAACGAAGATAACAGGCATGGACAGGATCGGGGCCACCGCACTGGTACGCGAACGGGCAGCAGCGCTGGCCCAGATCTCCGCGGACATCACTTTCAGGACTCTGGCCTCTTTGCGCAGCATCGTGAGTTCATGCGGGGTGTTGCCCGGCCGCAAGCTGCTCTTCCTTTTGTCCGATGGGTTTGCCCTCCAGTTTTACTCGGACGACATTGTCCACAGGCTACGGCAAGTGACGGACGCCGCTGCCGCCGCAGGAATCGTAATCTATACACTGGATGCTCGCGGCCTCGTGCCCAACGAGCCCCATACCTTCATTACGAAGCAGGACGGACTCAACGCTCTCGCATCCGACACCGGTGGGAGATTCATTCACAACACCAACGCGCTGGAAGGCGCGATCGTAAAAACCATGGAGGAAACGTCGCGCTACTACCTGTTGGGCTGGCACGTCGATCCAGACAAGCTGCGCGCCGGGCACTACAGTTCCATTCGTGTTTCCATCCCGGACCGGCCTGACTTAAAAGTGCGCCTGAGGAGGGATTCCATCAATTTATCCGGGCTTGTGGCTGATGAGAAGGATCGCGCGCAGCACACGTCCACAACGGCCGCCTCCGGAAACGGGCTGGTCAAAGCATTGGAATATCCGTGGCCCATCAGCGGATTGCCGACCTCTCTCTACTGCGGTTTCCTATATATGCCCGACAAGAACACATATGCTCTGGACATTTCGATGCAAGCAGAGGTCGAGAGGGCGGACGCAGGCGATGGAGGTTCGGGAGCAGGGATGCCCGTCGAAGTCATGGGAGTGGTGGCAAACCAGAACGGAAAAACGGTGGGCGGGTTCAGAGTGAGCCTGGACAAACCGTCTGATCCTCCTAAAGATGCGGGCGCCGGCAACCGCAGATATATTTACAGCCGTTTGGTTTCGATCCCTCCCGGAATCTACCAGGTTCGCGTGGCCGCGAGCGACCCAAGGACAGGCCATGTCGGCAGCGCGCATCAATGGATCGAGGTGCCCCAGCCCGCACCTGGGCAGATCGAGGCGAGCAGTGTCTTTCTGACTCGCCCTCACCAGGACGAAGGTGTCGCGGACGCAGATCCTTTTCCCGCCACGTTCGACCCGAATCAGATCAGTACCGACTGCCGCATCGCTTCCAGTTCGCGTCTCTCCTATCTGGTACAGATCTTCAACCCTTCCGATGCTCCAGTTCTCCTGCGCGCGACTGTCTATCGGGGAAACCAGGCTCTGACCCGGTCGCCTCTGCAGAAGTTGAATCAGCAGAGTCCGGCGAAAACCGCTCCCCAGTTTACCGGCTCCTATCTGCGAACGGACGGCCTGACGCCGGGCGCGTATGTTCTCGAGATCTCCGCCGATTCGGGCGCCGGGAAAGCAACCGTCACACGGAGGCTTCCTTTCTGGATTCAATGACCGCATCCGCGCAGGGTGTACGTTGAAACGGCACCGGCATGCCATTCACCTGGAAGTCTTGTGAACCTCCATTGTAATATCAGCATCTAAGAGTTTTCGGTTGTCCCGGGTTGTTGCGGAAGGATTCTGACAAAACACGAAGCGGCTGCGTTTGGATAAATCGCTGATTCCCGGCTGAGGTTTCTTCCAGCAAAGGAGTTCCGATGAACGCGTCCAGATATTTTTGCAGAAGCCTCAGGCAAACCGTTCCGCTCTTCGCGCTCCTTACGCTGGGAACGCCGTCATTTTATCCGCAGTCACAGACGAATCCGCCGGATCAGACAGCTGGAAAATCCGCCGGCACGATTCGTATCCAGGTGGGATTGGTTCAGACCGACCTGACGGTCTCAGACAACAAGGGGCGATTCGTCGAAGGTCTCAAGCAGGATCAGTTCGAAATGCTAGTCGATGGGAAGCTGCAACCGATCGCTTTTCTGGAGCTGGTAACTACCGGCACTCCGAATCCGGAGACGCCCCCGGCCAATACTCCCGCCAAAATCACGACCTCTGCCAAGGCGCCTGCCAAGCTCACGGCCCCCCAGCTTCGGGTTCCAGCGCGGCGTCCAGAGACGGGGCGCACGCTCCTGTTTTTTGTGGATGACTGGCATATGTCGGCGGATAGCACCATACGCGCGCGGGACGCTCTCTCACACCTGATTAACACGATGATGGGACCCAACGACAGGGCTGCGGTTTTCACAGGCACAAGGCAGCTCGGTTTCCTGCAACAGTTGACTGACAACAAATCCATCTTGCAGCTTGCAATCTCCCGCCTGCGGCTGACGGCGGAATCTCCTCATGATTTTGCGCGTCCTCCCATGAACGAGGCACAGGCGTTAGAGATAGAACAGGACGATCAGGAGGTCATGGGGGCTTTCGTGGATTGGACGGTGGTAGCGGAGGCATTGACCAATGATTCCGTGGGCAGAAACCTTGCGGCGGATATCGTCCGTCACCGGGCGGCGGTGCTCGCACAGATATCGGCAGAAGTCACGGCTCAATCGCTGGCATCTCTCAAGAGCATCGTACAGTCCTGCGCGGCTCTCCCGGGGCATAAAGTGATTTTTCTGTTGTCAGATGGCTTTGCCATGCAGGAACAGAGAGATGATGTAAACTACAGGATCAGACAAGTCACAGACGCCGCCGCGGCGGCAGGGGTCGTCATTTACACCTTTGACACGCGGGGCCTCGTGGTCGGCTTGCCCGATGCATCTACCGCACCTACTGGAATTCCGTCGCCACCAAAAGGTTCCGCCTCGCCGTCCGAACCGGCAGGCCGGCTGGGGCGGACCTACGACGAGGTCTTTGTGTCGCAGGACGGACTCAATGCTCTCGCCTCCAACACCGGCGGGCGCCTATTCAAGAACACTAACGGCTTGGAATCGGCAATTGCTCAAAGCCTGGAGGAAACGTCGCATTACTATCTCCTGGGCTGGCATGTAGATCCCGACAAGGTGCAGGCCGGGCATTACAGCCATCTCAAAATCTCGATCAAGAACCGGCCGGACCTCAAGGTGAACTTGAGGCAGGATCTCATCATGCTCTCCAAGATTTTCCCTAAGGAGAAGGGCCGGCCGCTGGATGCCGATAGGAGCAGTCCCGGCAGCGATCTTGCTAAGGCTGTAGAGTATCCGTGGCCCATCGAGGACTTGCCCACGTCGCTCTATGCCGGCTACGTCTACCTTCCCAACCAGAAGCAGTACGTCCTGGACATTTCGTTGGTAACGGATGTGGGGGCAGCCGAAGGCACTCCAGGAGAAAACAAAGAGGAAGAACGCATCGATCTCTTAGGGATTGTTGCCAACCGCGATGGCGCCCTGGTGGGCAGTTTTGAGATAAGCCCGGCCAAGCCTGCCGATCCATCCAACAGGCCGATGTTTGCAAACCATGAGTTCAGTTACAGCAGGCTGATCCCCATCGCGCCAGGTATCTACCAGGTACGAGTTGCAGCCAGGGATCCCAAGACTGGACGTGTCGGCAGTGCCCACCAATGGGTAGAAATCCCGATCGCATCGCCCGGAAAACCTCAACTGGGACCGGTATTCCTTTGTGGGCAACTCCCCGTTGGCTCCCGTCCGTCCACTCAGCAACCTGACGAACTAGGCGAAAGGCAATTGAATGCAAAACGCTCCTTCAGTCCGGCTGCGCGTTTGTCTTTCCTGGTGCAGGTTTTCAACGCCCAGGAAAGCTCGCTGATGTTGCAGGCCAAGATCTATAAGGGCAACCAGGTTGTGCTCCAGTCCGCACCGCAGCCGGTGATGCCGTCTGGCTCGGCGAACAAGGGTCCCAATTTCCTTGACGGTGAACTGTCGCTGCAGGGACTCGCTCCGGGGGCTTATGTTTTGGAGGTGACCACCAGGGATTCGTCGACGGACACATCCACGAGACAACAAGTAGGATTTTGGATAAGATAGGGACCGTGCAGGGGAAATCGCGCTCTTGCCCGCCCGCGCGATTGCGCCTCAGGAATGAAAGCGGGCGGCCATCTCATCGGCCTTCTCAATGGCGGAAAACAGGTCGGTCAGGGCGGGCGCCTGAAGGTCGGCGTCGGCAAGAGCGTCCAACTGACGCAGGCCCCAGCCACACCCGATGCTCAAGACATCCATTCTGCGGGCTGCCAGGAAGAAGCCGGGACGTGTTCCGAGTGCGAGCGTTTCGCGGGGATTGACCTCGGCGCGCGACATGATCTCTTCGATCATTTCATCCGCTCCTCCCATCCCATATTCTTCGGTGCAATAAACCATCTCGAATAGAGGATCCAAGCCATGGCGGTCGCTAACGGCCATGAGGTAATCCCGACTGGCTTCAGCACCTATCGCAGGCAAC
The DNA here is from genome assembly GCA_050011535.1 of Acidobacteriota bacterium. Taxonomy (GTDB): domain Bacteria; phylum Acidobacteriota; class UBA6911; order UBA6911; family UBA6911; genus JAFNAG01. Next base: position 92,142 of record JBEKIX010000001.1, read on the forward strand.
AGCCCTTGCACGCGGCAATCCGACACTAACTCGATCAACCCGGGGAAAAGTCGTCCCATTCCTTCTGAAACCAGACGCTCCTCGTGCATCCGATAGTCGATTTGGAGTCGATCAAGCGCGGCTTCGTCCAGGCCAATGTCGAGTTGCGAGACCCACCGGCGGCCGTGGTCGCGGAACCCTTCCTCGACAACCACAACATCCGGCAAGAGAGCGCTGTGCGGAATGTCTTCGTCGAGTGAGACGAGTCCTTCGCGCAATGCTCTTATCTTCACTTCTGCACAGTCAAAAATAAGGTAATCCAGGTCAAAAACCACCAAGCGGATCTGGTTCAGCACTATTGGATTCCCAGTGCGGATTCAGGATCGAATTGCGGTACGTTCAAAACAACGAGGTCCCCCGGCTGAGAGACAACTATTGCCGGCTAGTTGTAATTGTCCTCTTTGTCGTCAAGGTCCTCTTCGTCCTCGTCGTCCCAGTCTTCGTCGTCGTCCTCTTCTTCATCAAAATTGTAGTCTTCGTCATCTTCGTCTGCATCTTCGTCTTCAGCAGGAGCCAGATCGAACTCTACAGGATCGAGCGAGATCACCTCGAGATCGACGCCGCATTCAGGACAGGTGATGATTTCCCCGACGTCCTCAAATTCCTCATCGATTTCTGCATCGCATTCCGGACAATAACCCACGTTTAACCTCCCAAAAACGATGTCGCAGTAAGACAAGAGCGGAACAAATTATTAGCATCACGAAGTAGGAACGTCAAATCATTTGTCCCCACTTTCGCGGAGTATGCTACTGTAATTGAGAGAAAACGAGCCTGAGCATGGCTCTTGGCGAGCGAGGTCACCTCGCGGAGCGGGCGTTATGAAGATTGCCGGCATGGTTTTAGCACTTGGTCTCTGCATTCCTGCAACGATGTTTCCGGTTGCAACGCAGCAGGCGATTCCTGCGGCCAGCCCCGGAGTGTCCGTGCAGGACGTGCCCAAACAGGGTTCCCAGACTCAGAGCGGGCCGGGTCAGAACAAGCCGCCGGGCCAGCAGGGCATCTCGATCTCGGTCGATCTTGTCAGCCTGCAGGCTTTGGTGACGGACAAGAAGGGGAACATTCTTACCGGACTGCAACCCGAGAATTTCACGATCTACGAAGATAACGTGAAGCAGGAGATCACGCACTTTGCGACTGTCGACGCCGGAATCACCGCAGTCATGCTCGTGGATTTCAGCAAGGTGGTAGACTACTTCATCACCGATGTATGGAACTCCATCTATGGCTTCGCTGACAGTCTACGGCCCGGAGATTGGGTCGCCGTCATCGGCTACGATCTCAGGCCCACCATCCTGACGGATTTCACGCAAAACCGGAATACGCTGATGGAAGCACTCAGTCGATTCTCGACACCCGCATTCAGCGAAAGCAATCTCTCCGACGCTCTGATCTTCGCGCTGGACCGCGTGGAGGAGATTCAAGGGAAAGTCGCCATTCTGCTGGTCAGCACGGGCCTCGACACTTTCAGTCAGCACACTTATGACGACGCCTTGAAGAAGTGCAAGTCCGCGAACGCCTCAGTTTTTGCCATCAGCGTAGGACAGAGCGTCCGTCTCCGTTACAACCTCGACGACATCACATGGCTCACGGCGGACAACCGGCTGCGGTCCTTTGCGGAGCTGACGGGAGGCGAAGTTTTCTTCCCGCGCTTTCCCACGGAGCTGCCCTCAATCTTCAAGAACATCTCCAACAGCTTGCGCAACCAGTACAGCCTCGCCTACGTTCCGAGCAACACCAAGCACGACGGGAAATTCCGCAAGATTCGCGTCGAAGCCCGGGCGGACCTGAACCATGATGGCAAGCTCATCGATCTGAAGGTGCAAACGCGGCAAGGTTATCTGGCGCGCGAAAAGTAGCCTTCCTTACAAATCCAGCACCATGCGATAGGCGTTGCCGTGCCCGTTGTAGTACCCTCGCAGGAAGTCCGTCCGCCGATAGCCAAGGCCAATATAGAATTGCTGCGCAGCTTCGTTATCCGTGTCAACCTCCAGGCTGGCTTGCACGGCTCCGCGAGCCCGGAATTCCGCGTGCAAAGTCTCCATGAGGGCACGGCCCACCCTTCCGCGCCGTGCTTCGGGAATCACATCGATGGTGATGACGTGTGCGTGCTCGTGTGCCTTTACTTGCCCGATTGCGAATCCCAGAACGCTCCCTTCGCGCTCCGCAACCTTGCTGATGGAGGAGCCGTGATTCAGGAAAAAGAGCAACTCGACCCGTGAATAGGCGACATGGACAGGGAAACAGATCTGGTCGATGTCGTACAGCTTCTGGATTTCGTCGCTGCGCACATCGCGGATTAAGGGGGGATGTTCGGGCGTAGTCTTCTGCACACCGAGGATTATACATGTCTCGAGACATGCGATAGACACGAAACGGATCGCTGGCATACGGTCGCCAGAGCACGTGGACTTCGACCTGAACCTGGACATGACTTGGACTATCTCACCCGACGTGAACCTTTGCGAGCTTGACGTTCACAGGCTGCCGTCCGTTTCTTATGTTCGGATATGGGTTGAGCACAAAAACGTTCAAGTCCAAGTCCACGTCCAAGTCCACGGGCCGAAGTGGCTATGGTATGATCTAAGCCTTTGACTGACGGATCGGAGGATGCCTTGGCTGAGAAGATTCTGGTGACGGCAGCTTTGCCTTACGCGAATGGCCCCCTTCATCTGGGGCACCTTGCGGGAGCTTACATGCCGGCTGACGTCTACGTTCGATACCAGCGGCTTAAAGGAAGCGATGTTATTTTCATTTGCGGCTCGGATGAACACGGCGTACCCATCACGATCCGAGCGGACCGTGAGCACGTTTCACCCCAGGAAATCGTGGATCGCTACCACGCCATGATGAAGGAGAGTTTTCGCAGGCTCGGGATTCAGTTCGACAATTATTCGCGCACTTCCCTTCCCCTTCACCGCAAGATCTCACAGGACATCTTTCTCAAGCTCAACGAGAAGGGGTTCATCAAGGAACAGGAAGTCCGCCAGTATTATTGCGTTGTTTGCCACCGCTTCCTGCCGGACCGTTACATCGAAGGTGAGTGTCCGCACTGTCACCAGGCCGGTGCGCGGGGAGACCAGTGCGAATCTTGCGGTCGCTGGCTGGAACCGGAGCTGCTCATCTCCCCGAAGTGCAAGGTCTGCGGATCGACGCCCGAAATGCGCAGCACCAAACACTGGTATTTCCGGCTTTCTCAGTTCCAGAAGCAGCTCGAAGAGTGGCAGGCATCGAAAACTGACTGGAAGAGCAACGTAAGAGAATTCTGCGCCGGCTGGTTCGCCGAAGGCCTCACCGATCGCCCGATCACGCGTGATATCGACTGGGGGATTCCGGTGCCCCTGGAAGGCGCCGCCGGCAAGGTCCTCTACGTATGGTTCGATGCGCCCATCGGCTACATTTCCTCCACCGTGGAGTGGGCGCAATTACAGGGTAAGCCCGATCTGTGGCGCGAATACTGGTGCGATCACCGCACGCGACTGATCCACTTCATCGGCAAGGACAACATCGTTTTTCACGCCATCGTTTGGCCGGCAGTGTTGATGGCTCATGGTGAGTTTATCCTTCCGGACAACATCCCTGCCAATGAGTTCTTGAACATCGAAGGCGAGAAGCTCTCCACGAGCCGCAACTGGGCGGTCTGGGTCGATGAATTTCTCGAGCTGTTTCCTCCGGATCCGCTGCGTTACTACCTTGCGGCCAACGCTCCCGAAAACAAGGACTCGGATTTCATCTGGAAAGATTTCCAGGCGCGCAACAACGGCGAGCTGGCAGACATTCTGGGAAATCTGGTAAATCGAAGCCTTTCGTTCATCGAGAAGCACTTCCAAGCCAGGGTGCCGGAGGTGCCTGAGGTGCTATCCAGTGCGGATCAGGAAGTGCTGGCCGCGGTGAAATCGGCCGCGACCAGGATCGGGAATCTCCTGGACGATTTTCAGGTTCGACGCGCGATCGGAGAGCTGATGAACCTGGCGCGTACAGGCAACAAGTACTTCAATGATTCCGCGCCCTGGACAAGTCTAAAACAGGACCCGGCGCGTTGTGCCGCTACGTTGAACGCGACAGTCCAGCTGGAGCTCGCTCTTGCGGTGATGATGGAGCCGTTCATGCCGTTTTCAGCCGAGAGCCTTTGGAAGATGCTGAATGCTCCAGGTTCGCACCGGGACATCCGCTGGGAGGATATCTGTCGGCTTCGGCTGCCCGCGAACCACCCGCTGGGTATGCGCGAAATCCTGTTTCGCAAAATCGAGGATGACGTGATTGACGCCCAGATCGCCAAACTCCACGGAAAACATTGACGAAGACTGCGTGACGCGGACGATTCTCTGATTCGCCACGCAGCCCCATGACGCCGCGCGAAGTTAAATGGATTTGAGAATCCGCGCCGCCCGGTTCTGCCTCGTGTCCAAGCCATCCCTTGAGCCCAGCACCGCCGGCGGTTCCAGGGGAACCTGTTCCACAACTGCTATGTCATAGCCCTGCAGCCCGACGATCTTTCTGGGATGGTTCGTCACCAGCCGAATCTGCCTGACCCCAAGCACGCGCAAAATCTGTGCGCCGATTCCATAGATGAGCGGATCGGCCTGGGACCCGGCCATCTCCTCGGCATCTGCGACCCCCTTACCCTCGTCACGCACCGCACAGGCCTTGATCTCATTGGCCAAGCCGGTTCCCCGCCCTTCCTGGCGCAGATAGACAAGGATGCCGCTGCCCGTTTCCTCGATCATTCTCAACGCGGAACGGAGCTGGACTCCGCCGTCGTTACGGAGCGAGTGGAAAACGTCGCCCATGGTCGATTGCGACTGCACGCGAACCAGCATGGGCGCGTCATCGCGGATCACGCCTTTGACAAGCGCGATGTGATGTTCCTTATCCAGCGTGTTTTCAAAAACCACCACACGGAAATCGCCGAACTCGGTTGGTAGGAACGCCTCCGACACTTTGCGCACGAAAGTTTCCGTCCGCAGGCGGAATGCGATCAGATCGGCCACCGTGATCATCTTCAATCCGTGGGTGCGCGCTACTTCCTGCAACTCGGGCACGCGTGCCATGGATCCGTCTTCCTTCATGACCTCGCAAATCACCCCGGCAGGATAAAGCCCGGCCAAGCGCGCGAGATCGACCGCGGCCTCCGTCTGCCCGGCCCGCTCCAGCACGCCGCCGGGACGCGCGCGCAGCGGGAAAACGTGCCCGGGACGAGCCAGATCCGAAGAAGCGCTTCGCGGATTCACTGCCGTGAGGATGGTAGCGGCTCGATCAGCGGCCGAGATCCCGGTCGTCACACCATGGCGGGCTTCTATCGAAACGGTGAAAGCGGTCCCGTACTTTGTGGTGTTATGGCCCACCATGAGCGGCACCTGGAGTTCATCGAGGCGCTCGCCCGTCATGGCCAGGCAGATCAAGCCTCGTCCGAATCTGGCCATGAAGTTGACTGCCTCGGGCGTGATCTTTTCCGCGGCGATGGTAAAGTCTCCTTCGTTTTCGCGCTCCTCGTCATCGAGCACGATGACGATATGACCCAGGCGTATTTCCTCGATTGCATCTACGATATTGTCAAATCCCAAGGTGCACTCCCAGCGGCGTGCCTTGCA
>JBEKIX010000002.1:0-96866 GCA_050011535.1 Acidobacteriota bacterium
TCGATTGTAACCGCTGCACGGCTTGCAGCATGGTTGAATGAGCAGAAGATTCCAGCGGTTCCGCTGTGTTGGCTGGATTCCACCACTCTTCCCTTTAACGTCCGTACGGTCTTATTATCACGCGATGGCCCCGTGCGAATTGAGCTGGATGGGGCTTCGTTCTTGGGTGGGCAAATTCCGCCTTCGATGGTCAGTTTGCTCACGGACACAGCCCGCATCCTGGAGATCAACCCGGCGGAATCTGAACTGCTGCAGACCTTGCAGACAGCTTACACACCAGGTACAGAAATATCCATCGCGTGGGGACGCGCGATCGCAAGTTTGTTCGGCTCATTTGGCATCGTCCTGTTCCGTTCGTCCGTAGCCGAAGATATGCGCGAAAGTATCTCCTCCGGGCTTGACGAGGGAATGGATTCCTGCCTGACACAATGTGAGAAAAGCGTGCACGCGGCCGGCTATATGATGCCGAAGGGGTATCACGGGGGCACGCAAGTGGCCAGGTGTGCAATCGGCCTCTTGCAAGGTGCGCTGCTGCCGGTCGCCGCGCATGTGATCTCCGAGGACGACTCATACGATTTCGTGTGCTCTCAGGCGGTTTGCCACCCGTCGCCATCTCGCCCGGCGCTGGCGTGGCCTCGTGTAAGTGCGACCCTGTTGGACGCCCGCTCCCGGAAGATCATGTCCAGATATGGACTCGCACTGCCGGAACTTTTTGGCGGTCCGGAAGCAGTGGCGCATCGAATGATGCAAGAACTTGCCATCGGTGAGAATCTTGACCGCATCGATCGACTCCAGGCGGACCTGCACGGGCAGCTGGCGGAACTGCAGAGTCTCATCCCCAAGGATGACAGGATAAAGGTGAGGATCGAGCGGGCCCGCCGCAGGATGCTTTATCAGATCGAGAAGGCCAAGGGTCGCCTTTCCGAGTTTCGCGCGCGTCGGCAGCAGTCGCTCGCGCGCCAGCTGGCGCGGCTCTGCAGCACGATTGCACCCTTGGGAAGCCGACAGGAGAAGGAAACTGCGGCATTTCAACTTATGCTGCGGTACTCGCCATCTTTGCCGCAAACTCTGTACGAAAAAGTGAATCCCTTCCTATTTGAACATCAGCTTATTTCAATGGAATGAACTATGACCCTGGACATTCTTGCATTTGGAGCCCACCCCGACGATGTCGAACTCCATATTGGTGGAACGCTCGCGAAAATGGCTGCTCGCGGTTACGCGGTCGGCGTTGCGGATCTGACTCGCGGCGAACTAGGAACCCGAGGAACCGCTGCGATTCGTGCGCGTGAAGCAAAAAAGGCTGCGTCCATTCTGGGACTGAAGGTTCGCGAAAACCTGGGATTGCCGGATGGAGGCGTTGCGGTTACGCCGGATGCACGCCTCAAGGTGATTCGGGTGCTCCGAAAACATCGGCCGATGCTCATCCTGGCGCCACATTGGGAAGAAGCGCACCCGGATCATGCGAATGCCGGCAGACTTGTGGCAGAAGCCGCACACCATGCCGGTCTGGCGAAGATTCGGACGGGCCAGGAGCGGTTTAGACCCAAAGCCATCCTCTACTATATGCTTCCTCCGTATGTGCGTGCGTCCTTCATCGTGGACGTGACTGCCCACATCGAACAGCGTGAGGCCGCCATCGGCGCTCACAAATCGCAATTGTTCGATCCCGGAAGAGCCCCTGACACTTATTTGAGCCAACCGGATTTTCTGTATAAGGTCAACGCGGTCGTCGCCTATTACGGCACGTTGATCGGTAGGGCAAAGGGTGAGGCGTTTTTCATGAGGATCCCGCCCGAGATTCCTGATGTCGTGGAATTCTTCCGCCAGCAGGGCCAGCGCCGTCTGCGATGACCTTCCAAAATCGGTGTCAGGCAACTATTTCACAGTTTCTATCCCGCCAAATGAGGTGAAATAGTTGCCTGACACCGATTTTGGCAGAGTTATATTGTGACGCGGCATACGTCTTTTCAAAGTGATGGAGGAAACTGCGTGCGCTGCCTGAACCGTTTCTGGATCCTGCTCGCCACTCTGTTCTTGAGTGCAATTTGCACTCTGGCCGCGACGTATCGAAGTATGTCGCTGGATGCGCTGGTGGCCAATTCTGAATACGTCGTTTATGGGCGAGTAGTAGGCAGCCACGTGGCGTGGGATTCCGCAACGAGAGCAATATGGACGAGGACGGAGATTCAGGTGCTCGACGGCGCCAAAGGACGTCCGGGAAATCTGATCGCGGTCACCGAGCCTGGCGGCGTGATAAACGGACACGGCGAGTTCTATCCGGGAACGCCTCAGTTCCGCCTGAATGAGGAGGTAGTTCTGTTTCTTTACCGCGCGCCTGGGAATCGGTTGCGCGTGGTCGGCTCGTCGCAGGGAATGTACAACGTTTCCACATATCTCTCGCCAGGACAGCGGGTTGTTGTGAGTGCGAACCAGGAGATACAAACGGTTTACCCGGCAGGATCCCCATCTCTTCAGACAGCGAAGAGTCGCATTGCCGCTCCTCAAGTGCTGAGCAGCTTCCTGCGCGCGATTCGCGAGAAGGCGGTGGCAAAATGAAAGGTCCTGTGGATCGGAGGGTCAGAACCGCCACGTTGCTCGTAGCTATGCTCCTTGTGTCCGCCATTTCTTTGCGAGCCTTTGTGCCCATGCGCTGGGGAGCCTCGGGCGTCCGCGGCGCGTGGTCGGCCGCACATTTTCCGTTGGTCTTCTATCTGAACGATGCGACTGCAAACGGAACTCCGAACCTTGCGAGTGGAAGCGACCCAGTATCGGCGGTGCGTGCGGCTCTGGCTTCCTGGCAGAGTATTTCGACGGCTGTGATCCGCTTTGCGGATTTGAAGACCACGACTGTGGATTCAGGGCGGGAGGACGGCATCAACCTGATCACGATGGCTGACACTGCTGCGAATCGCGAAATCCTGGGAGGCGCCCTGGGAGCAGTAGCTTTGACGCGCATCAGCTTTAATGCCGGCACGGGAGAAATCACGGAGAGCGACGTTATTCTGAACCCCAGTTGCCGGTTTTCGACCACGCTGGCGCCGCAAACGTACGATTTGCAGGCCATCGTAACGCACGAGATCGGCCACGCGCTCGGTTGCGACCATTCTCCGGCGCAGAGTGACACGATGTTTGCTGTAACGGCACCTGGAGAGTTTTTCAAGAGGTACCTTGGCGCCGATGCCGTTGCTTTCGCTACCACGACCTATCCGGATTTGACCCGTACTGCCTCGCTCGGCGTCATTTCAGGACGCATCTCGTCTGCAGGAAAGGGCGTGTTCGGTGCGTCAGTGACGGCCGTCGATCTCGATCGCAATCTTGTTTATGCTTCGCTGTCGGATTCAGACGGCGGGTTTGCATTGAACGGTATGGCGGTCGGACATTACGCGCTGTATGCGGAGCCGCTGGACGGGCCGATGACGCCCGATCAGCTCATGACGCAGGGATCCAGTGCGTATTACAAAGGGCTGAACACATCGTTTCGCACAACATTTTCCGACGTGCAGAAACTCGGGATTGAGGGCTCGCCCGCTACACTCACGGTCAACATGGCGGTGCCTTCCGCGGGCCCCACTCTGAACATCGATCAGATGGGGAAAGGCGATCCGGTCACGGGCGTCGGCTATCTCTCGGATGGCGCGGCGACTGTGGCGCCGGGAGAAACGTTCAGTTTGTGGATCGCAGGCGCCAACAGTTGGAAGGTCGCCGGCCTTGGCGACATCGGCATATTGGGAACAGGTGTCACGTTAGATCCCGCGGGCGGCATCAAGATACTGCAGGACAGCAGCGGCGCCGCAGTCGGGATTTCCATCCTGGCACACATCGCTCCGGATGCCACGGCAGGGGCGCGCACAATAACTCTCAAGGTCGGGGACCAACAGGTCGCCAGCACGGGCGGCATCGTGGTGACGCCGCGCACGCTGCCCAGTGCCATGCTCTATTTCCCGTATCTTAGGGCGTCCGCCGCGATTTACACCGGGATAGCGCTCGCGAATCCGGCACAAAGCGCATCCGCCATGGCGCGCATCTATGCACGCGATCTGTTAGGAGCACTCCTCTGGAGCGATGGAGCCATTATCCCCGCGGACCTGACGCTGCCTGGTGGAACGCAGGTGGCTCAACTTGAACGGCAGATCTTCAACCTGCCTCCTGGCGTCGACTTGAGCGGATCGATGACCGTTGAGTCCGACAGTGCCGGTTTGCAGGGAATTGCGCTCACGGGCGATTTTGCGGGCACCATTCTGGATGGTGCCGAGGCATTCACGCAAGGTTATCAGCAGCTTTACTTTGTGGATGTACTGCAGGATCAGAATACAGTCACTGAAATCCATCTGATGAACGTCGGCGCTGTCCCGGCCGCTGTGGAGCTCACGCTGATCAGTGCCGGTCAGAGCCTTGTCAAAGGGCCGATCACGCGCCTGATCTCGCCAGGCGGAAAAATCGGCGAAGCGGTTTCATCGTTGTTCGGATATTCAGGAACGCTGCACTCGGCATACGTGAGTGTCAGTACACAAAACGCGGTCTTGGCGGGTTTTGGCCTGGTGAAGCAGCCGGGGGCGATTTTCGGCCTCAACGCGTTGCCGGTAGAGAGGGCTGGAAGCGTGCTATATTCCCCTCAGCTGGCCGTGGGTGATTACGGGCTCCACTTCGAAACGCGACTCAACCTCCTTAATATAGGTGGCACGAAAACCACCGTCACTATCGATGCTCTGGATGAATACGGTTCTCCGCTGGCGCCCGCCGTGAACTTTGTCGACCTGGCCGCGGGCGGACAAGTAAGCGTGGACGTGCGTACCGCGTTCGGGTTGCAGCAAGGGCAGGGATACATCAGAGTCTCGTCGCCGGCCGGAGGAATGCTCATGGGCAATGTCATGTTCGGCGACGGGGATCCAACCCAGGGATTGCTCAATTTCGGGGCCGCTCTGCCGCTTTTCTCGACGGGCAGCCAGAACTTTATTTTCACCCATTTGGCGCAAGCAGACGGATACTTTACTGGCGTTGCATTCCTTGCCCCGAACGGGGCGAAGGCGACGGTCGAGGTGCTGACGAACGACGGAACGTCCCAGGGAATCGCTTCGTTGGATCTTGCGCCCGGACAAAGATCCGCTTCCCTGCTCAGCGGCCTGCTGCCGAACACCGCGGGTCAAATCGGTGGACATGTAAGGGTAATCTCGGACCGGCCCTTGATAGGATTTGAGCTGTTTGGAGCCGTGAACGGCCAAATGCTCGCCGCGGTTCCGCCGCAAAGGCTGCCCAATTAGCATGTGGTATAATTGAGTTTTCCGGGTGCAACTCGAATGAGTTTGGATTTGAGCCCGAAGTTTCTTTGAGTTTTAGCATCCTTTCATTTTCATTCTGGAATTCGAGCTCTGCCAAATGCCGCTGGAATCCTGAGCTGCGAAGTCATTACGAGAAACGATGTTCCGCCAGCACGCCAGGCTTTTTACAACCATACAGTTTGCATCCGATATCGTTCTCACATGTCTCGCATTCGTGCTGGCATACTGGACCCGCCTGCACCTGGAAATGGTGACGCCGAGCCGGTTCGCAGTACTTTTAAATCCGGAGTTATATCCTCTTTTATCCTACTGGTGGCTGATAGGTCTGGCGCTGATGAGCTGGGCCCTGGCCGCCTCATCCCTTGGCCTGTATAGGCTGTCGATCCGGCGTTCGGACTGGGATAAGATCCGCATCATTCTCGCGAGCGCCGTGCTTTTGGGTTTGTTCCTTGGTTTTCTCTCGTTTGCGACGAAGGTGATTTTGAGCCGGCCTCTGACCGCGCTCTTTGTGCTGTTTCAGGTGGTCCTGCTTTCCATTTCACGATTCGCGCTGAAACTTCACGTTCAAAGGGGCGCACACCCATCGCGGAGTCGAAGGAACATTCTGATAGTCGGCTCGGGTGAGAAGGCCAGGGAAATGGGTCAGGTCGTCTCGCGCTATTCGGATTGGGGACTGAGGATCCTGGGCTACATTGCAGGAGACGGGGACGAGGCCGTCGCCTCCGATTTGAGCGTCCTGGGGACGATTGCGGACATTCCTCAGATCATCGAAGACAACGTGGTGGATGAAATCATATTCGTGGGTAGAAAACCGAGCGACCTCGACAGGCTCGGGGAGATCCTGGGATTCTGCAAAGAGCAGGGAGTGCGAACGAGTGTCGCCCTCGATTTTTTCCCTGCCAAGGTATCGAACGTCTCGATGGAGTTTTTGGAAAACGTGCCGCTGCTCACCTTCAGCACGACTCCGGATCATGCCGGTGCGCTGTTGGCAAAGAGAATGATGGATATCGTTCTTTCCTCGATCCTGCTTGTTCTATTGTCTCCATTCATCCTGATCGTCGCCATCGCGATCAAACTGACCAGCAATGGCCCTGCCTTCTATAAGCAGGTGCGTTGTGGCCTGTATGGGCGCAGGTTCGTGCTCTATAAGTTTCGCAGCATGAAGGAAGGCGCCGATGATGTGCTGTGGGAGATCAAGCATTTGAACGAGATGGATGGGCCGGTCTTCAAAATGCGCAACGACCCGCGCGTAACCGCGCTGGGAAAATACTTGCGCAGAAGTTCGATTGACGAAATCCCCCAATTCTGGAACGTCCTCAAAGGCGACATGAGCCTGGTCGGTCCGCGCGCGCCCCTCCCCGAGGAAGTGAAAGAGTATTCACGTTGGCAGAGGCGGCGACTCTCGGTGAAACCCGGAATTACCTGCCTGTGGCAAGTCTCCGGGCGTAACGAGATCGATTTCCACGAGTGGATGAAGCTGGATCTGCACTATATCGACAACTGGTCTCTTCGTCTCGACCTGAAGATCCTCTTGCGCACGTTCCCGGTGGTGCTCCTCGGAAAAGGCGCCCGCTGAGGTCGAATGCCTGGAATCTGCTATCCTGAGACCGGCGAAATCAACTGGTCCTTGTACTGGAGCTGATAGAGGCGCCAGTAGAGCCCCTTCTGCCTCAGCAGTTCCTGGTGGGGGCCGATTTCGCGGATGCGGCCGCGATGGAGCACGATGATGCGGTCGGCGTTCTGGATTGTGGAGAGCCGGTGCGCAATGATGATGGACGTCCTGCCCGCCAGGAGTTTTTCGAGTGCATCGCGGATCAGAATCTCGGTCTCCGTGTCGATGCTGGATGTAGCTTCGTCAAGCACAAGGATCTTGGGATCGTAGGCAAGAGCGCGCGCGAACGCAAGCAGCTGCTTCTGACCAACGGAGAGCGACGAGCCTCGCTCGCCGACTTCCGTCTGGAATCCGCGCGGGAGCCGGCGAACGAATTCAGTGGCATGCACAGTTTCGGCGGCCTTCTCCAGCGTAGCGTCGTCGATTCTGCTGTTGTTCAGGCGAACGTTGTCGGCGATGCTTCCTGAAAATAAAAAAACGTCCTGCAACACGACTCCGATAGATCGGCGCAATCCCTGCAGTGCGTACTCCTTGACGTTCATCCCGTCTACAAGGATCTCTCCTTGCTGCACGTCGTAGAACCGGCTCAGCAATGAGATGATGGTTGTCTTCCCGGCACCCGTCGCACCCACCACCGCGACCTTCTCCCCGGGTCTGACCACGAATGACACGTCATGGAGCACCGTCTCGCCGGGGTTGTATGCGAACGTCACATTTCTGAACTCGATCGATCCTTCGCTGACTGTAGGGGCTTTGGGGTGTTCCGGAGAGACAATGGAAGGGTGTGTGTCCAGAAGCGTGAAGATTCGCTCCGAGGATGCCATGGCTGCCTGCAGGATCGTGTATTTCTCACTCAAATCGGAAATCGGCCGGAAGAAACGATCCGAGTACTGTACAAACGCCACGAGCGCACCCATCGACAATGTACCTGCAAAAACCTTGAGCCCTCCATACCAAACCACAAGCGCGATCGAGAGAGCACCGACAAGCTCCAGCAGGGGATAAAAAAGAGCGTAGTAAAAGATCGACTGCAGGTTCGCATCCAGATGTACGCGATTGATCCGCGTAAACTTGTCGTATTGGCGCTTCTCCTGGGAGAAGGATTGGACGACGGACATGCCGGTGATATTCTCCTGCAAGAAAGCATTGATGCGCGCGATGGCCGTGCGCACGTGGCGATAAGACTCGCGCACCTTGATCTTGAACAGAAAGCTGACAAGGAACAGCAGGGGTATGACGGAAAAGATGGCGCATGCGAGTTTGAAGTTAAGCAGGAAAAGGATGATGACGATTCCTGCCAGGGTGAAGATGTCGCCAAATACGGAGATCACTCCGGAAGTGAACAGCTCGTTGAGCGCATCAACGTCGGTCGTGACGCGCGTCATCAGCCGGCCTACGGGGTTTTTGTCGAAAAACGTCACATCAAGTTCCTGCAGGCGCTGGAAGATCTCCATCCGGAGGTCGACCATGATCTTCTGGCCCATCAGGTTGAGCACCCAATTCTGACCGTAGCTGAAGACAAACGTTCCCGCCAGAGCAAGAACATAGAGGATCGCGATATTGTTCAGCCCGGTGAGATCCCCCTTGCTAATGTAGCGGTCGATCGCGACTTTGGTCAGCCACGGGGGCAGCACGGACAGCCCTGAGCCGGCAAGGATATAAACAAAAGCGAGCAGAGCAGAGCCTCGATACGGCCGAATGTAGCGCAAAAGGCGCCGCATCAGCCGCGCGTCATAGGCCTTGCCCAGTACCTGTTCCTCTTGAAGGTGCTCTGTCATTTCCGTCCGTGCGCATGAATTGTCATAGGGCCGCTATTCGGTTCCTCCGTCTCGCCCAATGTCCGAACGACCTCTCATGCGGTCGCAAGCTCATCCTCGAGCAATTGCTTCTGGTAAAGTGCGGCATAGGCACCCTCGCAGGACATCAGCGTCTCATGAGTGCCTCGCTCGACGATCGCACCGTCCTGCAAGACAATGATCTGGTGCGCATCCTTCACCGTTGAGATGCGGTGCGAAACGAGGATCGTAGTGCGATCCTTCATCACTCCCTTCAGTTCCTGCAGAATACGTTCTTCCGTGTACGTGTCGACGCTTGAGAGAGCATCGTCGAGAATCAGAATTTTCGGTGCCTTGGCGACAGCGCGACTGATCGCAACGCGTTGCTTCTGCCCGCCCGAGAGCGTGATGCCTCGTTCCCCCACGAACGTCAGCAGCTTGTTTGGAAACGTGTTGACATCGTCCTCAATGGCGGACACGCGCGCGGCCCGTGAAGCCTCTTGCTCCGATACCTCATCTTCCTTGCCGAAGGCGATATTGGCCAGAATGGTGTCGGAGAACAGGAAGGTCTCCTGCGGCACGCATCCAAGCATGCGCCGCAGATCCTGCAAGGGCCACAGACGGACATCTTGCCCGTCGATGAACACGGTTCCCGGGGGAGGATCGAAGAGCCTGGGTATCAGATTCACTAGTGTCGATTTGCCGCTTCCGGTCTGGCCGACAATCGCAATGGTCTGGCCGGCGGCTATGGTCAAGTCGATTCCTCGCAGGACGAAACGCGGAGAGTTGGGGTAGCGAAAAGACAGTCCGCGGATCTCAACAGCGCCCCGCGCGGGCGCGGGGGTGGAGCAATGCTCCGCGTCATGGATTTCCGGCTCTGTATGCAGAATGCGCAGAATGCGATCCATCGAAGCAGCGCCACGCTGAAAGATGTTGATCACCCAGCCGGTGGCAATCGTGGGCCAGGTCAGCATCGAGAGATAACCCATGAAAGCAACAAATTCTCCGAGCGTGAGACGGCCGGACACAACTTGGCGTCCGCCATACCAGAGCAGCACAACCGCCGAGAGTCCGATAAGCGCGGACATCAGCGGGTAGAAGAGCCCCCAGATCCGAATCAACGAAACGCTGCGTTTCACATACTCGGCGTTCTGGGACCTGAACGCGGCAATCTCGGACTCTTCGCGCGCGAACGATTTCACTACGCGCATCCCTGCAAGATTCTCCTGTACCTTGGAGCTGAGCTGCGAAAACTGCTCCTGGATACTTTCAAAGCGGTCGTGAATTTGCCGGCCGAAGTTTTTGACGCTGAATGAGGCGAGCACGAGAGGAATGAAAGAAAGCAGAGTCAGTCTCCAATTCAGGCGAAAGAGAACCGCGCTCGCGGCAATCACCGTCACAACTGTCGTGGTGGAATACATGATTCCCGGACCTAGGACGGAGCGCACGGCATTCAGGTCGTTCGTGGCCCGCGACATGATGTCTCCCGTGCTGTGGGTCTGAAAGAATGAGACGGACCTCTTCTGGAGGTGCGCAAAGAAATCGTTGCGCAGATCGTATTCGATCTCCCGGCTGACGCCTATGAGGATCTTGCGCATCCAGAAACGAAAAAAACCTTCCACAACGGAACTGCCCAGTAACAGCGCGGCATATATCGGCAGCTTTTGGGGTGCGAAGGCGGCTTGGATGTCGTCGACGACATACTTGAGCACCCAGGGCGAGATCATGCTCGCCGCCACGGTGCAAGCTACCATCAGGCCCCCGAGCACCAGCTTGGCTCGATACCGATCCAGATAGGGCACGAGGTGCAGCAGGCTGTATTTGGTTTGCATAACCAGGGCTATCGCGATCGACTCAGCTGCCCGTGTGTGCGCCGCGCATGTCTTTGTAGGGCAGAGGCTCCCCGTCGCGCAGCTTGAAGTCTACGGAATAGCTGGCAAATTGTCCGTCATAATCCGGATACGTCAGATGAAACGCGGAGATGCCATCCGGCGCGATTATCTCCAATTCCATGCGCACAACCGCGGTTTCCAGCAGAATGCCGTTGGGGGCATAAAGGCGGATCATGGCATCCAGTTTTTCCATAGGCTGCGTTGAAATATTGCGGATGGCACCACGAATGTGGAATTCCTTCCCCTTCACTTCGTCTCCAAGATAAAGGAGCGAGATGCGCTCTTGAGGCGGAGGTCCCCCAGTCCTCAAGCGGATTGCATCAGCCGACCGGTTGAGCGCATTGTCCGGGAACAGAATCAGGGCTAATCCTGCGGCAACGCACACAGCGAGCAGAATCAGCGCGCCGCGCATTGCTATCCCGAAGATTGAGGTTCCAGGTCTTGGCGAGTACTCGAAAAGCTGCGAGCCGTGAGGTGTCGGCGTTTTTGGTGGAGACGCCGCTTGCAAGCGTGCAGGCCGCACACGCCTGAAATAATAAAGGAGGTATACCAAAATCAGCAGGGCTGCGAGCGCCGCCAGAGCTATTCTCGTGTAAAGCGGATCGTACGTCAGCGACAGGATGAACATGAGCTATTCAGCGGGAAGTTTTTTTACGGGTGGAACTTGTTGAGGTTTCTTGTCCCAAAAACTCTTATTGTCCTTGAAGTTCGGTTCCGTTCCGAGCAGCTTCATGCTGATTTTCCCGAGGACGCGCCTCTCCACGGAACCCAATGACTGCAACGGTTCCCATTTTTCGACGCCGTTGATATCACGATTCAGCGCCTCCATCTTGGTTCGTACGGTCACCAGAGTTTCCGTCGTCGACACGATTTCAAATTGAACATCGACCACGTAATGGGCGCGCAGCCACGCTCCCGTCATCGTATCGTTCTTGATCGCGACCTTGTCGATTTCCGAAGAGGTAATGGTTCCGGACACAAATTCGTAGGGGCGGGTCAAAAAATGGCCGCTCTGCATATCCTCAAGCTCAATCACGTAGCCCAGCTGTTCCAGAACGGCGCGCGACGCGCGCATGACATTCTCGCGCTTACCTAGAAACTTGATCGGATCGGGAAGGTTGGGTTTCTGCATCTGTCCGCTCGCAAGATAGCTCAGGGGGACAGTCCCCAAAAGTAAGCCGAGCAAGAGAAAGCGGATCACCTTAACATGTTGAAAAATTAAATAGTTTGCCCGCATTCATCAATCGTAGCATCGCGATGAGAGCAAGTCAACACTTAGCAAACATCCTCGGCGGGAAAGGAAACCGGCGCACGGGGACTCGCCAAGATTCTCATGGCCAGCCTGGTTTTTGGGTACTCTGGCGTCGAATCGGCTGCTGGCTGCGCCCGGTATCGTGAGCCGGTTTCTTTTGATAGCGTGCAACAGCGATGAGATGGGTCCGAAGATCTTTGGAGAAATAATGCGTACCGTCGTTCTTGGACACATAGTAAAGGTATGCGCTCGTGTCGGGAGCCAAAGCGGCGCGGATTGAAGCGGCGCCAGGATTTGAAATCGGACCGGGCGGCAGCCCCAAATGCGTATAAGTATTGTAGGGGGACGGAATGGACATGTTCGGCTTGTGAAGAGAGCCGTCGAATTCATCGGACTGCTTCAAGGCGTAGACAATGGTTGCGTCGCAGCCAAGAGGCATGCCGAGACGCAGCCGATTGAGCATTACGGACGCAATCAGGGGACGTTCTTCATCTGCCTTGGCTTCCTTCTCGATCATGGAAGCCAGAATTATGACCTGCGCGAGACTCGATCGCGCCGGGAGCGGATTGGCCAGCAGCAACTTGGCCACCCTGGCTCGAAATTCAGCAACCATTTTCTGGAGAATCTCCTGTGGGGTCGCGCGCCGCACAAAACGGTAGGTATCCGGAAACAGGTAGCCTTCCAGGCTTTTGGCATGCGGATCCAGATCGGAAATCCAATCCGACCGGCAAAGAAGCGCAAGCATTTCGTTTTCGTCGCCGAAGCCGTTGCGCGCCAGGAGGGTAATGACTTCCCTCGAGGTCAATCCCTCCGGAATCGTGATGCTGTGATAATAAATATCGCCGAGGGCCAAACGCCGCGCAACCTGGCCGGGGCTTGCGGGCGCCGCAAAGCGGTATTCGCCGGCTTTGAGATGGCGGTCCAGGCCGGTCCAACGAACATACAGCATGAAGGGGATCGTGTGGTGCAAAACACCGGACGACTTCAAGGCTTCGGCGATGGCGCTGGTTCCGGCGCCGCGCGGGACGTCAACGAAAACCTCGGCCTTGCCGGCGTTATAATAGTGAGTTGACAGCTCCGATTGGAGCCAGATCGCCGCGGCTCCCGATATCGAGATCAAGCCCACTAGGCTTGCGATCAGCCTGGTACGCAATTCTCAGGATTCCTCAAGATAGCGCTGCAAAATAAGAGCGGCGGCAAGCGAATCGACAGTACGATATTTGCGTTGTTGTCTGGCGCCCATTGTCGTCCACATTTCCAGAGCTTCTACAGTCGAGAGGCGCTCATCTACCTCACCGAGAGGCAGATGCAGCTCTGTTTGCAGGAATTCCGCAAAAGCGCGGACCTTGCGTACAGCCTCGCCGGAGGTTCCATCCATATTCAACGGGAGGCCGATCACCAACGATTCGATGTCATGATCCTTTACCGCTTCTTCTATTCGACGCAGCAGATAGCGACGGTCTGTATTGGGTAGAGACGGCAGGGGGTGAACGGTGATCCCCAACTCGTCGCATGAAGCCAAGCCTATGTTTTTGGTGCCGTAATCCAAAGCCAGAATCCTGCCGCAGCGCACGCCGACATTGGACCACAGGGGGGAAGACCCGTCAAGGCTGCAATGCCCGATATTGTTTGCCCCAATCCGGTTCGTACTATATAATTCTGCAGTTTACAAAGTGTGCTTTTGGAGGTGCAATGCTTCGCAAAGGGAAGCTGTTTGTTTTTATTTTCTCGGGCGTGATCGTGCTCTATGGCGTCTCGGCTGCCTTTTATGGCGATGTGACGTATCCAGCCCTTGGTGTTTTTATGAAGGCTTTGAGTTATGTCAATTCGGATTACGTCGAGCCGCCTGATATGAGCAAGGTGCGGGCCGGCGCCATGCGAGGCATGATTGAAGCTCTCGACCCCTACAGTGCCTATCTGACCAAAGAGCAAGCCGCAGACGTGGATCACAACAAGTCCGAAACGGGAAACATTGGAGTCGTTCTCTCCAAACGCGCCAACATCATTTGCATCGTGTCGGTGGAACACGGCGGGCCTGCCGAGTCGGCAGGACTTAGGCCTGGAGATTACGTCGTTGCGATCGAAGGCGTCAACGTCGAAGATGAGAGTCTTTTAAAGGCTGAGAGTTTGCTGCGCGGCGCTGGGGGAACGCGGGTGAAAGCGACGGTGTTTCGCGGTGCTCAAACAAAGCCGATCGATATCGAGGTCATGCGTACGAACGAACCGCCGCCTCCGGTCGCCTCGCGCATGCTGGACGGCCACATAGGATTACTTTCGATATACTCTCTGGCTGCGTCCGCCCCTGCGCAGGCGCAAATCAAATTGAAGACGCTGATCTCAGCGGGAGCGCAGAAGATTATCCTTGATCTGCGTGATTGCGCAGACGGCGAGCCTGACAACGGCGCCGAGCTTGCGAATTTCTTCTTGAAAAGCGGAGTGATTTATACGAGTAAAGGGCAATCGGGCGATGCACTGCTCGAGGTCAAAGCCTCGCCTGATAAGTTCGTTACGGATCTTCCCCTGGCTGTTCTCATCGATGGTTCGACTGCGGGGCCGGCGGAGATTGCTGCCGGATCTTTGAAGGGAAATGGCAGGGCGTCGCTGATCGGGGAGAGGACTTTCGGCATAGGCTCGTCCCAGAAACGATTCCAACTGAAGAGCGGCGGCGTTCTCGTCCTATCGACGGCAAAGTACTACACTCCTGATGGTAAGACGATCCAGGATGACGTGAATCTGACCGATACCGGACTGAAACCGGATGTGGAAGCGCCCGACAGGGATCGACTTGAGGATTTGCTTGTCGATGCTTATTTTGACGGACAGGACGACGCCGCCAAATATAAACAGTTGCAGGAGAAGCTCGATCAGGAGCAGATCGACAAAGCAGTAGAGATTCTGAGCAAGGGCGGTGCGGCGCTCAAGAAGGCAGCCTGAGCAGGCGTGTCGGGCGAATAGTGTTGACACATTTTCGAGCTTTCTGGTAGCTTTAAGCCCTGTTTTCAAAGGCGCGTAGCTCAGGGGGAGAGCACTTCCTTGACGCGGAAGGGGTCAGCGGTTCAAATCCGCTCGCGCCTACCATAGTCACCGCACAGGAGAGATGGCCCGATTTGGGAAAACCGCGATGAATGTTGCGCCCCGGTTGCATGTAATCTCCTCCAAGCTATTTACAAGTTGATGGATAGGGAAGGTATACGCCCTTCTTCGAGCCTCGAGAATCGAGGCAACTTGATTTGGGGCCTATCTTAGATCTATGGCACTGAAGGTTGTTTATGCCGACGGCAGGATTGGAGAAATACAGGATCCTGCGAATCAACTGGAGATTTATCGTCACAGCACGTCGCATTTAATGGCGGCCGCAGTCAGTGCGCTGTTTCCCGGCACGCATCTCGGCATAGGTCCTGCGATCAGCGACGGGTTTTATTACGACTTCGAGCGCCCAGCGGGCTTCGTGGAAGAGGATCTGGCCAGGATTGAAGATAAGATGAGGGATTTGGCGCATCAAAACCTCAACTACGAGCCCAGCATCATTCCCAAACACGATGCAATCGAATACTTCGCGGCTCGCGGCGAACATCTCAAAGTCGAGTTGATTAACGACAAAGCCGGCGAAAAGCTGTCCTGCTACCGTCTCGGCGATCTGGTGGATTTCTGCACCGGCCCGCACGTCGTATCGACCGGGCTGATTAATCCCGCCACGTTCCACCTCCTCAGCATCGCCGGCTCTTATTGGAAGGGTGACGAGCACAACCAGCAACTACAGCGCATTTACGGGACTGCGTTTTTGAGCCGGGAGGAGTTCAAGGCACATCTGGCGCAGATTGAGGAGGCGAAAAAGCGCGACCACCGCAAGCTGGGCCGCGAACTGGATCTGTTCAGCATTTCCGAAGAGGCTGGGCCTGGATTGATTTTCTGGCATCCCAAGGGTACGCGCGTGCGCATGGCCATTGAAGGCTTCCTCACCCCGGAGTTGATCCATCGCGGTTACGATTTTGTGATTACTCCGCATGTGGCACGAAACACTTTGTGGAAGACTTCAGGGCACTACGACTACTACCGGGAAAACATGTACGTCTTTGGCATCGATGATGAGGAGTTCGTCATCAAGCCGATGAATTGTCCTGGGCATATTCAAGTTTACCAGTCCAAAATGCGGAGCTATCGTGACCTGCCGGTTCGTCTCGCCGAATATGGCACCGTATACCGGTACGAGAAAAGCGGTGTACTGCACGGCATGTTGCGCGTAAGGGGCTTCACGCAAGATGACGCCCATATTTTCTGCACCCGTGAGCAGGTTTACGCCGAGATTCGCGCGCTGCTTGATCTGGTTCTGTTCATAATGAAGAGCTTTGGCTTCGACAAGTACAAAGTCGAGCTTTCGGTGCGGGATGAAGCCAAGCACGAGAAATATGCCGGAACCACGGAAGATTGGGAAATGGCGGAAAGAGCGCTGGTCCAGGCGATGACCGACATGGGGATCGGCTATGAGAGGATGGAAGGAGAGGCCGTTTTCTATGGGCCCAAGATCGATGTCAAGCTGATCGATGCCATCGGCAGGCCCTGGCAGCTTTCCACGGTTCAATTCGACTTTACGCTGCCGAAGCGGTTCGACCTGAAATACATCGGTCCGGATGGACAGGCGCACCAGCCGGTTATGCTGCATCGTGCGATCCTCGGGTCACTCGAGCGTTTCTTCGGTGTGCTCATCGAGCATTACGCCGGTGCGTTCCCGATCTGGCTGGCGCCCGTGCAAGTCGTCGTGATCCCGATCTCCGAGCGCCATCACGCATACGCACGCGGCGTTTTCGGTCAACTGCGGGACGCGGGATTGCGCGTGGAACTTGATGACAGAAACGAAAAGATGGGGTACAAGATTCGCGAGGCGCAGACGCAAAAAGTTCCCTATATGCTTGTTATGGGCGATAAGGAAGTACAGAACGGCCAGGTTTCAGTCAGGAACCGCTTCCAGGGTGACGAGGGGGTTGAGTCCTTGGCTGATTTCGTGACCAAGATTAAGAGCTTCATTGAAGCTCGCGCGGCGCGTCCATAGCCTGCAGAAACAGATGCCGCCCGCCGGTGGGCGAGGAGGATGATGGCAATCAAACAAATCAGGGTTCGCATTAACGAGTTGATTCGCTCGAAAGATATTCGCGTCGTCGACGAGAACGGGGAACAATTGGGTATCATGACCCCGGAACAGGCACTCGCCATCGCGCAGGAGCGCGATTTGGATCTCGTGGAAGTCGCCCCGGGTGTCAGCCCGCCCGTGTGCCGGATCATGAACTACGGCAAGTTCCAGTATCAGAAAAGCAAGCGGGCACACGATGCGAAGAAACACCAGAAGCTGGTGACCCTCAAGGAAGTTAAGTTCAGGCCCAAGACAGAAGAACACGACTATCAGTTTAAAAAGAATCACATCCTCCGTTTCCTGACCGAAGGGAACAAGGCAAAGGCGACAGTTGTTTACCGAGGCCGGGAAATGACGCACCAGGAAATCGGGCAACGGCTTATGGAAAGATTGCTTGGAGACTTGGGTGAAACCGCGGAAATCGAAAAACCTCCGAAAATGGAAGGGCACGCCCTGGTCGCGATTTTCGCGCCGAAAAAGGCGTGAGCAGCTCTGCCGCTGAAGGCGAGTGTAACGTGCTATACAGAATGAGTGCATAAGGAGAATGTTGTGAAAAAGCGGAAAACAAATCGGAGCGCGGCAAAACGTTTCAAGGTGACCGGAACGGGACTGATCGTTCGGCACCACAGCCACGCTCGCCACCTCCT
Organism: Acidobacteriota bacterium; assembly: GCA_050011535.1. Classification (GTDB taxonomy): domain Bacteria; phylum Acidobacteriota; class UBA6911; order UBA6911; family UBA6911; genus JAFNAG01. The sequence continues at coordinate 17,583 of JBEKIX010000002.1, forward strand.
GACCCATAAAAAGCGCAAGCGCCTGCGTAAGCTGACATCGCCCGCGTTGGTAAGTAAGGCCGACACGGCGCGCGTCAAAAAGATGCTGAACATTTGAGCGTTATCGGCGTCTCGAACTGGATCGGGCGCCGATCGCCACACTTTGGAGTTGAGAAATGCCGAGAGTAACGAGAGGAAACAAGCGAGTCCAGCGGCGGAAAAAGATCTTAAAGCTCGCCAAGGGCTACCGTCTGACAAAGAGCAAATTGCATCGATCCGCAAAAGAATCGGTGGATCGCGGCCTGCGCTTCGCGTATCGGGACCGCCGCACAAAGAAACGGACTTTCCGCCAGTTGTGGATCGTGCGCGTGGGCGCGGCGGCGCGGCGCAATAAGATGTCTTACAGCCAGTTCATGAGCGGGCTCAAGAAGGCTTGCATCGAGCTGGATCGAAAAGTTCTGGCTGAGATCGCCGTCAAGGATCCGGAAACCTTTACGCGCCTCACGGAGACGGCAAGAGCGGCACTGACGGTGGCCTAGGGTTGACCCCAAACTTAGCAAGGAGCGCCCGGTGTCCCATGATGCCGGGCGTTTCTCTTTCAGGGGGCAAGAGGCGGCATGGGAAACAGACCCCCTGTTTTCGGTTGCGCGTTTTCTCTGGCTTCACATCCCCTGAGGTGTGGTGATGAACTTCGAAGAGCTACGAAGACAATTTGAAGCAGACCTCTCCCAAACCCATGATCTCAATCAGGTGAAATGCGTACGCGACAAATGGCTGTCGCGGGAAAACGGCATCATTACCGGCGAGATGAAGCGGCTCAGGGATCTGCCAAAAGAAGAGCGGCCCTTTTTCGGCCACGCGATGAACCAATTGCGAGAGTTTGCGGAGACGAAGATCGAGGAGGTGCGCGCGTACGTCGTGGAATCGGAAACGAGGCGGCGGAAGAAACGAATCGATGTTACGCGCCCGGGTTTTCCCTATGCTGTCGGCAAGCAGCATCCAATACGGCGCCTGCAACAGGAAATAGAGGAAGTCTTCGTCAGCCTGGGATTCACGGTTTTCGATCTGCCTGAAGTGGAACGGGATTACTATAATTTCGAAGCCTTGAACATGCCCCGCAATCACCCGGCCCGGGACGCGCAGGACACCTTTTATTTTGACGAAAACCTGTTGCTGCGCACCCACTGTTCCTCGGTGCAGGTGCATTCGATGGAGACTCTGACACCTCCGATTCGTGCCGTTGCCACGGGCAAAGCCTATCGCCGCGACCCGTTCGATGCCACGCACTCGCCGATGTTCCATCAGGTCGACATCCTCGTAGTGGATGAAGGCATCACCATGGGCGACTTGAAGGGCACGTTGGAAGTGTTCCTCAAACGGATTTTTCATCCTGACATTCGCATGCGGCTTCGGCCTGGTTTTTTTCCATTTGTGGAACCCGGCGCCGAAGTGGACATCAGTTGCATTTTCTGCGCGGGTGCCGGCTGCCGCATCTGCAAACAAAGCGGCTGGATCGAGATCCTGGGTGCCGGCATGGTTCATCCCAAGGTGCTGCGAATGTCGGGGATCGACGATGCGCGATACTCGGGGTTTGCCTGGGGCATGGGCATTGACAGAGTGGCAATCCTCAAGTACGGAGTTGACGACATTCGACTGTTTTTTGAAAATGACCTCAGGTTTTTAACCCAGTTTTGATCAGGACCAGCGCGATGAAAATCAGCCTCGAGTGGTTGCAGCAGTTTCTCGACCTGCCTCAGGACCTTGCACGGCTGCGCGAGGACCTCACCATGGCCGGGCTCGTCGTGGAGTCTGTGGCAGAGGTTCACGGTGCACCCGTATTCGAGATGGAGATCACCTCGAACCGGCCGGACTGCATCTCGTATTTGGGAATCGCCAGGGAAATCGCCGCGCTATACGGGAAACGGCTCAGGAGAATGCCTGCTGCCAGGGAACTGCACATCGAAACAGAGAGAATTCCATACTCGATCGCGATCCGCGATGCCGATTTATGTCCGCGGTATGTGGGCCTGGTGCTCGATGAAATCCGGGTTGCACCGTCACCTCTCTGGATGCAGCGTCGCCTGGAGGCCTCCGGCATGCGACCCGTAAATAACATCGTCGACATCACGAACTATGTCCTGCTGGAACGTGGTCACCCGCTGCATGCCTTTGATTTCGATCTGCTGCGAGGCGGTAGAATCGTAGTCGGGCGCGCGCACCCGGAACAGAAGATCGTGACCCTCGATGGTGTGGAACGCACGTTGGACGGTGAGATGTTGCTCATCAACGATGGCGCCGGCCCGGTCGCAATCGCGGGTGTGATGGGAGGACAAAACTCTGAGATCGGCGCAACGACGCGGAGAGTTCTGATCGAGTGCGCCTATTTCCAGCCGGCTTCGATTCGCAGGACCTCGAGGAAACTCGGCCTCTCCACCGAGGCCAGCTATCGTTTCGAGCGTGGTGCGGATTGGAACGGGCCGGTCGCGGCGACGGCGCGCTGCTGCTATCTAATCCAAAAGATCGCGGGCGGGCGCATCGCGGGCAGCGTTCAGGATGTCTATCCGGCGCCATTGCGTCCGGTCGAAATCGAGCTGCGTCTGGCGCGCGCGGAGTCGTTGCTCGGGGTGCCGCTGACGCCCGCTTTTGTCCGGGACACTCTCAAGCGGCTGAACTTCAAGCCGGTTCGCAAGGGTAAAGGGCTTTGGCAGGTTGCATGCCCGAGCTATCGGGCAGATATGGAGCTGGAGGCCGATCTTATCGAGGAAATCGCGCGCTTTTATGGATATGGGAACATTCCGGCGACGATCCCGTACAGCAGAAACACGGGAAAGCCGTCTCCGGTGCGGCCCTATGAGGACACTGCCAGAGGAATCCTCCTGGGCCTTGGTTATTACGAGAGCGTGAACCTGAGCTTCGCAAATCAGGAAGACCAGCGTGTTTTCCCGCCGGCGGGAGAAAGGGCCCTTGAGATCCGCAACGCGATGACGGAGGAAACGCAGTTCATGCGGGCGCATCTAACTCCCGGGCTTCTCCGCGCCGCGAAGCACAATTTCAATCATAATCAGCGGTTTGTGCGCTTATTTGAAATCGGCAAGACGTTTGGAAGAGCGGCGGACGGAGCGGTCCTAGAGCGAAACCTGCTAGCAATTCTCGGCACCGGAAGCATGGCCGGCGCCAACTGGCACAATTCAGCGGCAAACTATGATTTTTTCCACCTCAAAGGCGTGGTCAGCGCACTTCTGGAGGGAATGCGCTGTGCTCCCGCTGAGGTGGTTCCGGTTTCGGATGTGCCGTGGTTGCATCCCGAGACGGCTGCCGCGCTGCTGGTTGCCGGCAAACGCTACGGCGTCCTGGGGGCACTGCACCCGGAGCTTGAAGAACGGTTGAAGCTGAAGCAGACCGTTTATGTTGCGGAAATTGACTTTCAGGAATTGTACGCTCACCTCTTTACGCCCGTGCGCTTCGAACCGGTCGCTCGTTTTCCTGGAGTGGAGAGGGACCTCTCCTTCATGGTTTCCCGTGACGTTTCCTACGCTGCTTTGCGTAAGGGCATCCTCGGACTCGGGGTTGCCGAATTGGCGGAATTGGAGCTGACGGACGTCTATGAAGGAAACCAGGTTCCTGCTGACAAGGTGAGCATGACTCTCCGGATCGTGTTCCGCGATCGCGAAGGAACTCTCACCGTTGACCGGGTGCAGGGGTTCAGCGATAATATTCGCACTTTTCTGCGTGATCATTTTAGCGCTGAAAATAGATAGGGCTGACATGACTGACAACATTACTCAACTGGAACTGACTGGCCTGGAACGATTCAGCCACTTAGAGGACAAGATTTTTCGGGTTGTCGAAGCCTTCAAGACGATCAAAAGGGAAAATGAGACTCTTCAGACGGAGAGTCAAAAACTGAAAGTTGAGATCGAAGTGTTGCGCCGAAACGAGGCTTCGTACAATCAAAATGTGACGCAAATTCAAAAGGAGAGGGAGGCGCTGCGCGAGCGGGTCGAAAAAGCTCTCAGCCTTCTGGCGACGCTAGAAGTGAGATAATCCCGCGGGAACCCTGCGCTGCCGCCAGCGGGGAATGCGATGGAAAATCCGCAATCCGGCGTCGTGGACGTCAAGATTTATGACCGCGAATACAGGCTGCGTACCAGCGGCGAAGCGGACCGACTGCGATCGGTCTGCTCCTACCTTGACAAGAAGATGCGCGAGGTATCCGCATCGTCGGGTTCTGTGGATACGCTGAAGGTCGCCGTCCTGGCTGCGTTGAGCATCGGCGACGAACTTTTCCGTGCCCGGGACGCTCTCCAGAAGATGGATGACTCCGTGAGCCGTCGTTCGCTTGCCTGCGTTTCCATGCTTGATCGCTTCCTCTGCTGATCGGACCTAATCCCCCGAGGATCAGACCTCGAGAATTGCACAAGTATTCACTGAATAAGAGATTTTGCATGCATTCGTGGCCATCTGATTTCTGCTCGAGGATGAATCTCGCCTTAAGTTAACAGCATTGGAGCTAAGATCGCTTAGGAAAACCACTGCCTCAGGCGGGGACGTTGATGCGAGAAATCGAGGTGGACAGGCCGCTCGATTCGTCAATCTCGACGACGGCGCCGCAAAAGCGGCAGTTCGCCGATGCGGGTTCCAACCGTACTGGTATCTGCTTCAAAAAGCGTTCCAGGGCAAGATCAGGGATGGAACCAATGACGGAATCATGGGGTCCCGTCATGCCCAAGTCGGTGATGAATGCCGTGCCTCTGGGAAGAATGCGTTCATCCGCGGTCTGTACATGGGTATGAGTGCCCACGACGGCACTCACGCGCCCGTCGATATACCATGCGAACGCCTGCTTTTCCGAGGTCGCCTCCGCATGAAAGTCGACGAGCACTACCGGCGTTTGCCGCCGCGCTTCTTCCACGGCAGCCTCTCCGACTACGAAGGGGCAATCGATCGACGGCAGATAGACACGCCCCTGCAGGTTCAGGACCGCAACGCGCACGCCACAGCGGCTGTCTCCGATGAAGAGACCCGTTCCGGGCGTCGCAGGAGGGTAGTTATGCGGCCGCAGAAGCCTGGGTTGTTGGGCAAGGTAGGGAAGGATGGCGCGTTTATCCCAGACGTGATTGCCACTGGTGAGAACATCAATATCGGCGGACAGGAACTCCTCGGCGATTTGAGGAGTGATGCCAAATCCGCCGGAGGCGTTTTCCACGTTGGCTACGCAAAAGTCGATTCGGTGTGCCTGAACCAGGCCATGAAGCTTGTCGAAAAGAGCTCTTCGGCCGGGCTTGCCAAAGACATCTCCTATGAAGAGGACGCGCATGTCGGAGATCCTATTCTCATTCGTGCAATCCTAATCCGGTGACTGGACTAGGCAAAAAAAGACCCCCGCGCCGCCGTGTGGCATCATCTATTTGAACCTTGTCTCCAAGGGGGTGACCTGCACGCCGCATCAGGCAATCAAGTTCCCGCGGGAAAAGTTTGCTCACCGCGACGCGACTTGGCCTCCCGTCAAATAGAATGTTGGCTCAAACAAAATTTGCCATCACCAACATTGCAGGGGCGCCTTTATCATACCCAACCCCTCAGGCACGGTCAAGCCATGCCAAATTCGAGATTCGAGATTCGAGATTCGAGATTTAGAATTTCGAATCTCGAATCAGCCTTCGTTCAACCCTTCGATTTGAGAGAAGCGCGGGTCAGATGATTCTTGAGGAAGTGGGCCGTGTAGGAATTCTCCGCGTGGATGAGATCGTCCGGAGTGCCTTCGAAAAGCATCCGGCCTCCAGCAGATCCTCCCTCGGGGCCGAGGTCGATTACCCAGTCGGCACTCTTGATAACATCGAGGTTATGCTCGATGACCAGCAGGGAATTGTCGGCTTGGATCAACTTATCGAAAGCCGCTAGAAGTTTGCGGATATCATCGAAGTGAAGCCCGGTAGTTGGCTCATCAAAGATATAGAGTGCGTTTCCTGAACTCTGTCCTGAAATGAAAGCGGCGAGCTTGATCCGCTGTGCTTCTCCGCCGGAAAGGGAATTTGCCGACTGTCCGAGGCGCAAGTATCCCAAGCCAACGTCCGCCAATACGCGAAGCTTCCGTAGCAAGGGGGGATGTCCGGCAAAGAACTGAAGGGCTTCGTGTACCGTAAGATTGAGCACTTCGGCGATGTTTTTTCCTTTGTATCTGACCTCGAGAATCAGGCTCTTGTAGCGCGTTCCTTTGCATTCCTCGCAGGTGAGTTCCACGTCGGCGAGAAACTGCATCTCGACCGTAATGGTTCCGCTTCCCTGGCAAGTTTCGCAACGGCCGCCCTTCAAGTTGAAGGAGAAATGGCCAGGCTGCAGGTTGCGGGCGTAAGCATCACGCGTGCCGGCAAAGATCTGGCGGATGGCATCGAAAGCTTTAATATAGGTGACGGGGTTCGACCGCGGTGTCCTGCCAATCGGCGACTGATCGACCAGTACGGCATCGCTGATCAGTTCGGCTCCTCGAAGCGTGTCGTACCCTTGCTGGCCTTCCGACGCGCGTCCCCGTTCCTTCTTGACGGCGGCATAGAGCACATCGTGGACGAGAGTGGACTTACCGCTGCCGCTCACCCCGGTGATGCAGGCGAAAATGCCCAACGGGATCCGCACGTTCAGATTCTTGAGGTTGTGCTTGTGTGCATTGGTGATCTCGAGATACCGGCCATTCGGGCGGCGGCGGAAAATCGGTGTTGGAATCTTCAGCGCCCCCTTGAGATAGCGGCCGGTAAGAGAGGTATCGGACCGGCACAAACCCTGGTAGGAACCTTGGTAGATCACCTCACCGCCATTCTCCCCGGCGCGCGGTCCGAGATCGATGACGTGATCGGCGGCGCTCATGATCTCGCGATCATGTTCGACCACCAGGACGGTGTTGCCCAGGGACTTCAGATTTTCCAGGATCTCGATGAGGCGTCTGCTGTCGCGCGGATGTAATCCGATGCTCGGCTCGTCAAGGACGTAAAGGGCGCCAACCAGCATGGATCCCAAAGACGTTGCAAGTTGAATGCGCTGGGATTCACCTCCAGAGAGCGTGGAAGAAAGCCGGTCCAGCGTGAGGTAGTCGAGTCCTACGCGAACAAGCAGGTCCAGGCGATAGCGGATCTCCTCGAGGATCTTGTTGGATATTGCCAGTACCTGCGGTGAGAGGGATAGTCGGCGGAAGAACTGTGCGCTCTCGCCGACGGTCATGCGGGCTACTTCAGCAATTCCTTTTCCCTCGAGCGAAACGTCGCGCGCCTCACGGCGCAATCGGTCGCCGCCGCAACTCGGACAGAGCGCATAGCCGCGATAGCGGCTGATGAAGATACGCACGTGCATCTTGTATTTCTTGCGTTCGAGATAAGCAAAAAACCCGCGAATTCCCGGAAATCCTCCTTTGCCGTTGATCACAAGCTCACGGTGCTCCGGGGGCAACAGCTCCCAGGGGAGATTGACGTCGATGCCCGAAGTGAGGGCAAAGTTCAAAAAGCGGTTCTGTATGCCCCGATAACGCGGCTTCATCCAGGGGGCGACAGCACCCTGGGCGAGGCTTTTGGATTTGTCCGGAACGACCAGGTCGAGATCGAGGGTCACCGTATTGCCGAAACCCTGGCACTCCGAGCAGGCTCCATAGGGATTGTTGAAGGAGAAAAGCCTTGGCTCCGGTTCTTCATAAGATAGGCCGCATAATTGACATTCGAAGCGTTCGCTGAATTTGACCAGTCTGCCGGCAGGATGTCGTACCCAGCGAATCTGAGAATAGGAATTCGCAAAATTCCGCTCCTCATCCTCCTGCGGCTCAGACAGCAGCAATAATTCAATGCGTCCTTCCGACTCGCGGCCACACAGCTCGACCGAATCCAGGAGCCTGCCACGCACGTCATCCTCAACCACCAGCCGGTCGACGACGATATGAACGTCGGCACCGGGATTCCTGCGCAAAGTTTCGACCGCGTTGGACAGATCGACGACGTCGCTCCCAATCAGAAGACGCAAAAACCCCTGCTGCTGAAGTCCGGGCAGGATGGTAGCGAGACCGGCAACCCGGGACTCCTGCTGATTCGCGCCTGATGCCGGGGAGGATTTCCTGGATCCTCTTCGATGGGAGATTTCCGAGGCGGCAGATGCGGCCGGGACGGACAACGGCATGCAAACATAGATACGCATTCCGCGCGGCAGCGACATCACGAAATCACCGATCTTTTCAGGAGTGTCCTTCTCAACGACCCGGCCGCAGCTGTGGCAATGGGTGACCCCGATGCGCGCATAGAGCAGTCGTAGATAATCATTGATCTCCGTAACGGTCCCGACCGTCGATCGCGGATTGCGCGTATAGCTCTTTTGGCGAATGGCGAGCGCGGGGCATATTCCGACAATGTCGTCGACATCGGGCCGGTCGATGCGTTCGAGGAACTGGCGGGCATACGCCGAAAGGGAGGCCACATAGCGACGCTGGCCCTCGGCATAGATAGTATCGAATGCCAGACTGCTCTTGCCGCTGCCTGAAACGCCGGTAACCACGGTCAGAGAATTGAGAGGGAGCTCGACCGTGATGTTTTTCAAATTATGGACTCTGGCGCCCAAAACTACGATTGCGCCGTTGTTTTCAGCGGCCAAGTGCTTGCTCTCCTATTCGAAAAACGGGAATCGTCCAAACAAGTAATCATATTTTCACCGCGGAGGAGTGTCAACGCCCACAGACCCTAACATAGGATCGCTACCGCGCGTGGACTTTGACCTGGACCTGAACGTAGACCTGGACAATCGAGCCCGACCCGAACTTTCGCGTGCCTGACGTTTACCAGCCTGCCGTCTGTTTCTTGCCGTCGCTTGGAGCGCCTTAACCGCGGAGGCGAGAGTTCGCGGCTTGATCTTCCATGTGGAAATGACGTACCTTCTTTGCTATGAGATCGCAGGAACTTTCGATTCGTGCAGTCACCCCCGCAATTGGGATTCCCGGCGGCGAAATCTCGATTCAATGCAGCGGATTCAAGCCGGGCCTTCCATCGGTATCCAAGGTTTTGTTCGGCACGACTGAGGCAGATATAGTTTCGGCCTCCGAGGAACGCGTCATTGTGAAGGTGCCCGAAGGCGTCCAGGGCCCGGGGGTCGCCCTGAGCGTCAACGGTGCAAAATCCGCCATGTTTCCACTAATTTTAGGCGCCCGCCTGGCATCCGGACTGCATCCGGTCGCAAATCCGGTGGTGGGCGTGGATGGCGCAATCATCACCACAATTAGCGGAGCGCGTGGACAACGGTCTCCCCGATCTTTAATGAAGGTGTCAAAGAGTGGAGAGGTGACGGCGTTTGCCTGTGAAATCATGAATCCCACGGGCCTGGCGTTCAGTCCGAGCGGGCAGCTATACATATCGAGCCGCGCTGACGGCACAGTTTTGCGCTACACCGACTTTCAGAAACTGGAAGTGGTCGCGGAAGATCTTGGTGTCCCTTGTGGAATTGCTTTCGATGCCGAAGAACGGCTCTATGTGGGCGACCGCACGGGCAAGATCGTTCGGATTGGTTCGACTGGATCGCATGAGGAGTTTGCGGCCATTCCGCCCAGCGTATCTGCTTTCCACCTCGCCTTTGATCGCAACGACAATCTGTACGTGACCGGTCCGACAGTGGCGATTCGGGACCCTGTGTATCGGATCACGCGCAAGGGAGAGGTCTCGATTTTGTTGGAAGGGTTGGCTCGGCCGCAAGGACTAGCCGTCGGCCATGATGGAAATTTGTGGCTTGCCACTGCTTATAGCGGGAAAAAGGGCATCTTTCGTTGTTCCTTGAAGCGAAAGGAGCTGATTCACTACATCGCAGGTCCTATGTTGGTTGGACTGGCACTGGATGGCAATGACGTCTTTCTTGCTGACAACAGCTCTATCTATTGGATACAGATGGGCGGGCCATAGGGCAGGGTCAGTTGGGTCTTGTCAATGAACAGTGCAAACGTTATTCGATGACAGGCCCTTAATGCCAGTGCCTGAAGATCGTGGCGCCTAAAGTTTCCGCGAGAATGAGCGGGCTGCGGGAGAGCAATCGTGCTCGAAGTTGGGCATACGTTTGGCGTCCAGAGATCAGCCCGTCGCTAATGCGGCGCACTGTTGAGCTCCGTTCGATCATCTGAATGGCACGGCGCGTAAGCGAATCGCGAAAAATGGTTCCGCTGTAAAACCTTTCGCGCCACGCGGCAGCAAGATCAAGATCGACCCCAAAGTCGAGCCTGCACCTTTGCCCATAGGATGCGGGTTCCCCTGACTGTACCGCCTCGCCGAGGATCTCCGCCGATCTGAGCGCAAAAAAAATACCTTCAGCTGTGATCGCATTCGCAAAACCCGCGGCATCTCCCAACAGCGCCCAGTTGCGGCCGCAGACGCGTTGGCTGGCGAGGGTGCGGCGGCGGAGGCAGGGCACGCGCGCCGCGTAAAACTGCATATCGGCAAAGGACGCGGAGGGGTAACGCATCAGAATGAACTCCGCCACTCTGCGGCGCAGGTCGGTGGCCCGGGCATCGGCCAGGCGGCGGACGATGCCGATCGAGGCGTGATCCACTCTCGGAAAGGACCAGAGGTAGCCGTGAAAGCCCTGTTCCTGAAAAACAACCACGACCTTGTCGGGATGATAGATGCCGGGCAGATAGTATCCCAGCGCCAGAGAAAGATCCTCTGTGGCCAGCTTGCTGGAAACGGCTGCTCGTACGGAACTAGAAGCGCCGTCCGCGCCTACCAGAAAATCGACTTCATGCGTTGTTCCCGAGGAAACCTCGATCGCCCAGCCATTTCCGTTTGATGCGAATCGCAGGGCCCGTTCGGGTAGGAAGCGGGCACCGGCTTGAAGAGCCTGCGTGCGCAAAGCTCCGTCCAGCGCGGCGCGCGAAAAGATCTGAATGGGATGGCGGAGCGGCAATGCGGCGGAGTGACCCTGTGATGTTGTCAGTTCGACGGTTCGAATCTCGCTGTACGGCAGCCTTGTCTCCTTCAGACACGACATCGTGAGATGAGCCTTGGCGGTGATGCCGCCCCCGCACGCCTTCTCGCCGCCTGTGGAGGGGTCGAGCAAAAGGACTTCATGTCCCAGTCGAGATAGAAGCATAGCTGCGTAGGAGCCGGCGAGGCGCGCGCCGACAATGCCGACCTTCATATATGTACTATACCAGACATCGGACTCCGCCGATCCGACAGTCGGCACGGCGCATTTGCGGAGGAAATGGATCGGCGGGAAACAGATTACCACGTAATTGGGGCCTCGGAGAGGGCCCTGTGTGGATGCGCGAGTCAACCAGAAGGCATGCTATGATCTTGCTTCGGACGACCGCGCCGAGGTCCGAAGCTGGATGTCTGAGGTTGGTGATCTGGGGTTCGTAAATGTTCGGATTCGAAGTTCTGCGGAAAGATAAAAGTTCGGCGGCACGCTTGGGAATGCTTCACACCGCACACGGTGATGTGGAGACCCCGGTGTTTATGCCCGTTGGAACCGCGGCAACCGTGAAAGCACTTCCGCATGAGTGGCTGGAGGCGATGAACTGCGGCATCGTGCTGGCGAACACGTACCACCTGTACTTGCGACCCGGTCACGAAGGCATCGCCAAGCTGGGAGGCCTGCACCGCTTCATGTCCTGGGATCATGGGATTCTGACGGATTCGGGAGGCTTCCAAGTCTTCAGCCATCGAGAGCTGCGGAGGATTAGTGAAGAAGGCGTCCACTTTAAGTCTCATCTGGACGGCAGCCGACATTTTCTGAGTCCTGAGAAATCCATTGAGATCCAGCTTGCCTTGGGTTCGGACATCGTCATGGCGTTCGATGAATGCACGCCGTATCCGTGCTCGCGAGCGGATGCGGAGAAGTCTATGCTCCTTTCGATGCGCTGGGCTGCGCGTTGCGCGGAACGGTGGGGAAGCGAGGCGGTGGTACCCGGGGGCATCTTCGGAATCATTCAGGGCGGTGTATTCCCGGAATTGCGGCGGACCTCGACCGATGCTCTGCTCGGCACGGGCTTCGACGGTCTGGCGATCGGAGGGCTCAGCGTTGGAGAGCCAAAGGACGTGATGATGGAAGTCATTGCAGCCACGATCCTAGGAATGCCGGAAGACCGGCCCCGCTATCTGATGGGTGTGGGAACGCCTGAGGACCTGCTCCGCTGTGTCGCCCTGGGCGTGGATATGTTCGATTGTGTCCTACCCACGCGTAATGCGCGAAATGGTTGCCTTTTTACGAGCGAGGGAAGGATCCTGATCAAAAACGCCGCCTATGCCTTAGATGAAAGGCCCTTGGATGCAAATTGTCCCTGTCTGACATGCCGCCGCTATTCGCGAGCCTACCTGCGGCACTTGTTCATGGCAGGAGAATACCTGTCCGCGATTCTCAATACCGTTCATAATGTGACCTTTTATCTTGACACCATGAGTAAAATAAGGGATTTTATTCGGTCTGATTCCTTGGGCAAATGGCTGGAGTCACTGGAGAAACGTCCCGAATGAGTTCGAGGGTCCCGGCAGGTTATGTCCACGGTTGATGGGGATCTCAGATCCAACCGGATAATCCTTCAAAACGGGAGCAGTGAAGTCACCGCTACTGGGAGGTACTCAATAGCCAAATGGAATGGGTAACGATAGCGCAGCAGCAAGCTGCCCCCACGGATATTCTAATTTCGTTCGCGCCGGTTTTGATCATCGCCGTGATCTTTTACCTCCTTATTTTCATGCCTATGCGGAAAAGACAAAAGAAACTCGAGGCGATGATCGGCGAGCTCCGAAACGGCGACAAGGTGATTACGAGTTCGGGCATTTATGGAGTCGTCGCCGGGGTGAAGGATAAAACCCTGATCCTCAAAGTTGCCGACCAGGTGAAGATTGAAGTCGCCAAAAGCGCGGTTTCAGGGTTGCAGGCGCCGGACGATTCCTCAACGGGCAGCTAGTGCGCTCCACTGCCGGCCTGCCGTATCCCCGGAAGCAGCCCTCTAGAATCCGAGGTTAGGTACTGTTATGCAAAAGAATCTCAGATGGAAGTTTCTGTTTATTTTGGCGATCATGGTGGTCTCGATCTACCTGTTCGTAACTCCGAAACCGGGCGGCGGGATTTTCTCGCGCATCAACCTGGGATTGGACCTGAAGGGCGGCATGCATCTGGTGCTGCAGGTAGTGACCGCGGACGCTTTGAATCAGGAATTGTCCCAGGACGCCGAGCACATCGCGAACGATTTGCGCGACAAGAAAATTGCGTTCGAATCGTCTAAGAAGGGGAACAACGGGCTCATCGTAGAAATCAAGGGAGTCGACACGTCTCAGGATAAGGACGTACGTAACTATTTGACTCCGTTTTGCGCCGGCAAGTACAACATCAGCGGTTCCATTGTGAACGGCAAGACCGATTTCGTCCTGACCATGATGCCTTCCGTGGTGCACAGCATGGAGGTATCCACGGTTGAACAGGCCAAGGCGACCATAGAGCGCAGGGTGAATGCTCTCGGCGTCACCGAGCCTATGACACAGATTTATGGCGGCAGCGGGAGTCAGGTCGACGACGAAATCATTGTGGAACTTCCAGGGGTTGATGATTTTGATCGCGTCAAGGATCTCCTTCAGGACACCGCACAGCTGACCCTCTGCATGGTCAAAAAGGACAACGGGGGCCCGTTCCCATCGCTGGAAGCAGCGATTCAGGCCAACGGCGGCAAGATTCCCGAAGGCTATCAGATTCTCGCTTTCCATGGGGATAGCGGCGACACGAATACTGAACAGTACCTGGTACTCGACTCCGTTCCAACGATCACCGGAAAGGATTTGAAAAACGCGAGGCGCAGTGCGGACAATAACGGACGCCCGGACGTGGATTTCTTTCTTACGGCTAATGGCGCCAGGATCTTCGGGCGCGCCACGGAGCAGCACCTTGGGGATCGGCTCGCGATCGTGATGGACGGCCAGGTATCGTCCGCGCCCATAATTCAAGGACGCATCGATGAGCGCGGGCAAATCAGCGGCGGCAACTTCACCGTACAGTCGGCGGAAGATCTGGCCATGCTGCTGAGAACAGGCGCTCTGCCGGCATCGCTCGTGATCCAGGAACAACACGTGGTCGGAGCCTCGCTCGGGAATGATTCGATCCGCGCCGGTATCACGGCGGCGATCATCGGGTTCGGGCTCGTGATCATCGGAATGCTGATCTACTATAAGCATTCGGGCTTGAACGCGGTCTACTGCCTGATTGGAAACCTGGTCATTCTGTTGGGATTCATGGGCGTGGTGGGCGCGACGCTGACGCTCCCCGGCATCGCGGGCGTAATTCTGACCATAGGGATGGCGGTGGATTCGAACATCCTGATTTTTGAGAGAATCCGCGAGGAGATTCGTAACGGGAAAACGATTCGGGCTGCGGTCGACACTGGATTCGGGAAAGTGTTTTGGACCATTTTCGACACGCATCTGACGTCGCTGATCGCCGCCGCATTCCTTTTTCAGTTTGGCACCGGACCGATCCGCGGATTTGCCATTACCCTTACTGTGGGCCTGCTGGCGAACATGTTCACGGCAGTCTATGTGTCTCACCGGTTGTTCGATTTGACGCTGAGTCGGAGAAAATTGGAATCCTTGTCAATTTAACGGAACTTGCAAATCGAAACGGGGTCCAATCAACGGGCGAGAGTCGAGCGACTGGCCGGTTGAGAATACTGGCACTCCGGAAAAATACTTGGAGTCGTGAGTGGAAATCCTTAAAAATGTCTCAGTCGACTGGTTGGGCAAGAAGTGGTACTTCTTCGGGTTCTCATGGTTTCTGCTCGCTCTGGGCGTAGTCGGCTACTTCGTCCACGGAGGGCTCGCGTTAGGAATCGATTTCAAGGGCGGCACCGTGGTAAACCTCAAGTTTAACCAGAGCCCGGATATGGATCAGATCCGCAAGGCGCTGAAGCCGGAGGCAGTCGGCAGCAGCATTATCCAACGCTACGGCAACCTGGCGGATAACGCCGTGATCGTTCGCATGCAGCAGGTCTTTGCGGGTGGCCAGAATGCTGATGCGGGACGAAAGCAGCTGCAGACGTTGCTGAAGCAGACCTTCGATCCCGAGCACATAGGCTCCAGCCTGATTGATTTCAATAATGTCGGCACGGAGACACTCGCAAAGAATTTGTTGGATACCGATCCTGACAATTGGGCGAGCCAGGGCAAATCCGCACAAGAGATACAGACGCATTACCGCGATCTGGCAGCCGCCATGATCAACTACCGCGACAAAATTGGCGGAGGCATCGTTGGCTCGCTGGACAATCTGAGGAGCGTGTCTGGTGTGAGTTCCGCTGTCCAGGCGAGCATGTCGAAGACGTTCTATGCCGGACCATTTGCGGTGCCCGGCAACCACAGCGTGGGGGCGGTTGTAGGTTCCGACTTGCGGAATCGTGCGGCGCTGGCTGTCAGTCTCTCGTTTCTGGGAATGCTGGTTTATATCGGGTTTCGATTCAAACCAATTTATGGAGTGGGCGCCATCGTTGCGCTCTTTCATGACATATTGATTACGTTGGGGCTGTTCGCGCTGACCCAGAAGGAAATTTCCTTGACCGTCATCGCGGCGCTCTTGACGCTGACCGGTTATTCGGTCAACGACACCATCGTGGTTTTCGACCGCGTCCGAGAGAACCTCAGGACGATGCGCAAGGAATCGCTCACGCGTGTGCTCAACCTGAGTATCAATCAGACGCTCTCCCGGACTATCATGACTTCAGGGATGACGTTTTTGTCCGTGTTTGCACTTCTCGTTTTCGGCGGGGAAGTGTTAAGCGGCTTCTCGTTTGCCCTGACCGTAGGGATTATCATAGGCACGTATTCGAGCATCGCCATCGCCTCGCCGATCGTCGAGTGGTGGTACCGGACGGCGGAGTTGAAGGCGAAGACCAGGGCGGCCTAAACCGTGAAAAAGGCGCGTAAGATCCGCGCATTTCGAGGAGCTCTCTGCAGGGTCTGAGATTGAGGCGCACGCGGGCAGAATCTTCTTGACAGTTTTTACAGGCCGATATTAAGATCGCGCTTCCGATCGGCACCGCGTATAAACCCCAATCTATGGCCCGAGGGCAGTATACGGGAGAAACAATGTTTGAAACTTTAGATCAGACCACTGGCAAGGATCTAACGAGACGTCTACTGACGCTCGTGATTTCCCTTGTGGCGCACGTGATCGTAGTCATTGTGATTGTGATTTTGCCGTTGGTATTTTTCAACGTGCTTCCGGAAGGCGAGCTGTTGACGTTTTTGATCGCGCCGCCGCCGCCGCCACCGCCACCACCACCTCCGCCGCCACCGCCCTCACAAAACAGGGTCGTTCAGGTTCAGAAGGTCCAGGTGGATCCGACGAAATTCGTGGCGCCGACCGAGATACCGAAGGAAATTCCGCCACCAGTAGATGAACCGCCGGTGGTTGGAGTCAGCGGTGTTATCGGCGGAGTGGCCGGAGGAATCGTAGGCGGAACTGTCGGGAGTGTCGGAGGGGTCGCCAGCGGGTTGCTGGGTGGAGCACCGCCGCCGCCACCGCCGCCGCCACCGCGTCCCAAGAAAATCGATCCTGTGCGCGTGGGAGGGCAGGTCCAGGAATCCAAGATTATCCGGAAAGTTCTACCGGTCTATCCCGAACTCGCAAAACGCGCACGTGTGGAGGCGACCGTCATACTCGAAGTCAACGTGGATGAGGAGGGGAACGTCATCAACGTTCGTGTGCTCCGGAGTCATCCTCTGCTCGAGCAGGCCGCAATCGATGCCGTGAAACAATGGAAGTATTCACCTACCCTTTTGAATGGAGAGCCCGTCCCGGTTGTTGCTACTGTGACGGTGGAATTCAAACTTAGCAAATAACCCACTTGGAGGTTAGAGGAAATCGATGGGAATTAACATAGTCGAACTGTGGAGTTCCATGGGCGTGGTTGCCAAATTCGTGGTAGGCATCCTTGCTATCATGTCGGCCTATTCGATCAGCATCATGATCGAGAGATGGCTTACGTATCGTCAGGCGCGCAATCAGTCGCGCGTTTTCACCCCTGCGGTTGCCGAGTGCCTGAAGGAAGGCAAAATCGAGGAAGCGATCGCTCTTGGCGAGCAGAATAACAAGAGCCATCTCGCGAAGGTTCTGATCTCCGGGCTTCATGAGCTGCAGGCTCACGCCAAAAGCAAAGAGATTCCGGGCGAGACCATTGAATCTGCCAAGAGAGCCTTGGATCGCGCAACAGCCATCGGGATTTCCGATCTGAAGCGAGGTTTGGGTGGTTTGGCGACGATTGGTTCCACCGCACCGTTCGTAGGATTGTTCGGAACGACGGTCGGTATCATCAACGCTTTCCAGGGGATGAAGACCGAGGAAACCGCTGGAATCGCAGCTGTGGCCGGCGGTATCGCGGAAGCGTTGGTGACGACGGCATTCGGTCTGTTCGTCGCGGTTCCTGCGGTGTGGGCTTATAACGCCTTCACGAACCGGATCGAGACCTTTACGATCGAGATGGACAACTCGTCTTCCGAATTGATCGATTACTTCCTTAAGAAGCGGGGTCAGATCGGTGGCTAAACATATATCTACGGGCAAGGTAACCAGCGACATCAATGTCACGCCAATGGCTGACATTATGCTGGTGTTGTTGATCATCTTCATGATCACCACGCCGTTGCTCCAGCAGGGAATCAGCGTGAATCTTCCCAAAGCCAAGTTCCCGCTGGAGGCGCCAGATGCGGACTCGAAAGAGGCTGTTGTGGTGGCCTTAGACCGGCAGGGGCGCGTGTATCTGGGAAAGAACCAGACAACGGAATCTGCCCTGCTGGATGCTCTGACCAAGCGCTTTGGCGGCGGCGAGATCAATAAGGTCATGTACTTGAAGGCCGACACGGCCGTACTCTATGGGCGCGTCGTTGAGGTCGTAAACGAGTGCCGCAAAACCGGTGTCGAACGAATCGGCCTAATGACGGAAAAAGAAAAATAGCAGCTGCGCCGGCGGCTCCTGGAGTAAGCCTCTCGTGGGAATCGCGCGGTGGTGCTTTCGTCACCACGGCGCAGCAGTTTTTCTTGGGCCGGCTGGCTCTTCGCAATCGGCACGCCGAATGCTTGCTGCTTGTGCTGGCCCTATCGGCTGTGTCGTATCCACCAGTGGGTTATGTGCGGGACCGTAGTTTTAACGGCTGGCAGAAAGGAAGTGTTCTTCCATGTCAATGGCGGTTGGTATCAACAAAGGCCCGAAGTCGGATATTAATATCACTCCCTACATCGATATCCTGCTCGTGCTTCTCATTATCTTTATGGTCATTACCCCGGTTCGGCAGCAGGACCTTGAGGTCAAGGTGCCACAACCTGCTCAAGATGAGGGCAACAAGACGCCTCCACCTGCGGACGTGATCGTGGTATCGATGTCGGAAACTGCTCAGCTGGCTATTAATCAGGAGCCTACCTCCATCATAGAATTGGGATCAAAGCTCCGCGATATTTATAGCGCCCGGGCAAACAAGAACATGTTTATCAGCGCGAGCGCCAAGCTGCCTTACGGAGATGTCGTCAAGATCATCGACATCGCGAAAGGCGCGGGCGTGCTTGATGTGGGGCTTCTCACCGAACTGCGATAGGCGAGCAATCGGTCCGCTTCGCGCTATTACTGAAATTGTCTGGAGGCCATAATGAGGGTCAACAAGAAGTGGCTTGTTATTTTTGCACTTGCGGCGATGATACCCCTTTCGGGCTGCGGCTTCGTCACGAAACTCCGCGCTCGCGATAAGCTCAACAAGGGCGTCAAGGCGTTCGCGGAGCAGAAGTACGAGGAGGCCGCTAAACTGTTCGAAGATTCCATTGCGCTCGACCCCGAGTTTAATGTCGCCAAGATGTATTTGGCCACTTCGTATACATCGCAATTCGTGCCGGGCTCTCCGGATCCAAAGAGCACGGAGATGGCCAATAAAGCCATCAAGACTTTTGAGAGCATCCTGGAGACTGAGCCCAGAAGTATTAATGCGATGCTGAGCATCGCCAGCCTTTACTATCAGCTCGACAATTCCGCGGAATCGAAGAAGTGGTGTGGAAAAATTCAAGCAATCGATCCGACCAACGCAGAATCGCTCTATCGAGTCGCCGTGATCGACTACAACGACTCCTACAAGAAGACCGGCATTCAAGGAGAAAACGTAGAATTCCTCACGACGGAAGATAAGCAGAAAACGCTCAGCGATATCCAGGAGGGGTTGGATTGCATCGAAAAGGCCCTGAAAATCAGGCCTGACTATTTTGACGCCATGGATTACGAGAATCTCCTCTGGCGAGAAAAAGCCAAGTTTGAAAAGGATGCCAAGGCCAGAGCCGAGTTGATTCGTAATGCGGATCTCATCTCGCAGAAGGCGCTGACAATGCACCTCAGGGCGGCGGAGGAAGAGGCCAAGAAACCCAAGAAACTTGCTCCTGGAAAATAGCCCTTCGCCGTATCAACTTTGCTTGCCTTGGAAGCCGCTGTGCTTCCGATGATTCCTGCTGGGGTACGCCATGAAAGCCCGTGTGGAGGGCAGGCGTACCCCATTCCCTGCCTGCTCCTTTTCC
The DNA here is from genome assembly GCA_050011535.1 of Acidobacteriota bacterium. GTDB lineage: Bacteria > Acidobacteriota > UBA6911 > UBA6911 > UBA6911 > JAFNAG01. The sequence continues at coordinate 37,092 of JBEKIX010000002.1, forward strand.
TCTATAATAAGTCGTTAGAACGATCTGTATGACTATGATCCGCTTCGAGGACCTTGCTGAGAAGGTGCTGCGCTATCACCCCGAGGCTCTGGAGTTGGTTCAGCGCGGCTATGTCGTATCCGCAAAGTTCCACAAAGGGCAATTGCGGATGAATGGCGAGCCTTATCTGACGCATCCCCTTGAAGTCGCGAACATTCTTGCCGAACTCAAGATGGACGCGGTGACCGTCACTTCCGGTTTGCTTCACGACGTTCTGGAAGACACCCTCATATCTCCTGAAGAATTGCGCCGCCAGTTTGGAGACGAGGTTTACCAGATTGTCGACGGGGTCACCAAAATATCGCAGGTCTACTTCAGCTCCCGGCACGAGAAACAGGCCGAAAACTTCCGGAAAATGCTGCTTGCCATGGTGGGGGACATCCGCGTGCTGTTTGTAAAGCTGGCCGACCGTCTCCACAATATGCGCACCCTGCAGTATCTACCCCCGGAGCGGCGCGAACGCATATCGCGGGAGACGCTGGACATCTATGTGCCGCTGGCACACCGCCTGGGCATGGGTCTCATTCGAGGAGAACTGGAAGACCTGGCATTCAGCTTCCTCGATCCGGTCGCGTATCAGAACACCGTGTCTCTGATCGAAGCGCGTCGTGCGGTCAGTCAGGATTTCATGCATGAAACCAAGAAAGCCATCGCCAGCGAACTGGCGGAGTACAACATTCCGGCACGCCTGGAGAGCCGCATCAAGAGGATTTATGGGGTCTACAATAAGATGCGCGTCCAGAAAATCAGCATTGATGAGGTCTTCGACTTCATTGCGATTCGCGTCATCACCGACACGGTCAAGAACTGCTATACGATACTGGGAATCCTGCACAATCTGTGGAAACCTGTTCCCGGACGGATCAAGGACTATATTGCCATCCCCCGTCCCAACCTCTATCAGTCCCTGCACACTTCGGTGGTTGGGAAGAACGGGCAGCCGTTCGAAATCCAGATCCGTACCCAGGAGATGCATAGAATCGCGGAGTTCGGCATCGCGGCCCACTGGAAATATAAGGAAGGGAAACTGGGTGTCGTGGAGGGCGAAGACCAAATCCAATGGCTCAGGCAGCTGATTGATTCCCAAAACGAGATCAGTGATCCTCGCGAGTTTCTCAGCAGCCTCAAGGTCGATCTTTACCCGGATGAGGTCTATTGCTTTACGCCCATGGGTGAGGTTATCACCCTGCCACGCGGCGCTACTCCGGTCGACTTCGCCTACGCCATTCACACCCAGGTGGGGCATCACTGCGTCGGGGCAAAGGTCAATAGCCGGATCATGCCGCTTCGACACAAACTGAAGAACGGCGAAATCGTCGAGATTCTGACCTCCAAAGACGCAGGACCGAACAGGGACTGGCTGGCCTTCGTCAAGACAGCGCGCGCCCGTAATCGAATCCGGCACTGGGTCAATCAGCAGGAGAGGGAGGATGCCGCGGAGCTTGGAAAGAAATTGCTCGAAAAGCAGGCCCGCAGGTTCAAAACCAGTTGGAAAAAGATCCTGGGCATGCCCGAGCTTTCTCGAGTGTTGGCCGATCACGGAATTCAGAAGGCGGAGGATCTGTATCCCGCGGTTGGTTTTGGCAAGATTGCGCCGCGTCATATTCTGGCATCACTTTTTCCTGATCTTGCGCCTCCCGAGGAAACCCAGGAAAAGAAGTCTGCCATTGCCACCGTCGTCAAGAAGGTACTCGGCAGAGGCGAGGCTCCGATCACCGTTAAAGGACAGGACGGCCTGCTCGTGTACCGTGCGAAGTGCTGCAACCCGATCCGTGGGGATGAAATTGTCGGCTACATCACGCGGGGGAAGGGTATCTCCGTACACACCACGAACTGTCCCAATCTTGTCAACTTCCTCGGGTCGGACCGCATGACGGATGTGGAATGGGTCGATGTTCAGGGCGACGAGATTTTCACGGTCCGGCTCGCCATATCGATCGAGGACCGCCAGGGCATCCTTGCCGAGATCACGTCGGCAATCTCGAATCTCAAGACCAACATACGGGAGTCACGCTCAACCACGGGGGAAGGCGGCCTTGGGACGGTAGATTTGACGGTGGAAATCAATGACATCAAACATCTGCAGAAAATCATCAAGGTGCTAAAGGGCATTCGTGGTATTGACGATGTGGCGCGCGTGGCTAAGATTCCTGAAGAGGCTCACTACTGACCCGTCGCAGTTGGCGATAGAAACCGATTCAAAGGAGTGCTTCATGCGAGAAATCATCAAGACTGCGCAGGCCCCGGATCCGATTGGACCTTACTCACAGGCAATTCGCGCTAGTGGTTTAATCTTCGTTTCGGGACAGATCCCGATTGATCCGGCGACCAGTTCAGTGTCAGGCGGGGACATAGCGGTGCAAACGCGACAGGTCATGAGGAACCTCTCCGCGATTCTGGCGGCGGGGGCAAGTGGAATGGACAAAATCGTGAAGACCACCGTATTTCTGAGCAATCTGGACGATTTTCAGAAGTTCAACGAGGTGTACGCGGAATTCCTTGGAAGCTCGAAGCCGGCACGCGCAACGGTTGAGGTGTCCCGGCTCCCCAAAGGGGTCTTGATTCAGATCGATGCGATTGCTCTAGCCTGATCGCACGAAGGGGGCATTTCGCTTTTCCAACTCCCGGGCGGAAAGAACGGCCGCGAGACTGGAAAATCGGAATGCCCCCTTTTTGCGAAGATTCCGCCGTGCAATGAAATGTGGGCGTTAAGCCTTCGTCACTTTTCCGGAGCGCAGGCAACGCGTGCAAACGCGAACTCGCTTAACCGCACCCTTTTCCACAATGCGAACGCTTTGGAGGTTGGGATAGAACTTTCGTGAACGAACGTTGTGCGCGTGCGAAACCGTGTGTCCGAACACGGGGCTTTTTGCGCAAGAATAACATTGCATCGGCATAAACCGTCTCCACTCAGAGGCCGTAATGCTATCAGTCGGGGCGCGGCCAGTCAACAGACAATGCGGGGTGCTCGGGCTGCGCTGACGCAGGCCTTCTTCAGGCGCTGCCGAGAGCACAGCTTATCCCACTAAGTCCTCGCCGCCGTCGATTCCGAGAACATTCCCTGTCATCCAGTTCGAATCGCAGGAAACCAGCGCGACAATAGTCCGAGCGACATCGTCGGGCGTTGTCAGGCGCTTCCCGGGATTAAACGAGAGAGCTTGCGCAAACATACGGTCGCTCCCGGGGATCTTCCGTGCCGCCGGTGTGTCGGTCACGCCCGCACGCAATGCATTGGCGCTGATGCCGTAGGGTGCAAGTTCAACCGCCAACTGCCTGACGTGAGCCTCGAGAGCAGCCTTCGCGGCAGAGACGGCTCCATAGCCCGGCCAAACGCGGTGTCCGCCGGCGCTGGTCATGGCAAAGATCTTGGCACCTTCTCTCAGCATACCCGTCGTATACAGATCCTGGACCCAGTAGACCAGGCTGTGCGCCATCACGTCGAGTGTCATATTCATATCGGCCGTGCGAATGGCTTTTTCGCTTTCGGAGGAAATGTAGGGTTTTAGAGTGCCGAATGCCAGGGAGTGAAGTAGAACCTCGATGCAACCGCCGCGCGATGGTTCACCGATCTCCTCGCGGCAACGCTGAATGACCTCGGCACGCCTGATGGGATCCGCGGCATTCACGTTGAAAAAGATGGCCTTTTGGTTCATGGCATGAATGTCGGAAAGGACCCGCTCGGCGGCTGCAAGCGTGGCACGCCTGTCCAGATGCACGCCGAAAACATGATAGCCGCTGCGAGCCAAGGCAAGGCTCGCGGCTGCGCCAAACCCGCTTGAAGCACCCAGGATGAGCGCCCATTTTTCTCGAGTCGAATTGTCAGCCGTCATGATTCCTCCTTGAAAAGCACCCAAAATATTAGGGAGCGCGCAGCAGGATTGCAACCGGATTGCATCTCGAAGGTTGCGCGCGGTATCGACAGAGGTGTAAGATTTCTCGCTCACCGGAACCCATTGCGGGTTAGATATAGTGTTTGCCATTCAAACAGAGTAGCTCGTGGGAGAGGGATCATGGAAACAGCAAAGATAGGGATTGTCGGCGTGGTCGGATCGGGCACGATGGGAAGCGGCATCGCTCAGGTATTTGCTCAAGCCGGCTATCTAGTGCACCTGTCGGACGTTCGCCAGGATCTTCTCGAGCGCGCTCTCAAGACAATTGAGAAAAGCCTGGATCGCTTCGTGCAAAAGGGCAGCCTTACCGTGCCGGATCGTAACTCGACCTTGAGCCGGATATCACCGGCTCCGGGATTATCGGCTTTTTCCACGTGTGGCCTGGCTGTCGAAGCAGTGAATGAGAATTTCGCGATCAAGCGGGCGGTCCTGCAGGAGCTGGATGCTATTTGCGAGCAGGATGCCATCCTGGCTACCAACACCTCGTCAATCTCCATTACCAAACTGGCTGCTGCAACCAAGAGACCGGATCGCTTCATCGGGATGCACTTCATGAATCCGGTCCCACTCATGAAACTCGTAGAGATCATTCGTGGGCTGGAGACATCCGATGCCACCTGCCGACAAATCATGGACCTCGCGGCCGCACTTGGAAAGACGCCCGTGGAAGTGCGCGATTATCCCGGTTTTATCTCGAATCGGGTCCTCCTTCCCATGATCAACGAGGCCGTGTTTGCGTTGATGGAAGGCGTTGCCTCCCGCGAAGCCATCGATACCGTGATGAAGCTGGGCATGAATCATCCCATGGGACCATTGACGCTGGCCGATTTCATCGGGCTGGACGTGTGCCTCGACATCTTGCGCGTGATGCATGAAGGCCTTGGCGACCCGAAGTACCGGCCCTGCCCGCTCCTGATCAAAATGGTGGATGCCGGCCTGCTCGGGCGTAAAACAGGCCGCGGTTTCTATGATTATCGAGAAAAGGAAGGAAAAGCCTAATGGCGGACGATCGTACCAACAAGAACAAGGCGATAGAAGTTGCTTTGACCCAGATCGAAAAGCAGTTTGGGAAGGGTTCGATCATGCGTCTCGGCGACCGCATTGATCCTTCAGGGGTAAGGGCGATCTCGACCGGCTCGATCTCGTTCGACGCTGCCCTCGGCATCGGAGGATTCCCCAAAGGGCGCGTGGTCGAGGTTTTCGGCCCGGAATCGAGCGGCAAAACCACCGTGGCGCTCCATGCAATCGCGCAGGCGCAGAAGCTGGGCGGTGCAGCGGCCTTCATCGACGCAGAGCATGCCATGGATGCAAAGTATGCGAAGATGCTGGGCGTCAACACCGACGAACTGCTGGTCTCGCAGCCCGACAGCGGTGAACAGGCTTTAGAGATCGCGGAAGTCCTCGTTCGCAGCGGCGCGATCGACATCCTTGTGGTCGATTCGGTGGCGGCGCTCGTCCCGAAAGCCGAGCTCGAAGGTGAGATGGGAGACTCGCTGCCGGGGCTGCAGGCGAGGCTGATGTCGCAGGCACTGCGAAAACTGACCGCCATCGTTTCCAAATCAGACACCTGCCTGATCTTCATCAATCAGATGCGAGAAAAGATCGGCGTGATGTTTGGCAATCCGGAAACCACGTCAGGCGGTCGTGCTCTGAAGTTCTACTCTTCGATTCGAGTCGATATCCGGCGTATTGGTTCCATCAAAGAGGGGGACCAGGTGGTCGGAAACCGCACCCGCGCCAAAGTTGTCAAGAACAAGCTGGCGCCGCCGTTTCGCGAGGCCGAATTTGACCTTTTGTATAACCAGGGAATCTCGTATGAAGGGGACTTGGTCGATCTCGCCGTCGATCGGAAACTCATCGACAAGAGCGGCTCCTGGTTTTCCTACAAGAATGAACGCCTCGGCCAGGGCAGGGAAGCTGCAAAACAGTTCGTCCGTGAACACCATGACATCGCGATTGAACTGGACGGCCTGCTGCGCCAGCTCCTCGGCCTGGTAAAGCCGGAGCCAGCCGCCGCCAGCGGCAAGACCAAATAGATGGAAGGGCGCCGAGGATGTCCCCTCGTGCAATTTGTCACTGTTTGCCGTAAGATATAGATCGTTGGAGACGGCCAGGCAATCGCGATCCTGATTTCAGGATCGAGGAAAGTCCGAACTCCACAGGGCAGTGCGCCTCGTAACGCGAGGGAGGGGCGACCCTACGGAAAGTGCCACAGAAAACATACCGCCTTCGTTTTTGAGGGTAAGGGTGAAAAGGTGCGGTAAGAGCGCACCGCGTCATTGGTAACAATGATGGCAGGGTAAACCCCGCACGGAGCAAGGTCAAATAGAAAAGCGATCCCGCAAGGGATGAAGGATGGCCCGTCCGGTGCTTTTGGGTGGACCGCTTGATCTCTGGAGCGATCCAGAGACCAGATGAATGATTGCCGTCCCGGCAAAACCGGGAAACAAAATTCGGCTTATGGCCGTCTCCAGTCCTCCAGGACTCATCTTCTCTCCAGCATTTGGGAGAGCTGGTCGTGCAGAGACCATAAAGCGTTTGATTAAACTTAAAAACGTCGATATTGCTCAAGTAATTGATTAAGTAGCTCGTAGCAGTGATCCGCAGCAGAGCGATACCTAGCGTTGTTTTCCATCAAGCGAGCCTTCATCAGGCTTCCCGTGACCTTTCCCAGACTGATCTTGGCCTCAAACTTGACAGGAATCTTGCGGTTGTCTGCCGATAACCAGATGCGAAACTGGCCACCATTCTTGAACAGACCGCCAAAGACGGCAACCGTACTCACCTGCCAAGCCTTGTAGTTACCTGCGGGAGTATGGACCTGCTCGCTCTTTTCCACACGTATCTCGACTTCCTTGACGCGCTCATTAAAAGCGACCAACACCTGGCGCGACGAATTGACGGCAAGATCCGTTTGTCGCAAGGCATACAAGGCTGAGAAAAGGTCCTTCACATCTGGGGGTATTTCGTCGTAGTCCTTGTCTCGAAGTACTCTTGGAATCGGGCCCGATACATCGACTTCCCTTATATGGACCTGACGGGTGTCGGGCAGGTATAAAACGTCGATGTCGCGCATGCGCTTTCCCTCGCGCTCCATTTCGGACACGCGATAGGTGCAGAAGGTCTCGGGATCAGTCGTAAATTCATAGGAATCATCTATGTTCTTGCCGGTGAACCTTGCGAGTGCGCCGCTGGAGCGTGCAGTAAAGATAATCTTGAGTGCTTTTTTGTCCTTGTATTGCGTCTCGCCGGCCAGAGTGAGAGTCGCTTCGCCTGCCTCCATTGCAGGCAGGAAGAAGAGCCACAAAGGTGGAGTCCATTCGACGTGATACACCAAGCGCTCGCCGGAGGCAAATGGCGCCGGCACCGTGTCCCTTGGGGTGAACTGGGACCATGCAGCCTGAATCATTGCCGCAGCAAGGATCAGAACTCCTGCCAGGCGCGCATGCGGGAAGCTTGCCCGGGTTTTGTGCTCTCGCGAATACGGCATCTTCACATCGTTCGCTCCAAGCGCCGGACGACGGCGCCGAACACTTCTTCGACAGAGATATCCATGCATTCGTTGGCCGTAGGACACGTTCTTCCATTGCAGAAGCTGCAAGGCAAATGGCGGACGACGACCTCGTCGTTTGTGTTCCAGGGGCCATTTCTGACGGGACAAGTGGGGCCCAGAATACCTACCACAGGAGTGCCTACGGCGCAGGCCAGGTGCAGCGGGCCCGTGTCGCCCGCTACCAGAAGGCGTGCGCGCTTAAAGAGCGGAATCAGTTGAAGAAAGGGAACCTGATAATGAGCGGGGCGCATAGACGTGCAGTTCTCCGCAATCTGCTTGTATAGCGTTTCCTCTCCCGGTCCGGTAGTGACGATGACCCCGTGACCCAGCTCTTTTTCAATTCTTGCCGCCAGGAGACCGTAGTTGGCCGGTTTCCAGAGTTTTGTGGGCCAACCTCCTCCTGGGTTGATGACAATGAAATCGGAAAGTTGCTCTTCTAGGAGGTGTCTCTCGATTTCCTGCGTATCCTTCTCGCTGGCGCGCAGATTCGCCCGCAGTTCACCCGGCCTGGCACCGGCTTTCTCGGCAAGAAAAAGATTCAGTCGGGCGACATGGTAGGCAGACGCCGGCTGGTTGAGGGTTGTGTGATAAAACCAGTGAGCGGGGCGCTCGCGGACGAGTTCCTTTGAGAAACCGAAACGTTCCCGCGCGCCGGAGAGGAGTGCCAACAACGCTGTTTTTAGCAATCCCTGAAAGTCGATGACAAGATCATAGCGGCGGGCGCGCGCGGTGGCGATCGGCGCCCAGAGCCGTCGCCACTCCGGTCCGCTGCTCGGGTGCGTCCGCAGGGAACGAGTGTCGATCGGCAGTGTCTCGCCGATGCCTTCGACAGCTCCAAGCAGATATGCCAGGCGCCGTTCGACCATCCAGTCGATTCGTGATTGGGGAAACGTGCTGCGCAAGCTCTCGAAGGCGGGAAGAGCATGAATAATATCGCCAAGCGAGCTCAAGCGGATGATCAAGATACTCTGCCGGTATGCCATCAGCGCATCTTCGCCAGGATTGTTTGGATCAGATCGCGTGAAGAGTGTGATTTGGCGTCGCCGACGATGGCCACGCTGCCTCCATAGGATCGGGCCACATCGCGCTCCGGAACGGTATCGCTCGTGTAATCGGTTCCCTTGGAATGGAAATCGGGCCTCAGCACTTGCAGGAGATTCGCAACCGTCTCTTCCTCAAAGATGGTCACAAAATCGACGCACTCCAGGGATGCGATGATCTCGGCACGATCTTCCTGCGGTTGAAGAGGCCGACCGGGTCCTTTGAGCGCTCGTACTGAGGCGTTGCTGTTGATTCCTACAAGCAGGATGTCGCCGAGGGACTTTGCAGCCTGCAGGTACCGTATGTGCCCAACATGGATGAGGTCGAAGCAGCCATTGCTGAAAACAACAGTGCGCCCGCTGGACTGAGCATCTGCGCGAAGTCGTTGCATCTCTGCGATACCCTTGATCTTTGTCTTGGGGTCGATCATGATTGCCGAAAAGCGCTGCCTCATCGAGACAGGTCTTGTTGAACCGCAGAATACAACTCCTCGCGGCTGACTGTGGCAGTGCCTCGCTTCATGACTACGATCCCACCAGCATAGTTGGCAAGCCGGGCAGCATCCTCCGGAGATCCGCCCGAGGCAAGTGCCAGTGTATAAGCCGCGATTACCGTATCACCCGCGCCGGTTACATCCGCCACTTCATCGGTGCCGTAGATTGGGATGTGGACGGGCGGCTTGCCCGGCTCCAAAAGCGTCATGCCAAAACGGCCCTGCGTAACAAGCAACGAACTCAGATGTTGTTTTTTCAATACCTGCCGTCCGATTTGATGCAGCAGACGCTGGTCTCCTCCAAGGGCTTTCCCGATGGCTGCTTCCAGTTCCGTAATGTTGGGTGTCATGGAAGTAATGTCGCGAAACTCCCCCATGCGAAAGCGCGAATCGACGATCATCGGGAGCCCGGCGGGGACCCCGGCCGCTCGGATTTCGCGCACCAGCGACGGGTCAGCGGCGCCGTACCCGTAGTCGCTGATGATGATGCCATCGAGCTTGCGCAACAAGGGCCGAACTCTCCGCCACGGAACCCTGGGTCCTCCATCCAGCCTGGCCTCTCTATCGACCCGGACGATCTGTTGAGGGGACGAATGGTGCGCTCCTGCGAGAATTCTGGTCTTGATCGGGGTCGAATAGGATCTTAGCTTGACGACGTGCCGCACGTCGGCGCCCTTGTTACCCAGCACCGTCAGCAACCCGGCGCCGCTATCATCGCAACCCACGATCCCAAATACCCGCACGCGGCAGCCGAGGTCCAAAAGATTATTCGCGGCATTCGCAGCTCCGCCTGGCACGCATACGAGGTCCCTGTACTGCAGCACCAGGACGGGCGCCTCGCGCGACACACGCTCGATCTGCCCATAAAGAAACTGATCGGCAATCAGATCACCGAAGACGGCGACGGTGCGGGTCGCGAAGGTATCCACGATGCGCAGAAGCCGATCGCGTGTCAGCAAGGAGTTCACCATGTTTTTATCCAGACGCCCCCGGATAGCGGTTAACGCCCCTCATTATGCTCAGCAGAACCAAGGGTGATTCTGAGCACCCAGTCGACTGCCTCGAGAAGATTTGCAGCCACACAGTCGGGCTTCCTGGGCCACGAGTCCTTGTGGTACAGATATTCGCCTCGGCCGTACCCGGTCATAACCAATCCTCCCCGTGCACCCATCGCAAAACCCATCGACAAGTCCTGATATCGGTCGCCGATCACGAAACTTGAACCCAGATCGATATCGAATTCCCGGGCGGCGCGCTGAAGCATGCCAGGGGACGGCTTGCGGCAGACACAGGTCTTGCGATAGGCTTCGACTCTGCCGTCCGGAAGGTGGGGGCAGTAATAAATGCCGTCGAGACTGGCCCCACCGCGTGCCAGTTCCGCTTGCAGCCTACAATGTGTTTCCTGGACGAGAGCCTCTGGAAAGTACCCTCTGGCCACGCCGCTCTGATTGGTGACCAGAATCGCCAGAATGCCGGCATGATTGAGCCTGAGAACGGAGTCGGCAGTCCAGGGAAAGACGTGAAACCGGTCGATGTGGTTGATGTAACCGACCTCTTCGTTCATTGTACCGTCCCGGTCCAGGAAAACCGCAGGCCTCATTTTGACCCTCGAAATTAGAGACTCTAGCAAAGCGTCTATAGGCTCTCAATGAAAAAGAACTCGATCGAGGCGTCTGTTTTTGGTCTAACCGTTGTCGCGTCCTTTAAAAAATGTTCGGCAATTCACAATCCGCCAATTTTGTGATGTATGTCACAGCTGTGCCGAGAACCTTGAGTTACCTTGGCACATCAGGAGAACATCGCGGGCCGGGATTGCAAGAGCAGGGATGTCCGGGGGGATGCTTCCGACTCGAGCTGTGCCGGCCGCGATGGTTTCAAACCGACGCGTCAGAATGAAATGCGGCGAGCGACATCCGGGCGCGCGCGGCGGCTACAACCTCCTGGACCGAGATCCCCAACATACATCGAAAATCTATCGGGCACTCCCTTAGGAAGCAGGGGTTGCAATCCACCTGACACTTGATCACCTGGGCGGATGCACTGAGCGGACCTGTGGCGATTTCGCTGGTCGATCCAAAGATCGCAAGCTGAGGAACCCCGAGAGCGGCGGCCAGGTGCATCGGACCGGAGTCATTGGTGATGAAAAGCCGGCATTCCTTTATGAGGCCCATGAGTTGACCGAGTGTGGTCATGCCCGCCAATACGACGGCGGGTGAAGCCATGGCATCAGCGACCTGCTGGGCGATCGGCAGCTCCTTGGTCGCTCCGAAAATTACGATGCAGGCTCCGAATTCAGTTGCCACGGCATCCGCCACGCTTGCAAACCGTTGCGCCGGCCATCGTTTGGCGCCGCCATAGCTGGCGCCGGGATTGATGCCTACGATGGGAGCATCGCCTGCGACGCCGCGTGCACGCAATAGTTCGCGCGCGGCACTCGCATCCGACTCGCAGACGCCGAGGCGGATCGAATCCAGGTGATAGTTTTTCTGTTTCCAGGGATGTTCGTCAAGCAATCCCGCGCCTGACAGTATTCCGAGGTAGTAGTATGCCTGGTGCGACCGATGCACGGTCGGATCGATGGGAATGGCGTGCGTGAGCAGCAAGCTTCTGGCATCGCGGGCATACCCCAGACGAATGGGAATGCGTGCCAAAAACGCAATCGATGCGGCTTCGAAGGCGTTCTGTAACAAAACCGCCATGTCGAATTTCCTGGATTTCAGCTCACGCACCAGGCGGCGCATTCCGCTCAGACCGTGATGGTTGCCTGCCTTGTCGTACACCAGGATCTCGTCGACAAAATCCGTCGCTGCGTAGACGTCTTTCACCCATGGACGTACGAGGAGGACGATGTGCGCGTTTGCGAACTTGCGCCGCAACTCCCTGAGAGCCGGCACAGACATCACGGCATCGCCGACCCAATTGGTTCCCCGCACGAGCAGAGTCTTGATACGATCCGGGTAAATCGCCTTCACCAATATCTCCTGAATATCGCGTCTAACTTACGTTCAAACTCGTCTTGTTCTTCCAGATGCGTGGATTGAACTGCCACGAGCAACTCCTGACCGGGATCCTCCGTCAGTTTGATCGCGTCCTTTTCGGTTGTGATGACCGATGCGGCGCCGCGTGCGCACGCCTCGCGAATGCAGTCGGCCCAATCGCTATCCCGGAGGCGAAAATGATCTCCAAAAAAGCGAGTTCCCGCAATTGCTATGCCTAGCGCCTCGACGTCTTTGCGGAAGCGATCAGGATTTCCGATCGCAGCCACGAGGTAGGCAGACGGAGGGTGGCCGCGGCTCCCACTCTCTGGATCCTGGTTTTGCCACGCTGAGAATCGCACAAAACGGTCGATTCGCTGTTGGCAGTGAAACACGGTAAGGCTTGGGTCGATCCTGTGGACAAACAATTCGATTGGATCTTCTCCATGTCCTTGGTACTGGCCGTTGATGACCACCACGTCAGCGCGTCGCAGTCCGGCAGCAGGTTCCCGCATAGTGCCCGCGGGCAACATTCGATTCTCCTCCAGTGGTTGGGTCCGGTCAATGACGACCAGATCCAGGTCGCGCCGGAGATGCCGATGCTGGAAACCGTCATCGAGCAGGAAGCACACCCGCTCCGCGTGCCGCGAGATTTGGAGTCCCGCGATATAGCGCTTGCTCCAGATTCCCAGCCAAAGGCGGCTTTCGTGCCGGCGCACAAGTGCCGGTTCGTCCCCGAGAGTGCGGGCAGGAGACGGAATCCGAGCGCCGGGCGCCAAAATGATGGGCGCCTTTCCTTCTCGACCATAGCCTCGGCTCAAAAGAGCCGGAACAGCACCCATTCGTGAGATCGTGCGCGCGACGTGAATTACAAATGGAGTCTTGCCGCTGCCGCCGACTGTCAGATTTCCGATGCTTATCACAGGGTGCGACAGCCGCACCTGTGGAAGCAGGGAAAGGTCGTACATGCGGTTGCGCAAACGCACCAGGCCCTGGAACACTAATCCGCAAATACTAGAGAGCGGCCCGCGCGGCGGAGTGTGGTTTTGCACGATCGACCTGCTGTCTCCAGATTTCTTGTTTCTTGACGCACTTCCCCTGTTCATTCACCCATTGGGAGGAACCTGGCGGCCATCGATCTACCAACCCATCGCACAGCCGTCTTTTCTGGGGTCGCTTCCTCCCATGAGCACGCCCGTGACAGGGTCAATCAGAATACCCTGAAATCCGCCGAAACTGTCGTTCATAACGACAATATGGTGCCCCAGCAGCGTGAGCAGCCTGCGAACCTGTGGCCCGATCCCGGACTCGAGGCCTAGCTGCCCTCCAGTATGTCGGAATCGGGGCGCTTCGCCGGCCTCTTGCACGTTCATTCCGAATTCGACGAGGTTTAGGAAAACCTGGACCTGCGCCTGTGCCTGGTTATCTCCGCCCATGACGCCGAAGCTGAAGTAGGGCCTGCGGTCCTTCATGACGAGGGCAGGAATGATCGTGTGCATGGGCCGTTTGTGGGGCTCGATGCGGTTATTGGAGACCGCGTCCAGCTTGAAGCTTGATCCGCGGTTCTGCAGGCAAATGCCCGTGTCGCCTGCGACAATGCCGGATCCGAACTCGCTGTACAGGCTGTTAATGAAGCTCACGGCATTGTGGTCTTTGTCGACCACCGTCAGATAGATCGTGTCGCTCTGTTCCGATTCTCCATGCGAGTACTCTTCGTGAGCCTGATTTGGATCGATGAGCTTTCTGCGCTCTGCCGCGTACCCTTTCGACAACAGCCTGTCCAATGGGATCTTGGCGAATTCCGGGTCAGTGATGTAGTAATCCCGATCGGCAAACGCCAGCTTCTTGGCCTCCACCATGTGGTGTAGGTACGCCGCTGAATTATGCCCCCACGCCTTCAGTTCGTACCCTTCCAGGATGTTGAGCATTTCGAGGGCAGCCAATCCCTGGCCGTTTGGAGGCAATTCGCAAAACTCGTAGCCCTTGTAGTCGACGCTGATCGGTTTGACCCAATCGGACTTCTGGTCAGACATGTCCTTCAGGCTGAGCACGCCTCCCTTGGCCTTAATTGTCTCGACAATTTTGGCTGCGATCGGTCCTTCGTAGAATGCCTTGCGTCCGTCTGCCGCGATCCGGCGGAAAACCGCCGCAAGATTTTTGTTGTAGGCAATTTGTCCGTGTGCCGGCGGCTTGCCGTCAGGAAGATATGTTTTCGCTGCCCACGGATCTTTAGCGAGCTTTCCGGCCTGCTCAGCCCACTGATTTGCGATGATTTCGGACACAGGGAATCCGTTCTCAGCATACTCGATCGCCGGGGCCAGGACCTTCTCCATTTTTAGGGTGCCGAATCTATCGAGAAGGGAAACCCATCCATCGACAGCTCCGGGCACAGTGATCGTATCGACACCATCGGTTGGCATGCCGGTGTAGCCCTTTTCCCGGAGATACTCCAGCGTCATGCCATAGGGAGACCTGCCGCTGCCATTCAAGCCGATCAATTCTCCGGACTTGCTCCAATAGACCATCGCGAACATATCGCCGCCGATACCGGTCATCAGTGGTTCGACGACGTTCAACACAGCGGCGGCCGCTATCGCGGCATCCACCGCATTGCCGCCCCCCTGCAGAATCCTCAAGCCGGCTGCCGCTGCCAGCGGCTGGCTAGCGCATATCATTCCGTTGCGCGCGAGAACCGGCGAACGTGTGCCGGAGATGCTACGTGCGTTACGATCCTGTCCCGACATGACTATTACCCCGAAGGCGAGTGTGAGTACTGATAGGATGCTCCATCGATTGATCATGGCCCGTACCTTGTTCCTGAGTCCCACGATCATAACCCTGCCATGCGCCGCCCTCAAGAGCGATTGCCCCTCTTAATTCTCGGAAGGCCTCCGAGCGAATGCGCTTGCAGCCCGCCTTGGCGCCGGTATAATCAACCATTCTCCGGCCGGAAGCAGGAGGATGAATCATGGCTGATGCGAAACCCTTTAACCGATACGATCACGTGACCGCCGATGAGATTAAAGCGCTGGAGGATTCCTACCTCTTTCCCACATATCAGAAGTACGAACTTTGCGTTTCGCATGGTTCGGGCGCGTACCTTTATGATCTGCAAGGCCGCCGCTATTTGGATTTTCTTGCTGGAATCGCCGTCAATTCTCTGGGCTACAGCCACCCTCGCATTGTTAAGGTCGTGCGCGACCAGGGAGAAAGACTGATTCACACATCCAATCTGCTCTTTCACCCTTACCAGGGGCAGTTGGCTCGTCGATTGGTGGAGATGTCCGGCATGTCTCGGGCATTCTTCACCAACAGCGGCACTGAGGCGATGGAAGCGGCGCTCAAGATCTCCAGGGCATGCGCGCGCCGCAAGGGAGAGGAGCACCGATCCCGGTTCCTCTGCCTGAAAAACGCGTTCCACGGACGCACATTTGGATCTCTCAGCATCACGGCGCAGGAGAAGTATCAGGCGCCATTTCGTCCCTTGCTTGCGGACGTCGAGACAATTGCCGAACTTACGTCCGAGGCGTTGGAGAAGGCTTTCGATGAGCGCGTCGCCGCGCTGGTGTTTGAGCCCATTCAGGGAGAAGCGGGCATCCGTCCCATTCCTGTCGAGTTCATGCGCAAGGCTCGCGAACTGTGTGACCGTTGGGGAGCCCTGTTGATACTCGACGAGATCCAGTCCGGATTTGCCAGGACCGGCCGGATGTTTGCATTCCAGCACTATGACATTCGACCGGACCTGGTTACTGCTGCCAAAGCGATTGCCTCCGGATACCCACTCGGAGTTGTCCTTGGAAATGAGAAAGTGGCGCAGAGCCTTAAGAGTGGAGAACATGGCACGACCTTCGGCGGTGGTCCCCTGGCATGCCGGATCGCTCTCGAAGTCCTCGACGTGATCGAGGAGGAAGGATTGACTGCCAAGGCTGCAGAACTGGGAGCCTATCTGATGGAGCAGCTATCTACCCTCAAGGACCGGCACGCATGCATTCAGCAAGTCCGCGGCCTCGGTCTCATGATCGGCGTGGAGGTAGGCTCCGTCGCCCCCGAGGTGGTCCGGCGATTATTGCGGAAGGGAGTGATCGCAAACGCGGCACACGGCTTGGTTCTGCGCCTGGTTCCTCCGCTGATTGTCACGCGGGAGCAAATCGATCATTTCACGGAAGCTCTCGATCAAACTCTTTCGGAAGTAGAATCCGCATAGCCAATTGTGTCTCCGTGGAGCATGCTTGTGTCATGCTGGATTTGAAATGGACATTTGGGACAATACGTTCTTATGGCTATGATTGAGTCATGAAGACCACTCCGGAAGACAGTTTTAAGATTGTTGATAATGGCAGAGCAGAGATGCGTCGTCCCCGTCCCGAATGGTTAAAGGTGCGGCTGCCTTCAGGGGAACGGTACACAAATGTAAAGAAATTAGTGCACGAGCAGCGTCTGAACACAGTCTGCGAAGATGCCCAATGTCCGAATATCGGTGAATGCTGGGGAGCAGGCACAGCGACTTTCATGATCCTCGGAGATGTCTGCACGCGCTCCTGCAAGTTCTGTGCGGTCAAGACGGGATTGCCGCCTGATTACGACTTGGATGAGCCGCGTCGCGTCGCGGAAGCCATGCGCCGGCTCAACCTCAGGTACGCTGTCATCACCTCGGTCGACCGTGATGACCTGGAAGACGGCGGCGCCTATATTTTCGCCGAGACGATCCGGCGCACGCGGGAAGCTTGTCCCGGCATCAGGATCGAAGTGCTGATTCCGGATTTTCGCGGATCCGGCGACGCGCTCCGCAAGGTAGTCGAGGCGCAGCCAGATGTCCTCGCTCACAACGTTGAAACCGTTCCCAGGCTCTATCGGACCGCGCGAGCAGGATCTCGCTATCGCCGTTCCCTTGACCTGTTGTTAAAAGCAAAATCGTTTGGGTTGCAGATCCGCACCAAGTCCAGCGTTATGCTCGGCCTGGGCGAGAACCGGGGTGAAGTTGTTGAAGTCATGACGGATCTGCGTGTCGCGAGCGTCGACATCCTGACTTTGGGACAGTATTTACGGCCGACCAAGGAACATCTGGCCGTTGACCGCTTCTATACTCCGGACGAGTTTTCAGAGCTGCGCAAGGTTGGGCTGTCGCTTGGGTTCTCTTTTGTGCAATCCGGCCCGCTGGTGAGATCGTCCTATCACGCAGAAAAGCAGGAAGTGGTCCTCAACGAGTCATCGTCTGCCACGATCTGAAACGCAGGTTGGGTGTGCGCTGCTGCAGGGCATAAAACGTTCGAGTTAATCGTGAGGAGGTTCTGCATTCTGTGCTATGATGCAGTCTACACATAGGACTCACGCATTCCTATGACCCTCATTCCGCGCACGATCATTCTCTTGACGTTGTTTTGCGGCGGCGCCGCGGTGCCCTCAAGTGCGCAGATTGCCAGAATCGACTTGAACGGCATTATTGACCCGATCACTTCGGAATACGTGGTGAGAGGCATAGCCCGTGCGAACGCCGAGCACGCCCAGTTTGTCCTGTTGCGCCTCCAAACCCCCGGCGGTCTAGGCGCCTCCATGGAGGAAATGATCGCGGCGATATTGAACAGCGGTATCCCGGTTGTCGCCTATGTGTCCCCGAGCGGTTCATCCGCCGCCTCAGCGGGGTTTTTCATCTTGATGGCCGCGGATGTGGCGTCCATGGCTCCCGGAACCAACACCGGCGCGGCTCATCCTTTGCTGGAGATTGCGGGGTTTCCGATCGAGGGAGGCGAAGCGGGAAAGACCCTCACCGAAAAGATTACGAGCAACGCGACGGCCTATTTAAGGAGTATCACGAGCAAGCGGCATCGTAATGTCGCGGAGGCCGAAAAGGCGGTCGTGGAAAGCAAATCGTTTACAGACAACGAAGCGCTCGACAACCATCTTATCGATTTCGTGGCACGCGATGAGGACGAATTGCTGCGGGAACTTCAGGGCTACAAGGTCGAGATGTTCTCCGGAAAATCGGTCACACTCTCTCCGCAGGGACAGGCAGTCGTAAGCTACCAAATGACGCCGCGCGAAAAGTTTCTGAACACAATATCCGAGCCAAACCTGGCTCTGATTTTAGGAGTGCTTGGCCTTATTCTTCTCTACGTCGAATTCACTCATCCGGGAATGGTCGCTCCCGGAGTGATCGGAGGCATCAGCTTTCTTCTCTCTATCCTTGGTTTTTCGTTTCTCCCAGTCAACTATGTCGGCGTCTTGTTGATCATGTTGGCTGTCGGGTTGTTCATCGCCGAGGTCAAAGTGCAGGGGTTCGGTGTTCTCGGCCTCGGGGGAGTGGTCGCCATGGTGATCGGCATGCTCATTCTCGTCGACAGTCCTGATCCAGCTGTCAGGATCGGACTTGCAACCGCACTGTCCGCCGCGCTTCCCTTCGCGGTGATCTTCATGATCCTGCTGTTTGCGTTGATCAAATCGTATCGCCAGAAGCCGTCTACTGGAAGCGCTGGGATGATCGGCCTGGTCGGCGTCGCAGACAGCGATGTGTTTGCCGAAGGCCGGGTGAGAGTACGGGGAGAGTACTGGCAAGCTCATGCCGCCGCACCTATTAGAGCTGGTACGCAGGTGTGCGTGGTAGGCATCGACAACTTGAATTTGTACGTTGAAGAGGCGAAGAAATAGCAGGGAGTTTGTAGTCGTGTTTTTCCGCTTCCTAACATGGGCGAGGGAATCATGGATACTCAAGAGGCTTGGCTGTTTGGCATTGCGATCGTTATCCTCTATCTGCTGAGCACGATTAACATCCTCAAGGAATATGAGCGCGCCGTTGTTTTCCGCCTCGGCCGCCTCGCGAAAGACGCGTTAGGCCCCGGCGTGATCTTTATTTTCTGGCCCATTTACAAGATCGTCCGCGTCAGCCTGCGAACGGTCACGCTCGAGGTGCCACCGCAGGATGTGATCACGCGTGACAACGTATCCGTCAAGGTGAATGCGATTGTTTACTTTCGAGTGATGAACGCGCCACGCGCCATCGTCGAGGTGGAAAACTATTTGTACGCCACCTCTCAGCTGGCACAAACTACGCTACGATCAGTGCTCGGCGAAGTGGATTTGGATGACCTTTTGAGCAACCGTGAGAAGCTGAACGTCAAGCTCCAGGAGATTCTGGATCGGCACACCGATGCGTGGGGCATCAAAGTGAGTCTGGTTGAAGTAAAGCAGGTGGATCTGCCGCAGGAGATGCAGCGGGCCATCGCCCGGCAGGCGGAAGCGGAACGTGACAAGCGCGCCAAAGTCATTCATGCGGATGGCGAGTTTCAGGCCGCAGCCAAGATTCGCGAAGCTGCCGAAGTGATTGCCGGAGAACCTGTCGCGCTCCAACTGCGATATTTGCAGACACTCGCGGACATCGGGAATGAAAAGAACACGACCATTGTTTTCCCATTGCCGATTGATATTATTCAGACTTGGATCAAAACCAAATCATAGGTTTACAGGACATGGCACAACTCAGCGCCGAATCCGGAAATGAATTCATTCTAGATAATCGCAAGCTCATCATCGGTTTCATGCTGCTCATTGTCATTTGCGGGGCGTTCTTCGTAGTCGGCTTCATGGAGGGGAAGCGCCAGGCCGTGCAAGCACGATCCGAGCGGCCATCATCCGGCCCGGCAGGGACGCCTTCTGAGGCAGCAGCCCGTGCGGTCGCGACGCCGCCTGTGACGCCTGCCAAGAATGGGCCTGCCGAAGATCGTTCCGTACGGGAACAGCTTGATTGGTACAAGACTGTCCAGGGTGGGGATACCGCAACAAGGGCGGTCGCGGAACCATCAAAAAGCGCAGAGGCGGAACCTACCCAAACCGAGAAGGTGACGCGCCCAGCCGCTGTACCCCAGAAGGCGGCTGCTGTGCCGAAAGCGTCATCCGGAGCGGCTGCGTACACCGTCCAGGTCGGAGCATTCCGTCAACGGCATGAGGCGGAGAGCAAGGCCGACGCGCTGAAGACTAGAGGATACACCTTTGTGATCGAGTCTCCTGCGACCCCGGATGGGCTCTTTCTTGTCAAGGTCGGCAATTTCAATTCGCGCGCGGACGCCGTCGCCATGGAACGAAGGCTTAGAAAGGACGGCTTCAGCTGCTTCATCAAGACCAATTGAACGGCCGTACGCATGCAAAGGTGGCAGGACAAGGTCTATTCCGAACAATCCGGATGCCGCAAAAGGAACCGGCTCTTCTGCTTTACCCCTTACTAACAGGGGTTCTGACTTGGGCTTGTTTTCCAAAACTCAACCAGGGTTACCTGGCTTGGGTTGCGCTCGCCCCTCTCATCTTCTTTCTTCTCAAAACGCGCAGAATTCGCGCAGCCTTTTTCGCTGGATGGCTCGCGGGGACCGCTGAGTTTCTCTTATTGCTCTACTGGGTGCCGCCGGTGCTGAGCCACTATGGAGAGCTGCCTGTGCCAGTGGCCTGGGCCTTTCTGCTGTTGATAGCGGCGACCCTTGGGTGCTTTTCCGCCACGGCATGCGCGCTGACGCGGTACGGGATGAATCGCTGGGGCGACTGGATTTTGTCTTTATTCCCCGCGGCCTGGGTTGCTCTCGAATACGCGCGCAGCCTGTTTCCATTCGCAGGATTTCCGTGGCTTCTGCTCGGTTATTCGCAGACAGACGTTCCGACGCTCGTTCAGACAGCGGATCTGTTCGGCGTTTACGGCGTATCCTTTCTCATCGCATGGGTAAACACAGCGCTTCTATGGGCGTGGGTGCAGCGCAGAAAGGGTTCGCAGGTCATCTTGGCGTTATCGAGTTGCGCTGTTTTGTTATCGGCCTGCGCGGCCTATGGCGCGGCTGCGCTGACCCGCTGGGACCGCGTCCAGCCTCAGTATCAGGCAGCGCTTTTGCAGCAGAATCTCTCCGCTGACGAATCGGACGCGGCGCTGGAGTGGAAGTACAAGGAAGGTTACGTCAAGATGGCCGAGCGTCTTGGTGGCCGTCCTATAGACTTGCTGCTTCTCCCCGAATCGCCCTCGCCTCTGATATTTCAGTATGACAAGGACTATCAAACCTGCCTGCGCCAGCTGGCACGACGCTTTCCCTTTGGAATTGTCTTTAATAATATCCGTTTTGAGGAAGTGAGCGGCATATCTGCCTATTTTAACAGTGCGTTCTTTCTGGATGGGGCCGGAGCCGAAGTTGCGCGCTATGACAAGATTCATCTGGTCCCTTTCGGGGAGTACATCCCGTTCAAGCAACTGTTTTTTTTCACCGAGACCATTTCCAAGGATGTCGGCGATTTCATGCCGGGTAAGAATTACGTCATAGCCCCGATGGGAAGCCACGAGGTGAATGCACTGATATGCTTTGAGGCGGTCTTTGGCGATCTCTCACGGCAGTTCATCCGGCGGGGAAGCCAACTGATTATCAATTTGACCAACGACGGCTGGTACGGAGATACATCGGCCCCCTATCAACATCTGGAGATGGCCAGATGGAGAGCCGTCGAAGCCCGCAGGTGGTTTCTCAGATCCGCGAATACAGGCATTTCTGCGATTGTCACTCCTGCCGGCAGGCTTGAAGCGTCGACGGGTCTGCTAAGGGAAGCGGTAGTCACCGGTGGATTCGATTTTCTGGCCGGCGAAACGTTCTATGTGCGGCACGGCGACGATTTGCCTATTGTGTGTGCTATCCTTTGGTCTTGTATTTTAATTGCTGGTTTCGTGATGACCGCACGAGGCCGGCGCTAGGCTCTTGGAGGTGACATGATCGAGGAGTTGCGCGAGAAAGTGAACGCCATCATGCAAAAAGTCGAACAGGTTCGAGGTTATCTTTGATGTAGAACATAAGCGGGCAGAAATCGCCCAGATAGAAAAAAGAGTCGCTCAGCCCGACTTTTGGTCTCGCCACGAAGAGGTTCAATCGATCCTGCAGACGAAGCGCCGCCTCGAGCGCGACGTTGAGCTGGATTCTCAGCTGTCGCGCGACATCTCCGACCTGGGCGCCCTTTTGGACCTTGCCGTGGAAGGAGAGGATGTTCTTTCCGAGTTGGATGCTGAGACGGATCGTCTCGCGCAAGAGATAAAGCAAACCGAAATCCGGACACTGCTTTCCGGTGAGCACGACGACAGTAACGCGATTGTCAGTATTCATCCCGGAGCCGGCGGCACCGAATCACAGGACTGGGCTGAGATGCTGCTGCGCATGTACCTGCGCTGGTCGGAGCGCTCAGGGTACGGGACCGAAATTCTCGACTATCAGCAAGGAGAGGAGGCAGGTATCAAGTCGGTCACCTTTCTGGTAAAAGGTGATTATGCCTACGGCAACCTGGGCGCCGAGATCGGAGTGCACCGTCTGGTGCGCATTTCGCCTTTTGATGCCGCGGCGCGCCGGCACACGAGCTTTGCTTCAGTATTCGTATACCCGGAAATCGACGATAAGATTGAAGTTCAAATCGACGAGAAGGACCTTAGAATCGACACGTACCGTTCTTCCGGGGCTGGGGGGCAACATGTCAACGTGACCGACTCCGCCGTTCGCATCACGCACATTCCCACCGGTATCGTCGTTTCGTGCCAGAACGAGAGATCGCAGATTCGGAATCGGGACATGGCGCGCAAGGTTTTGCGCGCGCGGCTGTACGATCTGGAGTTGGAAAAGAAGCGCAAACAGCTGCAGGCCGTGGAAGATACCAAGTTGGACATCGCCTGGGGCAGCCAAATCCGTTCGTACGTCCTGCATCCATATCGCATGGTGAAAGACCATCGCACCAAGTACGAGACTTCAAACACCGATCGCGTGTTGGACGGCGAGCTTGATGATTTCATATATCAGTATCTGGTCTTTCGCGAGAAATCCAGGAAGCGAGACAACGTGGTCGGGCCGGAGAGCAATTCCAGGGCTGCGAAATGATGAATGGAGAAATCGTGGAAACCGAAAAAAGTACAGGCGTTGCTAAGCAAGCTCTGGCGCAGACGAAGCGACCTGGGAGGCCGGCGTATCACAGCAGGACGTATACGGGTCTCTTGATCTTCGTCATCGTTGTCGGCCTGCCGTTGATCGCCATACCTTCCCTGAGACAACGTTTGAAGACGCGCTTCGACATGATTAGAGCGGCGGTTCGCGGCGAGCAGCTTCCGCCGCCGCCTGCCTTTGCTCGCGTCGGTCAAAATCAGGTGCCGTTTCCCCGCGAATACGAACAGCCGCAGCCTCGCCCCGCCTTTTTGGCAGGTCTGATAGCGCCTCGACAGCACGCATCGATTGTGGTCACAGACCAAGTCGGGGTGCCCACTATCGTCCCCGCGCCGCTCAAGCGAACTCTCGGGTCGCCGTCGCCTATTCCTTCAAAGGGAAAGCCTGGAACGCCGCCCGCGGCACTGGCCTCCGTGCCCGCACAGGCGGAGACGGAAACTGCAGGGTCCGCAAGTTCGGAGCCGGTCTACAAGAAAGGAGAGCGCGAACAGGAGGCTTATGACATCGTGCTAAACGCGAATCAAACCCTGGCAGGAATGGTCAAAGGGAGCGATGCGACGCTCAAATTCCAGGACTGGGCTGCGGCTAACATGGGCGAGGGTTCCTATTACGTGATGGTGACCTTCGCACAAACTGCAGACAATGTGGCCCGCAAATACATTTGGAATGTCAAGGTGTCTTCGAAAGAGGTGACACCACTGAGCTCCTATGCTATGTCCATTTCCAAATAGCGGCCCGCGGGCAATCCAGTCGCCGCGCGGACTGCGTTTGGACGCCTTTGGCGCGGTTCCTCCACTTAGAAAAGACCTTTCCGTGCGTCTAGTATTCCAAAGAATGGTTACGCATTCCCAGAGTGTTATGCCATCTCAAATGCGGACCGCTTAGGAGCGCATATGCAGATCACGATTTTCAGATTCTTGCGCGCATTGCTGATAGGTCTGATTGCTCTGATCTCGCTCGCCGTGCTGGTCAATTACTCGCAGACCGCGCGCCGCAGGCGCGCTGCCGTTAAACCGATCACGCAGATCCTGAGCCCCGAGATGTTGCGGTCGGCAAACAATATTGAGTACTTCGCAAACTCGCAAGGCGGCACCAAGTTTCGCCTGCAAGCTCTGAAACTGCTGGAAAATCGCCAAGGGAAAGAGCTCCTGGAAGGTGTCACCGCAAATGATTTCGACAGCGAAGGAAACGAGGTCAATCACATTACGAGCGAATGGCTCGAATACGACACAATCGGTAAACAGCTGTTCTTCTATGGGAAAGTGCGTCTCCATCCAGGGAAGGGCGTCGAGCTGCGCATGCAGACGCTTCACTATAATTTGAAGGACCAGATCGGCTATTCGGATGACCGTTTTCAGCTCGTTTCGACGCAGGCCGACGGAACGGCGCGGGGAGTCCGCTACGATAATGCCCGCAAGCGCATGGAGCTTCTACACGAAGTTGCATTTGTCGTGCACCGGAGTGCGCCCGCCGCGGATGGTTCCGCTCAGAATCAGGATTATCGCCTTTTTTCTCAGCAAGGGACGTACTCCGAGACGGAGCATACGGTGCGTCTAAACGGCGCGGCCAGGATCGTATCCGCGACCGGCACACTGGCAGGCGACCGGATTACAGCGACGTTCACGCCGGAAGGGAAACAGCTGACGGGTCTCGTCTGCGACGGTAACTCTGTTTACGAATCCGTGTACGGGACCGAATCGAGGAAGCTGCAGGGAGAGCGCATCGAGCTGGGCATCAACCAGGCATCACGTACGCTCGAGAAAATTCTGGTGCACGAACACGCCAGCTTCAGCTCAAATTCTGCCGACGGAGAGCAGAAACTGGATGCGTCGGAAATCCAGCTTGAATTGGATCCGGTAAAAGGGACGCCACGCACGATCCGGAGCCAGGCAGGCATACGCTTCACCGTCGCGCGTGGAGGGCAGAGCACGGTGCTGACCGGTGACTGGATGGAGGCAAATTTCGCAGCAGAAGGAGGTGCCCTGGAAGACATGCATCTTCGCGACCATGCGAGCATGATCATGAACAATGCCTCAGGCCGGCCCGATGAGCTTCAAGCGCAGGACATTCACCTGACGTTCAGCAATTCCGAAGGGCGCAGCGTTCCCCGGGAACTGCAGGCACAAGGTTCGATTCAATGGAAATCGCGAAGTGGCGGACCTCCAGGCGGCGCGGCAGGAAGCAGCGACAGATCCCTGAACGCGTCCTCTTTGCACTTGACCTACTCCCAAAACGGAGATTTCCTGGAGTCAGGAACCGCGGAAAACAACGTGGTCTTGTCCGCGCTTCCCTCGGCAACGGCCACGACAGGTCTGGACCAGCGCCTTCAGTGCGATCGGCTTTCATTCGACTTTTATCCCGGCAACAACCGGCTTCGAAGGCTGATTGGTGAGGGTGACGTACGGGTTTTCTATCGCAAACCCGCTGGATCCGGCGGACATTCTTCTTTCGAAGAGTTTCACACCTCGAGTTCGAGCATCCAGGCTCAATTCCGTGAGAGTGACGGCAGCGCAGAATCGGTCAATCAGTCAGGCAAATTTGTTTACCAGGACGCGACGCGAACTGCCAAGGCGGGGACGTGCGACTACGATGCCACCACGGATATGGTTGATTTGCGCAATCATCCGAGCGTTGCGGACTCAGATTCCGCCACCAGTGGCGATGTGATTAGGTACGCGCGCAACCAAGGCTTGCTGACCGTTCAAGATCACGTTCGTTCGATACTAATGTCCACCAGGGATCACACCTCCGGATTTCTTACCACCTCCTCCAGTTCGTCTTCGCCCTGCGTCGTCAGTGCCAATGAAATGCAGTATTGGACCAACGGAAACGCAGTCACTTATACAGGACACGTGCAGTTGCTTTCGGCGACAGGCCAGTTCCAGGCGGATTCGCTTACCCTCTTGGACTCCGGACAGCGCGTTGAAGGCAAGGGAAATGTACGCCATTTGCTATCGGGCACAGCTATGACCAATTCGGATAAGCGCCCCCGCGAAAACGGAACGTCTGCCGCCAAAACTGACGATAAGGCAAAGGTGGTGAAGCAGACCCTCATCCGCAGCGCCCGGTTTCAGTACAACCGGGCTGAAAACCGAATGCACTACGAAGATAACGTGACGCTGGATTCGCCCGACGCCAAAGCAAAAGCGGACAGCCTGGACGCCTTTTTGGATGCCGACGGGACAAAGCTTGAGCGGGCAACTGCACAGGGCAATGTGCTTATTACACAACCGGGCAGGGAGGTAAAAGGCGCAACTGCCGAGTATCTCCTGTCCGAAGGCAAGGTCGTTGTGACGGGAAACCCTGCCACCGGAAGTCTTGCGGAACTCCGTGATTACGTTAAGGGCACGTCGAGGGCCCTTCGATTGACATTTTTTACAGCCGATGATAGGATCGTGCTCGAAAATCGCAAGTAGGCATGTATGATACTGATTGTAAAAGACTTGTGATGAATGACTCCAGATTGCAGGCCTTTGGTTTGGAGAAGTCCTACCGGGGAAGGATGGTGGTCAGTGAAGTCGTCCTCGAACTCCGACAGGGTGAGGTCGTGGGACTTTTGGGCCCCAATGGAGCCGGAAAGACCACGACGTTTTATATCGTAGTCGGGCTGATCCCACCGGATGCAGGCAGGGTTCTGCTGAATGGGGCGGACGTAACCAATCTGCCGATGTATCAGAGGGCGCGTTCCGGAATAAGCTACCTTCCACAGGAACCATCGGTGTTCCGCAAGCTCACGGTGGAGGAGAACCTGAAGAGCATCGCCGAAACGCTGCCGATCTCCGTGGCAGAACAGGGAGAGAGAGTGGCGGGCCTGCTCGAAGAATTTGGAATTGAGGCGTTGCGGCGCCAGGGAGCATATACCCTGTCCGGCGGTGAACGGCGTCGCTTAGAGATTGCCCGAGCACTTGTCCTTACTCCCAAGTTTGTCCTTCTCGATGAACCCTTCGCCGGCATTGACCCTCTTGCCGTCCTTGATATCCAGAGAATCATCAGTCGGTTGAAGGAGCGCGGCATCGGGGTCCTGGTTACCGATCACAATGTGCGCGAAACTTTGAATATCACGGATCGCGCTTATATAATAAGCGAGGGCAAGATCTTGCGTGAAGGCACTCCTGAACAATTGACGAACGACGTGGAGGTTAGGAAGGTTTACCTCGGCGAAAATTTCAGGCTTAACTAAGCGATGAATAATCGGCGACAACAACTGCGTCAATCCCTTGATCTGCGGCTAAGTCAAAGGCTGGCGCTTACGCCGTCTCTGCTGCAGAAAATTGAACTGCTCCAGCTGAATAAGCTGGAATTGCAGGACTTGCTCACGCAGGCGCTTGTCGACAATCCAATCCTGGAGGAAGGCACCGAGGCAGATGTCCCGCGTGATGCAAATCCTGATGAAAAGATGCCGGAGGCGCCCAAGGAATCCGGTGAGAAGGACTCGTTCGAGGAAATCGATTTCGGATACTTTTTCGACGAATATCTGGACACCGGATACAAGAACCGGGAGGTCGAAGACCCTGAAAAACCTTCATTTGAAACGTTTTTGGTGCGCCCTCCTTCGCTTACCGACCACTTGATTTCTCAATTAGGCCTTGCGGATGTCGAAGGTCCTATCGCTGAAATTGCCCAGCAGATCATAGGAAACCTGGATGAAGACGGTTACCTTCTCGTCAGCACGGAAGAGCTCTGTGACCTGACATCCGCGAGTTTAGAACAGGCCGAGGCGGCGCTTCTCCTGGTTCAGAGCTTTGATCCCATCGGCGTGGCGGCACGCGATTTGAGGGAGTGCCTGCTGCTCCAATTGCAGGCACGGGGGCTGAAAGACACTCTTCCTTGGCGCGCTGTCAGCGAGCATATGGCGTTGCTGGAAAACCACAAGTTCAAAGAACTGGCTGCCCGTACGGGTGCTTCTTTTGCGGAGGTGTTGCAGGCGGTCGACGCCATCCAACATCTGATCCCGAAACCGGGCCAGAAGTACAATCCTCAGAGTGTCGCCTATGTTCAGCCTGAGGTGACGATCTCCAAAGTCGACGGAGAATTCGTCATCATTCAGAACGAAGATGGAATGCCGCAGCTGCGCATGAACACCGGCTATCGGGATCTGCTGAAGAGCAACGGTGTCAGTGGGGAAACGAAGGCATTTCTGAGAGAGAAATTCCGTTTGGCAGTGGAATTGTTGCGGAGCGTAAGCCAAAGAAAACGCACGATATATCGCGTATGCGAGGTCATCATCAATCGTCAGCGCGAGTTTCTTGATCGGGGCCCTTCTGCATTGCATCCCATGCTGATCAAGGACGTGGCAAACGAGCTGGGAGTGCACAGTTCGACGATCAGTAGGGTCGTGACCAACAAGTACGTCGACACGCCCCAGGGGGTAATGGAACTACGAAAGTTTTTCACGATGGGGGTGGAGAGTCCTGATGGAGAGGAACTCTCGATTGTGCAGGTAAAACTGAAGATAAGAAAACTCATCGAGGATGAAAACAAAGCCAAACCTCACTCTGACAACCAGATCGGGCAACTATTGCGACGGAACAACATTTTCATCACCAGGAGGACAGTGGCAAAATACCGGGAGCAGATGCAGATTCCCGGCTCGCGCGAGCGGAAGATCGGCTATCTACTCCACGCGGAAAGCTAGTTGTGGCGGCGTCAGGGTGGACAACAGCTTTCTGGCGCGGCCCACCCCTCAGATCAGCTTGAAATCTCAATCGAGAAGGATGGCAAGATGAACGTGGAAATTACCGGGCGGCATGTAGTGATTACGCCTGCGATTCGTTCGTATGTTCTGAAACGTTTGAGCAAGTTTGATAGGCTTTTCGGAGATGGCGTCAGTTTTCACGTCATCATCGATGTGGAAAAGGAGCGGCACACAGCAGAAATCCTCCTCAAATCCAGGCTTCTTGATTTGACTGGCAAGGGTGAGACCGATGATATGTACACATCGGTGGTGCGCGCCATTGACAAACTCGAGCGTCAGGCAATCAAGAATAAGACTCGGCTGATTGAGACAAAACGTCAGAAAGCCAAAGCAAAGTCGGTTCAGAAAAAATCCGGCATCAGCGTCTCGCGGCCGGCGTCGATCCTAAGTAGACCGGGGATCGTTCTTGAGGAGGAGGAAGTGCCCGGCAGGCCGATGAGCGTCGAGGATGCTCTGGCCGAGCTTGAACAGTCTGAGCACCAGTTTGTTGCCTTCAGGAACATGGAGTCAGGATCACTGAGCGTAATATATCGGCGGAGGGACGGATCGATTGGCCTGATTCAGGAGTAGCAGCCGCGAACCGAAATCGTATGTATGCGCAGGAGGGAATTCAACCGGAAGGTGTAACCGTCGAAGAGTTTGCTCTTGCCCCTCAGGTTGGGCTCGACTTCGAAATCCTGTCCGGCATTGCGGGATATGCGAAAAGGATTCGTATCTCTCGCATCCAAAAGCTCGGCATGGCGCTTGCCGGTTTTACCGACTATATCCATTCGGATCGTGTGCAATTGCTCGGCGGTAGTGAGATGAATTACCTGAACATTCTCGACGCTGCCGCCCGACGTGACTCTATTCACCGCCTTCAACGCGTCGAGATTTCCTGCATAGTGATCACCAAGGGTCTGGATGCACCTCCTGAATTGACCGAAATGGCGCGGGCTAGAGACTTTGCATTGTTAAAGACGCCGGCGCTCAGTTCAACATCAATCGAAAAAATCACTGACTACCTGGAAATGCGCCTGGCATCACGCACCACTCTCCATGGAGTGTTCATGGAGGTTTTCGGGCTCGGCATCCTGATTCTTGGAGCATCAGGAATTGGTAAGAGCGAGTGCGCTCTCGAGCTGATTGTTAAGGGACACCGGCTGGTCGCCGACGACAGCGTCGAAATCATCCGGCGTGGAGCCGATCGGCTGGTGGGGGCCGGGGGGCCGGTTCTCAAGTACCATATGGAGCTGCGCGGTCTTGGCATCATAGACATCAAAGAGCTGTTCGGCATTTCCGCAACCGGGAACCCGCACGCCCTTGAATTGGTGGTCCGACTCGAACGTTGGAAACCGGATGGCGTGTATGACCGTCTCGGGATCGATTGTTCTACGATTGAAATTCTGGGTGTGCCGGTGCCGCTTATAGAGATGCCGGTCGCGCCCGGGAGGAACGTATCCACGCTGGTGGAGGTCGCGGCTCGCGCCCAATTGCTCCGCAGGCGCGGTTTTCAACTATCCAGCGAACTCAAGGATGAGCGTGATCCGGTCGGCGACGGCGCGCCGTAGCCCCGGTCGTACTCGAGGGGTTTGGACGAGACATGAGCCTTCAGGAACTGGTGGTAGTTACGGGAATGAGCGGTTCCGGAAAAGGGACCGTTCTAAAATCATTCGAGGATCTAGGTTTCTTCTGCATTGACAATCTTCCGGTCACTCTGATCCATAAGTTCATTGAGGGGATTCATGTAAGCGGCGGCGTTGTGGAACGCGCGGCGCTCGTGATCGATATCCGGGCAGGAGAAAGACTTCGCGATCTCGAGAAAATAATACTCAGTTTGCGGGAGTTCGAGTTCCGCGTTTTTGTTCTCTATCTCGAAGCCCGCGATGAGGTGCTCGTGCGGCGATTCAGCGAGACACGGCGGCCTCACCCGCTCACGACTGACAAGCCTGTTCGCGATGCCATCCGGCTCGAACGCAAACGCCTGCGTGCGGTACGGGAATGCGCTGATGTCATCATCGACACCTCGGAATACTCCATTCACGAAGTCAAGGCACTGGTCATGAGCCGCTTTCGGGAGCATCCCCGGGTGGAGAAACTCATCATCTATCTGGTGAGTTTTGGATATAAGCACGGAGTGCCGTTGGAGAGCGACCTTCTCTTTGATGTGCGCTTCCTGCCGAATCCGTTCTTCGTTTCGGGGTTGCGTATGCTGAGCGGCCGGCACCCGCAAGTGGCAAAGTACATGCGTTCCTTTCCCGAGACCAAGGAGTTCATCAAGCGTGTGTGCAGTTTCCTGGGTTTTCTGATTCCGCTGTATATAAAAGAAGGAAAGGCGTATCTCACTGTAGGTGTTGGATGTACGGGAGGACGGCACCGGTCTGTGTATATCGTGGAAGAGCTGGCCAAGCTGATCAAGTTCCGGAAGGTGACCATCAAGGTCAGGCATCGGGATGAAGCACAGGCACGGCTGGCGCAATCGCATTCTCGATCCTGAGGGAACCTAATGATCGGCGCACTATTGGTAAGCCACGGTCACCTCGCGCAGGAGTTATTGGCTGCTGCTGAGATGATCGTTGGAGAGATTTCGCATATTCAGGCGGTTTCGATCGGCTGGCACGATGACGTCAACGATGCGCGCAGTGAAATTGAGAAGCGCATCGCGGATGTGGACGGCGGCGCAGGAGTGCTCATTCTCACGGACATGTTCGGGGGTACGCCGTCCAATATCGCCTTTTCGTTTCACGAACCCGGAAAACTGGATGTTGTGACGGGCGCAAACCTGCCGATGATCATCAAAATCGCCAGCCAGAAGGAGGGGGAAACTTTAGAGTCACTGGCGCGCTCGGTTTGCGAGCAGGGGCGCTCAAGCATCGCCATGGCAAGCGATTTTTTGAAGACATGATTCAGCTTTCAATCGTTGTGGAAAACAGGCTGGGTTTGCACGCTCGTGCCGCCGCGAAACTGGTCCAATTGGCGTCGCGTTACGGCAGCGACATCTACCTAGCCCGCGAAGGATATCAGCAGGCGATTAACGCCAAGAGCATCCTGGGGGTTTTGATGTTGGCCGCTTCCAAGGGTACGCATCTCGTAGTCTCCATCAGTGGGCCCGATGAGGTCGATGCGGGTGAAGCCGTCGGCGGGCTGTTTGCCGCCAAATTTGGAGAGGAAAGTTGAACGGCACCACGGCTGAAATGGTATTCCACGGCAACGGCATCTCACACGGTGTCGCGCTGGGGAGCGCGCTGAAACTCGACAGCTACAACAGGGTCATCCTGAAGACGCTGCTCGACGACAATCTTGTGGAAGACGAAGTCAGCCGCTTTCAACTGGCGATCCGCACCTCAAAAGAGCAGCTGGAGGGTCTGAAACAACAATTAGCGGAAAAAGTCGGCGCCGAGCACGGCTTCATCCTGGATGTGCACATCTTGATGCTGGAAGACGACAGCCTCATGGATCATATCATTGCCATTATCCGGGGCCAGCATGCCAATGCCGAATGGGCCGTCCGCCAGGCCACAGACCGAATCATGGAGGCGTATAAATCGCTGGACGATGAGTACTTCCGAGAGCGTGTGAGTGACATAGAAAACGTGGTCGAGCGCATCCTATTGAATTTGAGGGGTGATCATCCGGTCCCATGGGCGCCCTTGCCGCAAGACTTGATTGTGGTTGCCCACGATTTCAATCCGTCTGCGTTTGCAACCATGGACCTGCAAAAGGTGCGCGCACTGGCGCTTGAATCCGGAGGGCGCACGTCGCATACCGCGATCATCGCACGTAGCCTGCGACTGCCGGCGGTCATGGAGATCAAGGGGTTTCTTCCCTTGGTGGCCACCGGCGATACGCTATTGGTGAACGGGGACGAAGGCGAACTCGTCTTGAATCCATCCGAAGAGCGCCTCAAAAGGTTGGGTCCGCGGCTCGAACAATCCAAGCTGGGAGTGCCGGAACTTGCCGCATCGCAGGACAGCGCTGCGGTAACCGAAGATGGTGTTCACATTTCGCTACAGGCAAACACCGAAATGCCTCATGAGGTAATGGCTGCGAAGAGATGTGGGGCTGAAGGGATAGGTCTTTTCAGGTCAGAGTTTCTCTTCTTTGCGCATCCGCAGGGTTTTCCGAGCATGGGAGAGCAGCTGGAGACGTATCAGATGCTGGCCCGCGAGATGTTTCCCTATCCTGTGGCGATACGGACGCTGGATGCAGGAGGCGACAAGACCTGGGCTCGCACAGCTCCCTCGCTGGAACCCAATCCGAGCATGGGCTTGCGCGGGATTCGCCTCAGCCTGCGCACTAAGCAACATTTTTCAGCACAAATCGAGGCAATCCTGCGCGCGAGCGCTTCTGGAAAGCTCGAAATCGTACTTCCCATGGTTTCCACCGTCGAGGAACTCTGGGAGGCCAAGAAACTTATCGAGGAAGTACGATTAAGCATCCGTCTGGAAGGAGGCCAGGTACCTGCTCCTGTGCCAGTCGGAGCGATGATTGAAGTTCCGGCTGCGGTTCTGACGCTGGACCGTCTGGCCCGCGAGGTCGATTTCCTCTGCGTGGGGACCAATGACCTGATCCAGTATCTCCTTGCGGTGGATCGTGATAACCCCCATGTAGCCCACCTGTTTCAACCGCTGCATCCCTCGATCCTGCAATGTCTGCGGAGGATCGCGGAAACCGCAACGAATTTGAAGAAGCCGGTGCGGATATGCGGCGAAATGTCCTGCAACCCGTTTTTTGCGGTTCTCTTTCTTGGAATGGGCTATGACCAGCTGAGCATGAATCCCAGGTTCATACCCGAAACCAGGCAAGTCGTTCGCAGCGTCACCGTGCGCGCAGCGCGCAAGATCGTCGATGAAGCCGTGACATTTACCACGGCTGCCGAAATCGCGGAGTTCCTTATTGCGGAGGTTTCTCGCCTGGTGAAGCTGGACCTCAGTTCTTTCGAAAAGGAGCTAAGATCAAGTGGTGCAATCTCTGGCGACACACCGACCCCGGGTTCATCGGCTCTCGCAGAATGAACATCGAGGGAGGAATACCGTCAGGCAAACTGCAGTTGTATGTTCCTTACTCCCGCGCTGGATTCCAATCGCGCATCATACGTTGCCCCGGACGCAGGTGATGTGCGATAATTGAAAGCGTGAAGTCATGCCGAACTAACTCTGCAGTGGCGAGGGACCAAGCAACCGCGCTGGACAGAATAGTGATACTTTGAGCTGGAGGCTGCATCTAATTGAGTGTCGGCATCAATGCACTGATTAAGAATCGCCAGGAGGCTATCATGTCACGCAGATTGCTTCTTCTGTTTCTCGCCTTTAGCTTATGCGGTTTCTACGCGCTCGCCGGATCGCTGGATGATTTCCGCATCGCGAGGGTGTCCTACCTTAACGGACACGTCAGCTTTCAACACACTGACGAGGTAGACTGGACGGCAGCCAGCATCAATATGCCTTTGCAGCCCGGAGATCGCATCTATACAGGAGATAACGGCAGAGCGGAGATAGAGTTTGACGACGGTTCGGTCTTGCGCTTGGCCGAGAAGGCGGATGTCGAGATCCTTACGATGAAAGACCAGCTGATCCAGCTCCGTGTGTCACTGGGATTGTGCTCGTTGATTAATCGCAGCGGTGTCCCCTTCGAGATCGACACCCCAGCGGCGGCTTTTACCACTACCGAAAAGGGCAGTTTCCGGTTTGACATCGCCGAGAACGGCGATTCGGACGGGATTGTTCGCAAGGGAGAGATGGAGGCCACAAATAACAGTTTTTCCAGGCGCGTTCAAGCAGGCGAGGTTCTCCATGTAGCGTCCGCGGAGAATTCGTCTGAAATTCTTGCCCGTTACGATCAGAGAGACGCCTGGGATGATTGGAACGACCGCCGCAATGCGGATGCTACTGCCTCTGCCAGTACCCGATACCTCCCCGACTACGTCTCCATGGGTGTTGCTTCCCTAGATCAGTACGGGAGCTGGCTGACGGTAGATCAATATGGTTCCGCCTGGGTGCCAATGGTCAACGCGAGCTGGTCCCCGTATTCGAGCGGCCGCTGGATCTACCGGGATTTTTGGGGATGGACTTGGGTGTCGGATGAATCCTTTGGCTGGCTGCCCTACCATTATGGCCGGTGGTATTACGCGAACAATATTGGCTGGTGCTGGATTCCGGGGGCGTCTTTTGGATTCCATTTCTGGTCGCCCGGCCTCGTGCGATTCTATGCGGGCGCCGACTGGGTCTCGTGGTATGCCTTGGGCCCGGGGGATTATTATGATGTCAACAACCTCTTCTTCAATAATCAGAACAGGGCCAATCTCTTTTACTTGAACGAATTGCGACTCATGCAGAAACGTGGTCCGAATGATCTTGTAAACCACGGTTCTCCCGGTGCTTTCCGGAGCGTCCGGACGGATCAGTTCGTCAATGGCAACTTGGGACCGAGAGTCGAGCCTGTCAGAGGGCTGACGGACCCGTCGAGGGCTGGACGCCTGGTAACTGGCAGCCTCGATGTGCATCCCACGGCTCGAAGTTTTGGCCAGGTTCCGGATCAAACCGCCGTACGGCCGACTGTCAAGCAGAGGGCAGTCGTGGTCCGGAATGAACCGGTAAACACGCCCCACAACGAGCGCTTTGTTCACATTACGAACCCGCAATACGCGGCGCCCCGTGCAGTAGGTGCCGCGCCTGTAAATGCAGGCCAAAGGCAGCCCACGCGGGACATGCGATCCAACCAGAATTCTATCGGTCGAAACACGGAAGTCATGCCAAACCGTAATGCAACGCAGTCGAATCAGACTGCTCCGTACCGGTCTGGCAGCCAGACAGGAAATAACGCGCAGCAGGCCGCGCCACGGACGCAGCAACCGCCTGCCGGTGCTGCTGGAGCTTCTTCTAGTGGGACACGCAGAATGGAAGTGACTCCGCCGAGGTCGGCTCCATCGGCACCGCCGTCGATGTCCGCGCCCTCTCGACCGTCGGTTCAGTCGTCCGCGCCACCGTCAATGTCCGCATCCCCATCAATGGATAGGCCGGCGGCGACTGCGGCGCCACCCGCGAATTCTTCCGCACCGCCGAGCAACGCTCCGGTGAAGAAGGCGCCGACCTGGTAGGTTGAAAGGCGCTATGGCCTGAGGGTGATCAAACGGGAACCGAGGAACCAAAACGGTTCCCGTACTGGCTGGGCGCGGAAGAATCTGAGTTGTGCCACACTTTCGGTGATCTCAAGGGGTTCTTCCCCGGAAAAGACCTCGAAGCGACGTAACCTTCGAGGTCTTTGCAGTATTGCAGTAGTGTGTCGACTCGACGGCCTGGAACTGATCCATGAATGAATTCCGTAAGCTGCTGCCCTTCATCCGACCATATAGCTTTAGTTTGATCATTTCCTTCGTCTTGCTGGTAGCCTCCGGCCTTCTCGAGGTTGGAACCACAGCTCTTGTGATTCCGTTGTTCGACAAACTCTTTCCAGGGCAAGCAGTCCAGGTGAGCGACGCCTTGCAGCAAAAGCTCGCGATCTTGAGCCGGACATTATCCGTGTTGCCCGGAGATCTTCTCGTGCAGGTCTCGATTGCGCTCCTTTTGTTCACTTTCCTGAAGGGTCTGTGCCTCTACGCATCCAATTACAAAATGAGCTATGTGGGGCAGGGGGTAGTCACCGACCTGAGGAATCACCTTTACCGGCATGTGCTGAGCCAGTCGATGGGCTTTTTTTCACTGAATTCCACAGGGCGTCTGATGTCGCGCATGAACAGCGACGTCGAACAGGTTCAGGAAGCGGTATCCACATCCGTCGCAGACCTCTTTCGCGAGGCTGTCCTTCTCATATCCCTGGTGGTCTGGGTTTTCTGGCTTGACTGGAAGCTGGCCCTACTGTCGTTGACCATCGCCCCCGTAGCGCTCGTGCTCACGATGGTGATGGGGAAGAGAATCCGCCAGGCAAGTCTCAGCAGCAGGGAAAACATTGCCTCCCTGAGCGACCTGATTCAGCAGTCCCTAACGGGCATGCGAATTCTGAAAGCGTTCGGAATGGAGTCCCATGAACAGAAGCGTTTCGAAAAGGTCGCCCAACGCCTTTTCTCCGCCAATATGAGAGCTGCCCGCATTCTGTTCATCAACTCTCCGGCGATGGAAATGGTAGGGGTGACGTGCTTCGTTCCGCTTGTTTTCTATGCATACTATCGGATTTATATAGAGCATACGCTGCTGGCCAGCCTGTTCGCCGGGGGAATCTTCTCCCTTTTTAAAATGTACGATCCTATCCGTAGACTCAGCCGCCTTCATGTCGGATTCAAGCGCGCGTTTGCCTCCGCTTCGCGGATCACCGAATTGTTTGAAACGCATGTCGAGATTCATGATCGGCCTGACCCTCTCATTCTCGAAGGCGTGGAGGATTCTGTCGAATTCAGGGACGTCTGTTTTGACTACCAAGGAAACGGAGATGAAGCGGTCCTCAGGCACATTAATCTTATTGTACCCCGTAACAAGGTCATCGCCTTGGTAGGAAGCAGCGGCTCCGGGAAAACGACCCTGGTGAGTCTGATTCCTCGCTTCTATGACGTGACTTCAGGGGCGGTCCTGATTGACCGGGTGGATGTTCGGGATTACAGCCAGAGTTCGCTGCGCCGGAACATCGCCATCGTCACGCAGGAGACTTTCCTCTTCAACGACACGATCCGAAACAACATCGCGTACGGAGACATCGATTCCTCGGAGGAGAGAATCGTAGCCGCGGCGCGGGCCGCCCTGGCTCACGACTTTATCGAACAAATGCCGAAGAAGTATGAGACGCGAATCGGCGAGCGCGGCCAGAGGCTCTCCGGCGGCGAAAGGCAGAGGATCTGCATCGCGCGCGCGATTCTAAGAAACGCCCCGATCCTCATCCTCGACGAGGCTACCTCGGCCCTCGATTCGGAATCCGAGCAGTTGGTGCAGCGGGCATTAGCCAATCTCATGCAGGACCGGACGACATTCGTGATCGCACACCGTCTATCCACGATCCGGAGCGCGAATGAAATTATCGTCATCGAAAAAGGCAGGATTATGGAGATTGGTACTCATGACACCCTGCTGGAGCGTGGCGGTCTGTACGCCCGGTTTTACAGGCTGCAGACGGACGACCTCTTCGCAGAAGGAGCGGAGATCGTGCGGAGCTCCTAGGCGCGGGCTTGCCTCGAAGATAGCTCTCAGTCCTGCGACTTGCCTGTGACTTTGGGTGATCCATCCGCGGTTCAGACAAATACAGCCAGGGGATAAGCCCATACGCGCAAAGATGAGCTCGCGATCGAACTTGGCCCTGGACCTAGACCTCGACGTGGACGTGGACTATCGAGCGCGACGTAAACTTTCGCAAGGAGGATACTTGCGAGAATCTGTCAAGCACAAGAACGTCCAAGTCCAGATCGAAGCCCGAGTCCAGGTCCACGTGGGAAAAGACGCTTAGGTCAGCCATTATGAGATCAGGCTCCCGGGCCGCAGCTATGCCGCCCCTCGCGGTGTTTGCCACTGTCCAAATTGCAGGGGATCCACGATACAACTTGACGCTTACCCACTGTAAAAGATAAAATAATTGGATTTACGAGGCGAAGGAATTTTCGAGATGATCCAGAGCATGACTGGCTACGGAACGGCTACGCTTCAAAAGGAAGGGGCGGCGCTGTCTGTGGAGATTCGCACCGGTAATCATCGCTTTTTTGACCCGCACGTCCGTCTTGCCCGCGAATACGGCTTCCTGGAACCCGAGATCTCCCAACTCCTGCGCGAGGCCATACGCCGTGGTAGAGTCGATGTCGCGGTTACCATTTATGCGTCGATTCCCGCGGAATGTCTCATTAGTGCCGACACGGCTCGTGCTTATATGAAGGCCGCATCGAGACTGCGGCAGGAGCTTCAGCTGGCTGATTCTCTGGACTTGAAGACGTTGCTCTCGCTACCGGGCGTTGTCCTGAGCCAGAACTCGCCTTCTGAGGAACAGGAGCGAGCTGGACTCGAAATGAAGGATTTCGTGCTGGCGGGTGTGCGCCATGCTCTGGGAACGGTTATTCAAATGCGGCGTCAGGAAGGCCAGGCGCTCGAGGCGGAGCTGGCGGCATACCTCCGCAGCATAAGGCATAAAGTGGAGGCCGTCCGTGCTTGCATGCCCGCCGCGCTGCAGGAATACCAGCAGAAACTGGAAGAGCGCTTGAAACACCTGCTCCAGCAAATGGCACCTGATCCGCAGCGACTGGCTCAGGAAGTAGCGATTTTGGCGGAGAAAACGGACATATCGGAGGAGATCACCAGGCTGGAAAGCCACCTCGATCAGTACGCGGGCATGATGAGCGACGGGCGCGAGGTGGGGAAGAAAATGGATTTTTTGCTGCAGGAAATGCATCGCGAAGTCAATACGGTGCTGTCGAAAACGGGACATCTGGAAGTGACGCGCCTTGGAATCGCACTCAAGGCCGACATCGAAAAGATGCGCGAACAGGTTCAAAACGTGGAATAGTATGCCCCGAAAAGGCAGCCTGATCATCGTCTCGGGCCCATCTGGAGCAGGCAAATCGGCCCTTGCCTCCGCGGTCATCTCGCGGCTGAAGGATCTGCACTTTTCCGTATCCTACACGACACGGGCGCCCCGGGGAGACGAGCGAGACGGCGTGGAATATCATTTTGTGCGCAAGGCGGAGTTTGAGGGACTGATTCGGGGCAACGAGTTTTTGGAATGGGCGGAAGTATACGGAAACTACTATGGTACCGCGCGCAAGTTCATCGACGACACGCTCTCCAGCGGCAAGGACGTGCTGCTGGATGTTGATGTTCAAGGAGCGCGCACAATGCGCAGGAAGCGCCCGGATGCCATCAGTATTTTCATAATGCCGCCGTCCTACCAGGTGCTTCGGCGGCGGCTCGAGAACCGGAAGCTCGACAAGGATTACGTCATTGAGCAGCGCCTGAAGATCGCACGCCGCGAGATTGTTCAGTACAAGGATTACGACTATTTGATCGTCAACGACGACTTTGACGAGTCCGTCAAGGAATTGGAAGCCATTATACTGGGATCCCGATGTCAAATGACTTCGCGAGCCGAGTCAGCCGAAGCGATCGTTGCTACGTTTGGAGGATTGGATGCCGAATATCCCTGAGAATATCGGGTCGAAGTACCGGTTCATTATTATTGCTGCGGAGAGAGCGAAGCAACTTCAGAACAGAGCCAAGCCCAAGGTCAAGATCAGATCGACCAAGCCCGCCAAGATCGCGATGAAGGAAGTGGAAGAGGGCCTGATCAGCTTCGAGGTTTTGCCGATCGAGCCGAAGGAGCAGACCTAGGGGGTTGCCGTGAAAGTCGGGCTGGGAGTTACTGGCTGCATTGCCGCGTACAAGGCTGTCGAAGTAATGCGCGAGTTACAGAAGGCCGGCGTATCGGTACAGGTGGTGCTGACGCGCTCCGCGCGCAGATTCGTCGGTCCGGTCACCTTCGAAGCGCTCTCGGCCCAGAACGTAATCACCGACATGTTCCGGGCGGGACGCAATCTGGCGATCGAGCATATAGGTCTTGCACAAGAGATTCAGTTGCTCGCTGTTGTCCCCGCGACGGCAAATATCCTCGGGAAATTCGCCCACGGAATTGCGGACGATTTCCTGTCCACATTATACCTGTCGTGTCCGGCGCCCGTGCTGATCGCTCCAGCCATGAATGTTGAGATGTGGAAACACCCGGCGGTTCAAGGCAATGTGGATATCCTGCGGAAGCGTGGACACGTTTTTGTGGATCCGGATGCGGGCGTTCTCGCCTGCGGCATGGAGGGGGAAGGCCGGCTGGCGGACGTGAACGCAATTGTGGCGCGTGCGCTGGAAATCCTGCGGCAGGGACCATCATTGGCGGGACAGAGGGTTCTGGTCACCGCGGGCCCAACCATCGAAGACATCGATCCGGTCCGTTTCCTTTCCAATCGCAGCTCCGGGAAAATGGGGTATGCGGTCGCGCAAGCTGCAGAGCAGCGCGGCGCAGAGGTGGTGCTCGTTTCCGGGCCGACGGCGCTTACGCCGCCCGCGCGGGTGCATACCGTCATGGTTCGTTCGGCAGCTGAAATGAGAAGCGCCGTCCTGCAGGTCTATCCACAGGCGGACATCGTAATCAAGGCGGCGGCGGTGGCGGATTATCGTCCTGCGGAGCTGGCCACGGAAAAAATCAAAAAAAAGGCGGCCGCCACAGAGCTCTCCCTCGTGCCCACCGACGACATTCTTGCGGAACTGGGGGTTGCCAAGAAGAATCAGGTCCTTGTTGGATTCACGGCCGAAACGCGCGACCTCATCGCGCGCGCTCGCGAAAAGATGGCCCGGAAGAATCTCGATTTGATGGTTGCCAACGATGTTTCCAGCGGAGTCTTCGGCGCCGATTCCGCGACCGTCCACATCTTCGCTCCAACCGGAGAAGTTGTCACTATCCACGACCGCTCCAAGCTGGAGATCGCCCATCGCATCCTCGATCTGGCGTTGCACGCTCAAAAATCTCGCGGCGCCGGAACGACATCGGCATGAGCCCGGTCCATCCATGAAATCAGGCACCGCAACTATCGTGGGGAGGCCGAACTCCGGCAAATCCACGCTCCTGAACGCCCTCATCGGGCAGAAGATCTCGATAGTGAGCGCGAGTCCGCAGACGACTCGCCGCTGCATTCTGGGCATTCTCACGGAACCTCGCGGACAGGTGGTTTTTGTGGACACGCCCGGAATCCACCGCCCTGAATACCGTATGAACCGAAGGATGCAGCGCAGCGTGACGGACTCACTGCGTAACGTGGATCTAATCCTCCTTATGGTGGACGGCTCGGTTGCGTTCGGGGCTGGAGAGAGCTTTGTCCTGGATCTGGTAAAGCGCGCAGGCATGCCTGCCTTGCTGTTGATCAACAAGATCGACATAATATCCAAGCCGCGTCTGCTGCCGAGAATGAAACGGTACTCGGAGGCTCATGACTTCCTGGACATCATTCCCCTTTCGGCGCGCACCGGGGAAAACCGTGAGCTGATAGTGAACTGTGTCTTTAATCACCTTCCCGAAAATGCGCCGCTCTACGATCCCGAGGAGATCACCGACCGCTCGGAGAGGTTCCTTGCCGCCGAGTTCATCCGCGAGAAAATCCTCGCTTTTGCGCGCGAGGAACTGCCATACACGACAGCGGTGCTCATTCGCAGGTTTGATGAGAGCCGGCGTGACAGCAAGCGTCTCGTCATCGTCGAGGCCGACGTCGTGGTTGAAAAAAAGTCGCAGCAGGGTATCATCATCGGCAAGGAAGGATCACAGTTGCGAGACATCGGGTCGGCCGCTCGATTGGAGCTGGAGCAGTTGCTGGGATGCAAGCTTTTTCTCAGCCTAACGGTTAAAACAGTGCCCAGATGGCGCAACGATGACACCGTGCTGGACGAGCTGGAAGTTTGATCATGAGCGAACTCAAGAATCTCGGCAACGAAATACTCGATCACTTGCGCCGTTATCGCCAGGTGGGTGTGCGCCTGGCCGCCAATGCGCCACGATCGGCCCCACGAAAACCTGTTTCCACCACGCTGCGGCGCGGCGCTGCCGACGAGAGGCCTGCGGTGACGATTCCCAGGACATCGCTTTTCGATGGGCCGGCGCCGATACGCGAGGGCATGAAAGCAATTCGGGCCGATTTGGGAGACTGCAAGAGGTGCAAGCTTGCGCCTACGCGCAGCAACATCGTGTTCGGCGTCGGAGATCCACACGCCGAATTGATGTTCGTCGGCGAAGCTCCGGGCGCGGACGAAGACGCGCAGGGGCTTCCCTTTGTGGGGCGGGCGGGGCAATTGCTGACCAAGATCATCCAGGCGATCGACATGCGGCGCGAGGATGTCTATATCTGCAACATATTGAAATGCAGGCCGCCGTCGAATCGCAACCCGGAAAGCGACGAAATCGCTGCTTGTGAGCCGTTCCTGTTTCGTCAAATAGCCTCCCTCCAGCCGCGCGTAATCTGTGCTCTGGGCACGTTCGCTGCTCAGACCCTGTTGCGGACCAAGGAGCCGATCGCGAGGTTGCGTGGCGCCTTCATGGATTTCCACGGCGCAAAGCTGATGGCAACCTATCACCCCGCATATCTGTTGAGAAACCCGAACGAAAAGCGAAAGGTTTGGGAAGATGTCCAGAAGATCAGGGATTATTTGCTTTCATTGAGAGCGTGACGCAGACACGGGGAATTCCCGCGCGCTGCTCCGCTGGACAAGCGGCGCCGGCACGAAAGTCAGCCGCCGGAACACATCAAGAGCCATAAGAGCAAGCTGAAACATGACCTGCTATGTTGACGTTGCCGTGCCCATGTCGGTGCGCAAGACGTTTGCATATTCCGTTCCCAGGAATCTGGGAAAAAGCGCTGTGGTCGGGGCACGGGTGTTGGTGCCGTTCGGCCGCAAGCTCGTCTCCGGGTTCGTAGTCGCCAGACATGCTACGCCACCGGCCGGCGACTTCCGCATCCGCCCGCTCCGGGATGTGATGGATCCCGCACCGACGATTTCCGAGGAACTGGTGGAGCTTGCGCTCTGGGTGGCAGATTACTATTTTACCTCTCCCGGCGAGGTCCTGCGTGCTCTGTTGCCTGCCGGCAGCCTCACTGCCGGCGATAGAGAAGTGCGCCTGGCTGAGCGCACACAGGAACTTCTCGCGGGCGGTCTGCGGCCCTCCGGACTCGCGCCCAGAGAGGAACGCCTCCTCGAAACTCTCGCGCGCGAAGGCGTGGTTGGCCTCAAGCAGCTCTGCCGGCATGAAGGGCTTCGTGAGGTCGCCCAATGGATCGATGCCAGTGCAAAAAACGGCTGGGTGCATATTGTCGATCGCGTCGAACGCGCCCGCGTCAGCGAAAAGACCCGATTGGGGATCTCGGCGTTGGAGGCTTCGCAGGATGCCATCGCATCGCTGAGCAGCTCCCAGCGTCTGATGTATGAGCAGTTGAAATCAGCTGGCGGTGTGATGAGCCTTCAAGCCGCATTGCGACTCGCGGGTGTCGGGCCGAGCATCGCCAGGACTCTTGAGAAAAAGGGCCTTGCCGCGATGGCTCCCATGAAGGTCGACCGCGTGCCTGTTGAATTGTCGGAGAACGCGACGCGAAACAAGCATGTGCTTACGCCCGCGCAGCAGGCAGTGTTTGAAAAAGTGCGCGGGTTCCTCAATAGCGGCGAAGCCGTGCGCTGCCTGCTCCATGGCGTCACGGGCAGTGGAAAGACTGAGATCTACCTTCGATTGATTGCCGAAGTGCTTCTGCGAGGCAACAGCGCCATTCTGCTGGTGCCGGAAATCGGGCTCACTCCCTTGCTGAGCCGGATCGCTGCGTCTCACTTTCCGGACCAGGTGGCGTTGCTCCACAGCGGCATGTCGGCGGGCGAGCGCTTCGATCAATGGAATCGGATCCATTCAGGAGCTGCTTCCGTAGTTGTCGGGACACGGTCCGCGGTGTTCGCACCGCTCGAGAAGATCAGGCTGATCGTCCTCGATGAAGAACAGGACGCCTCGTATAAACAGGATGTTTCCCCCTGCTATCATGCGCGTGAAGTCGCCTGGCAACGTCTCCAGCGTTGCGGCGGCGTACTCCTGATGGGATCCGCGACCCCGTCCGTCGAAAGCTACCACATGTCACAGGCCGCCGCCGCGATCAGTCCC
The DNA here is from genome assembly GCA_050011535.1 of Acidobacteriota bacterium. GTDB lineage: Bacteria > Acidobacteriota > UBA6911 > UBA6911 > UBA6911 > JAFNAG01. The sequence continues at coordinate 81,309 of JBEKIX010000002.1, forward strand.
CTGAGCTTGCCGGAGCGCATCGAGGCGCGTCCACTTCCCGAAGTCAGCGTGATCGACATGAGCATCGAATTCCAACGGCACGGCAGAAGTACGGTGATCTCCGACAGGCTGAAGGCGGAGTTGGCGGAAAACCTGCGCCGCGGCGAACAGTCCATCGTGCTGCTGAATCGCCGGGGTTATTCGCGCTCGCTGCTTTGCCGTGGCTGCGGCAATGTGTTTTCATGCAGCGATTGCAGCATTCCTATGACGTATCATCAGCGGGAGAGCTGTCTGATCTGCCATTATTGCGGCCTGCAGAAGCAGACGCCTTCGGCATGTGACCGCTGCGGAGGGGAGTATATTTATTTTGTGGGAGTCGGAACCGAGCAGCTCGAGGAATTGCTGCGATCGATGTTTCCCGGGGCGCGTCTTGCCAGGGTGGATCGCGATACGACGAGGCCGCGGGGAGCGTTGCGCAGGATGCTGCACGATTTTGAAGATCGCAAACTGGACATGCTGGTGGGAACCCAAATTCTGGCGAAAGGGCACGATTTCCCGGATGTGACTCTTGTGGGTGTCGTCTCGGCCGATGCAGGACTGGCTTTCCCCGACTTTCGTGCGGCCGAACGCACGTTTCAATTGCTGACACAGGTTGCCGGCAGAGCCGGCCGAGGAAGGGTCCCCGGACGCGTCGTTTTGCAGTCATTCTACCCCGATCACTATGCGCTTCAATTCGCGCGCAGACAGGATTACCTCGGTTTCTACGCTCACGAGATCGAGTTCCGCAAGCTGCTGGGTTACCCGCCCTTTCGAAGCTTGGTTCAGATCCTGATCAGCGCCAGCAGCGCGCAAAAGGGCCTGCGGATTGGAGAAAAGGCGGCGGCGGAGCTGAAGGCGAGCGCCGAGAGGCATGGAGCCAAAGCGGAGATCCAAGTGCTGGGACCCGCGGCCGCGCCGCTGGAACGATTGCGAGGGCAATACCGATTTCAGATACTGCTGAAGGCGGCGCCTGGCAAGAAAATGGGTGAGATTCTGCAGGACGCATTTGCGCAGCTGTCCCTACATAAGGTGCCGCTGAAAAGTATGCACGTTGATGTGGATCCGCTGTCTCTGCTATGAGTGACCAACAGCCATGATTCTGGAACACGCCAGATCTCACGCACATTCCGTAACCTCGCGAAGGCTCTCGCTCGCTCTGCTCGTGGTTGCCGTCTGGTTTGTCGCCGAACTGATCGCGGGAATCTACACGAACAGTCTCGCCTTGCTCGCCGATGCCGCGCACATGTTGACGGACTTGGCGGCTTTGTCACTGAGCCTCTTCGCGCTGAAAATCTCCGTTCGCCCTGCGACCACGGAGAAGACTTTCGGATACCTGCGCGCAGAGATCCTGGCCGCCCTCGCCAATGGCGTCATCCTGGTCGTCGTCGGTTTGTTCATTGCGTATGAAGCCTATCGCCGCCTGCGTCAGCCGCAGGAGGTGAAGAGCGTCGCGATGCTGGCGGTGGCTGCTTTCGGGCTATGCACCAACCTGGTGGCAGCGTGGCTGCTCGCCCGTTCCGATCTCGAGAATCTCAACATGCGCGGAGCATTTCTTCACGTGCTGGGTGACATCATGGGGTCGCTGGGCGCCATTGCCGCGGGGATCATGATGATCGCGTGGCGATGGTTTACAGCCGATGCGGCGGTTTCTATGCTTGTCGCGGCGCTTATACTCTACAGTTCATGGCGTTTGCTGCGCGACAGCGTCGACGTGCTGCTGGAAGGCGCTCCGAGGCATGTCGACATGGCCGCGCTTCTCGCGGATCTGGGAAGCGTCGACGGTGCGGTCTCCGTGCACGACCTGCATGTCTGGTCCATTACCTCAGGGCTGCCGGCGATGAGTTGTCATGTCGTCTTGCGGCCTGAGACTGATTCGGCTGCGGCTCTCAAGATGCTCATCGAGCTGATGCGCAACCGCCACCACATCGAGCACACGACGATTCAGATCGAAAAAGAGCCGCGGCCGAAAATGGAGAATCCGGTTCAATTGCGATTCTGAGAAAGTCTCCGGCATTCGGCCCTGCCATCGGCGATAAATGCGTCCGCCTGTATTGCGCGCCCGCGCTGGTCATGGCTCGGGGCTGTCAGGCGGAGGAGGCGGTGGCGGCAGAACGATCGGCGGTTCCGCGGCTGGCGCGTGGTGCGAGATCTTGCGCTTTTCGAAGATCGCGACTCCCAGAACTCCGCCCAACATTCCCATCACCGAAAACACCACCAGAAATAGCAAAGCGGAAAAAACCATGAGAAGAGCCAAGGCGGTGCCTCCCGTCGGCATGGACGCGATGGCTTCGCGAAACGCGGGCGGAAGATTCGGAATATCGCCGAGGCTTCGTCGCGTCTCCTCGAGAATGCCCCCGCCGGCGCTGCGCAGAAGGAGCATCGGTATGCTAAACAGAATGTAGACCATTCCTCCGATGCTTCCCGTGAGCAAACCGAGGCCGGCGCCACTCCCCAGCGTCACCGCTGCCGGAGCGCTCTTTACGTAAAGGTTGGCAGCGAGTATGCCGCCGCCGATCACCCATGCACAGCAGACGCAGTTGAAGGCCTGGATCAAAGGGAGAGCGGAGAGTATCCCCAGCAGGATGCCGCCGATCAACGCCGGTTTCAGAATTCCATGATCATTCATGATGTGCCTCCCAGTGCGCCCATGCCTTGATGCTTCCTCCGAGCGTCTTCACTCAACTCGGCCAGTGCCGGCAATACAAGGGATGAGAGCATGGCACCAAAAAGCAAACCCGTAAGACAGCGACTGACAGGAGTATTGGCCCATATGCCGCTGAACTGCAGCATGGCATCTATCAGCAGAGGCGCAACACCGCAAATCACCCAAAGCCTCCGCAGGCGTGGCGATTGCAAAATGCTATTCCATGCAAAAGGGACAAGGGAGCCCAGCAACAGGCCAAAATAGATCCCCGAACAGCGATGACATACCGCCCACGGATGTCCGAAAATTGCAAAAGACCGTGCCGGGATCTGATGACAGACCGGCGAAAACAGCGCGTACAGCAAGGCTGCGGCCCACTTGTGTCCACTTGCTTGAAGCAGCGGGGCTGCGAGAAATGCGATGCAGACGCAGATCCAGAGGACTACAGCAGAGGTTCGAATGGATAGCGGAATCGTGCGCGGCCCGGAGTGTTTCATAGACGAGCCGGCATTATACCCGACTGTACGGCGGGTTTTCAAAAGCGTACCGCATGCAAGAACAATCGTCGTCTCAAGGCAACAAGGCGTCTGAATACTATACGTATCATACGAACGGCTTAGGAATAAAAATGATTTCATCTATGAGCCGCCATTTTCCCTTGCTACGACGGCAGCCGTGAGCAGTCAGAATGCGTTTTTCACGCGATTCCAGCGGGTGAATTAACGCAGCCCGAAGCCTCAGGTTCCACAAGCTTTTGTATAAACAACTGGTACTGGCACTAAATCTTGTATAAAATCTGGAAATACTACTTGACAGTATATTTTGATTTTATTATACAAAAGGGGACATTGGAGAGGTTGGATGCGAGTCGGACTGACATATAACTTGAAGCGTGGCGAACCTGAAGAGGGGCAGGAACCTCCAAGTAGCAGCCGGGAGGCTCAGGCAGAGTGGGACGAGCCGGAAACCGTCCATGCGGTCATAGATGCCATACGGGAACGCCACGAAGTCCTGCCGATTGACGCCGCAGAAGATCCCTACAATGCCTTGCGCGAGGCGCGGCCCGACATTGTATTCAACATGGCGGAAGGAACATTCGGACCCTGCCGTGAAGGTCACATTCCCTCGATTCTCGAGTTTCTGAACATCCCATATACAGCCAGCGACCCATTGACGCTGAGTGTCTGCCTCGACAAGTCGCGTGCCAAGGAGATCCTCGCGTATCATGCGCTGCCGACGGCCCGCTTTCGTGTTGTTTCCAGCGTGGAACCTTCGTTCAACACCCTGCACTTTCCACTTATGGTGAAGCCGCTCTTTGAGGGTTCGAGCATGGGCATCCGGAACGATTCGGTGGTTCAGACACACCAGGAGCTGCACGCCAAGGTGGAGTGGGTCGTGCGGCGATTCCATCAGCCGGCCATTGTGGAAGAGTTCCTGTCGGGACGAGAGTTCACGGTTGCCATCCTGGGAAACGGCGTGGAAGCCCGGGCACTCCCGATGGTTGAGGTGCGGTTCGACTCGCTGCCGGCAGGGGTGAATCCCATCTATTCTTATGAAGCCAAGTGGGTATGGGATCAGAGTTCCAAACCGCTTGAGATTTTTAGCTGTCCGGCGAAGATAGACGAAAAATTGCGAGCGGCGATCGAGCGCATCTGTCTGGAGGCTTATCGAATCCTGAGATGCCGGGACTGGTGCCGTATCGACGTACGCCTCGATTCAGCGAACCGTCCGCACATTCTTGAATTGAATCCGCTTCCCGGAATTCTTCCGCGGCCGGAGGACAACTCCTGCTTTCCGAAAGCGGCTCGGGCGGCGGGCATGTCGTACAACCAACTGATCAACGAAGTCCTTGACATTGCTTGCCGGCGGTACGGAATCTCCTGATGGCACGATCAGACTGCATTATCCTTTATAACGCCTCTACCGTCAGGCAGATGCCCTCTTCGGAAGAGAAGATCTATCCGGCAAACCTCCTGCGCGAAGAGGCCGGCGCCATCGAAGAGAGTTTGCGCGAGCTCGGCTATGCGCCTTTAGTGCTTGCCATCGATTACTTCACGAAAGATCTCGTGGCAACGATTCAGCGCGTCGCTCCCAAGTTCATCTTCAACTTGTGCGAAGAGCTTCAGGGAGACTGCGAACTGGAGATGTGTATCGCCGGATTATTCGAGCTCATGAACATTCCGTACACGGGCTCGAGACCGTTGGCGCTCGGTCTGGCGTTGAACAAATTCCGCGTCAAACAGGTGCTGCGTGCCGCCGGCATCCCTGTGCCGCGAGGCTTTCTCTGCCCGATCGGACAGCAGCTCAAACCCCGGGCTCTGGGCCGTTTTCCTGTTTTCGTGAAGCCGGTCCACGAGGACGCGAGCCTAGGAATCAACGCCCACTCGGTCTGCCACGATTTCACACAGCTCGAGAGACAAGTCTCATACATCCATCATGTTTATAACCAGGATGCGCTCATCGAGGAATTTTTGGAGGGCAGGGAGTTCAATGTTTCCATTCTGGGCGGACAGATCGCTCGGGTGCTCGCAATCTCCGAGATCGATTTCAGCAGCATGCCTGATGGCGAACCAAGAATCGTGAGCTATCGTGCAAAGTGGGACGAAGAGAGTAGCGTCTTTCAGTGCAGCGTTCCGGTCTGTCCCGCGGAGATCCCTCACCGCCTCGAAAGCCGGATCAAGAGCATCGCGATGCGTAGCTTCCAATGTGTAGGGTGCCGTGACTACGCCAGGGTGGATATGCGCACGGATTCCCTTGGGAACGCGTGCGTGATGGATGTCAATCCTAATCCGGATCTTTCTCCGCACGCGGGATTCTTCCGCGCGGCGCGGGCGGCGGGCATGACTTACACTGACATGGTCTCGCACATCACTCAATCCGCATTGGAGCGAGTGACAAAGGCTCCCTCGACGGCATATGTCTTCTCCTGACTCTCATATACACTCGATTCGCAATCTGGAACCGCGCGATCGCGCCGCGATTGCGAACATCGTGCAAAGTGTCGGCAATTTCAATCAGGCAGAGATCGAGTGCGCTCTCGAACTGGTCGACGCATGCCTGAACGATACCAATCAGAAGGACTATCGGATCGTCGTGGATGAGATCGCTGGAGAAGTCTGTGGCTATGCATGCTGGGGACTGGCTCCGCTTACCAAAGGAACATTTGATCTTTATTGGATCGCCGCGCATCCCGGAGCTCAGGCACGCGGCGTCGGACGCGCCTTGATGGCGCACGTTGAAAACCAGGTGCGCGCGGAGAATGGCAGGCTCCTCATAATTGAAACTTCCTCCAAGGAATCATACGGGAATACCGTGGGATTCTATCGCCGCTTGGGATATGAAGAGGCGTCGCGAATACGGGATTTCTACGACGCGGGTGACGATAAGCTGATATTTGTAAGGAGATTTTCCCGGTAAGGAGAATTGTTGTCCATGAAACAGTGGATGCTTGACCTGCGCAACAGCGTCACCAATGGGGAAACGGTCTGCGAGGACTTCGACGCCGAAAAGGATGAAATCGACGTCGTCCGCGATGTCTATCCAATGCGGATTCCCCGTTATTACTACAACCTGATCCGCGAGAAGGGGGATCCCATCTGGATGCAGTCGGTCCCCTCGATCCAGGAGCTCCAGGACATGGACGCTCCCGAGGATCCGCTTCATGAGGATGAAGACAGCCCGGTCACCCGGCTTACCCACCGGTATCCAGACCGCGTCCTTCTGCTGATCACAGACCGCTGCCCCATGTATTGCCGGTTCTGCACACGCAAACGAATGGTGGGACGAACGAGCGATATTACGGAGCGCACCATCGCAATCGGTATCGAGTATATCCGCGCTCACAAGGAAATCCGCGATGTCCTGCTCTCGGGCGGCGACCCGCTGATGGTCAGCGACGAAAAGCTCGAGAGCATTATATCGAGGCTGCGTGAAATCCCTCACGTCGAGATCGTACGCCTGGGAACCAGATTCCCTTGCGTTCTCCCGAGCCGGATTACGGACGAGCTTTGCAACATGCTCAAGAAGTACCATCCGATATTCGTCAATACACACTTCAACCATCCGCGCGAACTCACTCCGGAAGCCAGAGGCGCGTGTGAGCGTCTGGCAAACGCGGGCATACCCGTCGGTTGTCAGACCGTGCTGATGAAGGGTGTCAACGACGATCCTGAGGTGATCAAGGAGCTGATGCACAAGCTCGTGATGGCCCGCGTGCGGCCGTATTACCTCTACCAGACCGATCTCACGCGCGGCACCAACCATTTCCGCACACGTGTTGAGATGGGGCTGCAGATCATCCAGGCACTCCGAGGACACACGAGCGGATTTGCAGTCCCCCAATTCGTCATCGATGCTCCCGGCGGCGGCGGCAAGATTCCCTTGATGCCCGAGTATGTTGTGGGCTTCGACGAAAAGGAAATTGTGCTCAGAAACTTCGAAGGCAGACTCTTCCGTTACCCGCAACCCACGGAAGAGTATGTTCGCGATGTGCGCGAAATCGAAGTGATCAACTTCTAGCGATTGCAGGTTGACGATTGACGATTGAAAGCCGGGCAATGCTCCCCGCCCCTGAGCCCGCCAGCTTTCAATCGTCAATCTGAGATTGTCTGTTTTTTCAATTGCCGCACCGGTCGCCCGTACGCTGGGGATCGAGTAACATTCCAGCAACATTGGCTTGCCTCAGCCGCGACAGGCTGGTAATCTTGCCCCGTCATTTCCGGGAAATCAAAGACGCAATCGAGTCAAGATGGGGAACGTATGAAATTTATATTTGTGACGGGAGGCGTGCTTTCGTCGCTTGGAAAGGGGCTGGCCAGCGCTTCGATTGGATGCCTGTTGGAAGCGCGCGGATACAAAATCAATTTCCTCAAACTGGATCCCTACATCAATGTCGATCCGGGTACGATGAGCCCGTTTCAGCACGGCGAAGTCTATGTCACCGACGATGGCGCCGAGACCGATCTGGACTTGGGACACTACGAGCGCTTCACCACTGTGCGCTTGACGCGTGACAATAACTCGACGACCGGAAGAATCTACCTCAATGTGATCGAGAAGGAACGCAAGGGCGAATTCCTGGGCAAGACCGTACAGGTCATTCCGCACATCACTAACGAAATCAAAAACACGATTCGCCGCGTAGCACAGAATGTCGATGTCGCAATCGTTGAGATCGGCGGGACCGTAGGAGACATTGAAGGTCTGCCCTTCCTGGAATCGATCCGCCAATTGAGGAATGAGGTGGGTCGTGAAAACTCGCTGTTCATCCACCTGACGCTTGTGCCCTTCATCGGCACGTCGGGTGAATTGAAAACCAAGCCGACACAGCACAGCGTCAGGGAGTTGCGAGAGATCGGTATTCAACCCGACATTCTGCTCTGCCGCACAGACCGGCTGTTGCCGCGCGACATCAAGGCAAAAATCGCACTGTTCTGCAACGTTTCCGAAAAAGAGGTGATCACTGCTCTCGATGTCAAAAATATATATGAGGTTCCGCTGGTTCTCCACAGCGAAGGACTCGATGGCGCTGTCGTGCGCTACCTGAATCTTCCGGCGCATGAACCCGATTTGAGCCCTTGGGAAAATCTGATTCACCGACATCAGCATCCGCAGGATCTGGTGCGCATTGGCATCGTCGGCAAGTATGTGGAATATGAGGATTCCTATAAGAGCCTGAATGAGGCACTTTACCATGGTGGATTGGCACATCGTGTGGAGGTCGTCCCCAAATGGATCGAATCCGAGGGACTCCTGGACGAGACGCTGGATGAGCAACTCTCGGAATACGATGCCATCCTGGTTCCGGGCGGGTTCGGCAAACGGGGCATCGATGGTATGCTGCGCGCGGTCAGGTTCGCGCGCACGCGCAAGGTGCCGTTCTTCGGCATCTGCCTGGGAATGGAATGTGCGGTGATCGAATTTGCACGCAGCGTCTGCGGGCTGCAGGCCGACAGCTCTGAATTCGATGCGGCCGCGCCCCATCGCGTTTTTTACATGCTGCGCGAACTGCTGGGCACGGATATCATGGGTGGAAACATGCGCCTGGGCGCCTTCCCATGTGTTCTCGACGAGGACTCTCTCGCCTATCGGGTCTATGGGAAAAAGGAAATCTCCGAACGACACCGCCACCGTTATGAGTTCAATCGGGAATATGAGGATATTCTTTCCAGTTACGGCATGAAGTTTTCGGGGAATTCGCCCGACCGCAACTTTGTTGAAATGATGGAACTGCCAGGACACCCGTGGTTCCTGGGTTGTCAATTCCATCCCGAATTCAAATCCAGGCCCCTGGAGCCTCATCCTCTGTTTGCCGGCTTTATCGGCGCTGCGCTGCAGCATCGGTTGGAACGAAAGTCGGTGCAGCGGGCGCCGCGCGAAGTGGAAGTCAAGGATGCCCGAGCCTAGAATCCAGCACTGCAGCGAAACCTCATGAATCCGGTCACGATTGGCAGCTTGAAACTGAGTCGCGGCGGGCCACCGTTTTTCGTCGCTGGACCATGCGTGATCGAGAGCGAAAAACACTGTCTCAAGATCGCTGAAAGACTGGCGGCAATCGCGGAGCGAAGCCGCATCCAACTGATCTTCAAGGCCTCCTACGATAAAGCCAACCGCACATCGGCCGGCTCTTTTCGCGGGCCGGGTCTGGCAGAAGGACTGCGGATCCTCGAAAAGGCGCGCGCCGTCAGCGGGCTTCTCATTCTGAGCGACGTGCACGAATCCGCGCAGATCGGCGCCGCAGCGCAGGTCCTGGATGTTCTTCAGATTCCAGCGTTTCTCTGCCGGCAGACAGATTTGATTCTCGCCGCTGCGCGCAGCGGCCGCGCCGTCAATCTCAAAAAGGGCCAGTTTCTCTCTCCTCTGGAAATGCGCAACGTTCTTGAAAAGGCGCTGTCGACAGGTAATCGCAACATTCTGTTGACCGAGCGTGGAACTTTTTTTGGGTACAATAACCTTGTGGTCGACTTTCGTTCTCTCGTCATCATGCGATCGTTCGGGCAACCGGTGATTTTTGATGCCACCCATAGCGTGCAGACTCCGGGCGGGGCAGGCGACCGGTCCGGTGGACAATCTGAGTTCATTCCTCCTCTGGCGCGCGCAGCCGTAGCTGCAGGAGTGGACGGGCTTTTTTTCGAAGTGCACGATCATCCCGAGAGAGCGTTATCGGATGGACCCAACGCGCTTCGTTTGCGCTCATTTCCGCGGCTCGTGCAGGATCTGCTCGAGATTCACGCCACAGTTTGGAGAAAATCATGACCCTCCCGGCCGAGCCTGGCGGCGATCCGATAGCCACTGCCATACGAGTCTTGGAACTTGAGGCTGAAGCTGTGCGTGCTCTGGCTGCTCGCCTGGACTCTTCTTTTGTGCGTGCCGTGGAGGTTGCTGCTGCGTGCACTGGAAAGATCGCGGTCACGGGAATGGGCAAATCCGGCATCGTCTGCAAGAAAATCGCCGCCACCTTGAGCAGCACAGGATCGCCGGCTATTTTCCTGCATGCAGCGGAAGCACTGCACGGTGATGTTGGCCTGCTGGGAAAAAACGATGTTGTGCTCGCAGTCTCAAAGAGCGGAGAAACCAGCGAGATCCTGCAGATTCTCAACGTCATCAAAAGGCTCGGCCTGCCGCTGATCGCCATGTCCGGCGACGCCAACTCCTCATTGGCGCGCCTTGCCGATGTGCACTTGAATGTGAGCGTGGTCGACGAAGCTTGTCCTTTCGGACTGGCTCCCACAACCAGCACCGCGGCGGCGATGGCCATGGGGGATGCACTAGCCATGGCCCTGATGGAACGAAAGGGTTTTCGCCTGGAAGATTTCGCGAAGTTTCATTCCGCGGGCAGCATTGGCAAAAAGCTGCTCCGCGTTGGCGACCTCATGCATCGCAGCGAGCAAGTACCTCTGGTAAGCATTTTGACGCCGATGAGCGAGGTGATTTACGAAATGTCACGCAAGTCCTTGGGGATGACGGCCGTAAGCGACGAAAATGGAAAGCTCGCGGGCGTGATCTCCGACGGAGATCTGCGCCGGCTGCTGCAGCGTTCGCCGGACCCGCTGCACCAGCGGGCAGGCGATTGCATGACTCGAGCGCCCAAGACCATTGCGGCAGAACAGCCGGCCACGGCAGCGCTCGCCCTGATGGAGGAGCTAAAAATCACCAGTCTGGTGGTCATCGACAGTAACCAAAAGGTGGTGGGGATCATCCATATCCACGACCTGTGGCGCACGCAGATGTTCTGAAGCATTGACTTGGCGAAGCCTGATTCGCTAATATGAATGCGGCTTGGAGCCTTGCGGGAGTAATTCAGCGGTAGAATGCCAGCTTCCCAAGCTGGACGTCGCGGGTTCGATCCCCGTCTCCCGCTCCATAGAATCAACAACTTACAGACCTCGGGTGACGTCCTTTGCACCAGTCTTACTGCACAATTCGGATCCGGCGTATGCGAGTGAGAACCGCCGGACCGACGAGGTTCAACATCCTGAGGTGTGCATAGCCTGTTCGAGGCTGAGGTCCGGCTGCACGTAGACAGCGCCACGTGGATCGGCACCTTGTTGACGGCGGCGGCCCCAAGCATCCCTGCGAGGTTCGAAGCGGGCAAGCCAGTAGGACTGCGTTCTAGCGACTACTCACCGACTCCAGCGCCGGGGCGCCTGGCGAGCGAAGGGTCCGAATATCCCGCATCGGTGGTTGGCCGAAGAGACGGCTGTATTCGCGATTGAATTGGCTGGCACTTTCGTATCCGACTTCAAAGGCCGCACTTGCGGCGTCCAGACCATCGATGAGCATGCGCCCCCGCGCTGCCTGCAACCGAAGCTGCTTCTGATACTGAAGAGGACTCATGGCGGTCAGCGTCCGGAAATGGTTGTACAGCGTGGACAGGCCCATACCCGCGATTTGTGCGAGATCTTCCACCCGTAGGGGCTTCGCATAGTTCGCCCTGATCCACGCGATTGCCTTTGCTGTGCGGTGGCTCTGATCTCCCAGCGTTGCAATCGCTCGAAGGCGTGCCCCCTCCGGCCCCCGAAGAATTCGGTAAATGATCTCGCGTTGAACCAGGCCGCTCAGAAAGGGAATGTCCTGCGGAGTGTCCAGTAGGTCCATAAGCCGGCAGCAAGCACTCAAGAATTCCACCGTAACTCCACCGGTCGCCATGGCAGGACTTTCAGAGGGCGCCTCAGCCACCTGAATCTCTTCCCGGCTGAGAAGTTCCCGGATCACGGGCATTTCGAGCCTCAGCGACATCGCTAGACAGGGTACCTCTTCACTGGCTTCGGTGATCTGGCTGACAACAGGCAAATCGAGCGACGTCAGCAGGTATCGCGACTCACCGTAGGTAAAAGTGGTTCGTCCGAGGTCTACCCGCTTTCGCCCCTGGGCGATCACGGTAATGCCAGGTTCGTAGGTTGCTGAACAAGGAGCGGTCGGGGCGGTCCGTCGGTGGAGCGTCAGGCCGGGAATTTGCGTTGCCCGATTCTCTGCCGAGCCCATGTGCGCGGCAATCTTGCGGGCCAGCTCGGATAGCAATTCGCGAGCTCGGCCTGGTAAAGGACTCTTGTTCTCTTTGCGGTCTGTCATAGCAATGGCTCAGCTTACCTCTAACCTAGGATAACCGCTGGGCTCTGCGACGCATAGATATTTCTCAACCGCAGAGAGAAATAGGCAATTAATCGGGAGGATCAGGATACCGCCTCCGGCGCGATCGATCCTAAGCTAGAGAAGACAGAAACGGTTCCGAAGGAGAAATTATGCAGAAGCGCAAATTGGGAAAGAGTGGCCTCGAAGTCTCGGCTCTCGGGCTCGGCTGCATGGGTATGAGCGCCAACTACGGCCCGGCGCCGGAAAAAGGGGAGATGATCACCTTCATCCGCACTGCGGTGGATCGTGGCGTGACCCTCTTCGATACCGCCGAGGCTTACGGCCCCTTCGTCAATGAGGAACTGGTGGGCGAAGCGCTTGCGCCCTTCAAAGGACGGGTCGTCGTCGCGACCAAGTTCGGCTTCGACATTGATCTCGAAACAGGAAAGCGTAGCGGCGGTTTGAACAGCCGCCCAGAGCATATCAAGGCGGTCGCCGAGGCTTCACTGAAGCGCCTGCAGGTGGATTCGATAGACCTGTTCTACCAGCATCGTGTCGATCCGAACGTGCCGATCGAGGATGTCGCCGGTGCGGTCAAGGAACTGATCAAGGCAGGCAAGGTCAAGCATTTCGGCCTTTCCGAGCCCGGCGGCCAAACGATCCGCCGTGCGCACGCGGTCCAGCGCGTCACAGCGGTCCAGAGTGAGTATTCCCTTTTTTACCGGGGCGCGGAGGCGGAAATCCTGCCGACCGTCGAGGAACTCGGCATCGGCTTCGTTCCGTTCAGTCCTCTGGGGGCAGGCTTTCTCACCGGCAAGATAAACGAGAACACTCGGTTCGATAGCTCCGACTTCCGTTCCACTGTGCCCCGCTTTGCGCCGGAAGCGCTCAAGGCCAATGCGGCCTTGGTCGATTTGCTCCGGGAGGTTGGGGCGGCAATAGGCGCGACGCCTGCGCAGATTGCCCTGGCGTGGTTGCTTGCCCGGAAGCCCTGGATCGTCCCCATCCCTGGTACTACTAAGTTGCACCGTCTGGATGAGAATCTCGGCTCGCTTGCAGTCGAGCTCACCGCAGCCAACGTGCAGCAAATCGACGAAGCCGCCTCGAAGATCACGCTGGAAGGGGCTCGTCTCCCGGAAGGAGCGCTGAAAATGACCGGTCGGTGACCTACGACGCTGAAGCTCAGCAAACAGCGTTGGTCGGACCTTTAAATCAAACATAGGAGTTCAGAAGATGCAAAAGCGCAAACTTGGAAAAAGCAACCTGGAAGTTTCAGCCCTTGGGCTCGGTTGCATGGGAATGAGCGGTTCCTACGGCCCGCCCAAAGATACGCAGGAGATGACCTCTCTTCTCCGGGCAGCAATTGAACACGGCATCACGTTCTTCGACACCGCCGAACTCTACGGCCCGTTCGTGAACGAAGAGCTCGTGGGCGAAGCGCTCGCTCCCTTCCGTGGCCGAGTGGTGATCGCCACCAAGTTCGGGTTCGACCTCAATCCTGGTTCCGATCCCCGCGGGACGACGGGTTTGCCGGGCCTGACCAGTCGACCAGATCACATCAAGAAAGCTGTCGAGGGCTCGCTCAAGCGGCTCAAGGTCGGCGTCATCGATCTGCTCTATCAGCATCGGGTTGACCCGAACGTGCCAATCGAAGACGTAGCGAGAGCGGTGAAGGACCTGATTCAGGAAGGGAAGGTCAAGCACTTCGGCCTATCCGAAGCAGGAGTGCAAACGATCCGTCTCGCACACGCAGTCCAGCCGGTCACTGCCGTCGAAAGCGAATATTCGTTGTGGACAAGGACTCCGGAGAAGGAAGCGATACCGACTCTTGAGGAACTCGGAATTGGCTTTGTCCCGTACAGCCCGCTGGGCAAGGGCTTCCTCACGGGCAAGATCGACGAAAATGCGAAGTTCGCCAGCTCCGACTTTCGCAGCACCCTGCCTCGCTTCACGCCGGAGGCGCTCAAGGCGAATCAGGCGCTGATTAGTCTGCTCGGCAGCATCGGGAAACGGAAGGAAGCGACACCGGCCCAGATCGCACTCGCCTGGCGGCTGGCACCAGGATCGATACGATGCGGGTAAGCCTCATACGGTTTTAATATTAGGCCTAATATACTCATGACGATGAGGAGAATAGCGATGGCTCCCAATGAGCAGGCGCGCAAGAACCACGACGAGCTGTTTCCCGGCCACGTCTCCACCTTGGCGGTGACCGACCCCGAGCTCATCGAGACCTTCGACAACTTCGCCTTCGACGAGGTGCTCCGTCACGGCAATCTGGACGCCAGGACCCGGCTGATGGTCCAGCTCGCGTCGATGATTGCCTCACAGGCGCTGCGCGAGTACCGCGTCATGCTCGGCGCGGCGCTCACGGTCGGGGTCACTCCGGTGGAGTTGAAAGAGATCGTCTACCAGGCGGTGCCGTACGTGGGTATGGCAAAGGTCTTCGACTTCATCCACGCCACCAACGACGTGCTCACCGAGCGAGGCGTTGAGTTGCCTCTGTCGGGCCAGTCCACGACAATGCCCGAGAACCGCATGGAGAAGGGCCTTGCGGTGCAGAAGCAGATCATCGGCAGCGATGTCGTCGAGAAGCTTTACTCCTCCTCGCCCAAAGACCAGCTGTACATTCAGCATTACCTGTCGGCCAACTGCTTCGGCGACCACTACACGCGCACAGGCATCGACGTGCCTACACGCGAACTGCTCACCTTCAGCATGCTTGTCTCGCTTGGTGGATGCGAAGCACAGGTCAAGGGGCATGTCGCCGCAAACCTCAAGGTTGGCAACAATTGCGCACGGCTGATCGATGTGTTGACCCAGTTGCTCCCATTCATCGGATATCCCCGCACGCTCAACGCGCTGCGGGTCGTCGATGAGGTCACCATGACGCCGAAAAGCAAGGAGACGTTATGACCATTCCCCACATGACCGTGCTGGTCGTTGGTGCGACCGGTAGCATCGGGTGCCTCGTCGTCGAGGAAGCACTCCGTCAGGGCCATACCGTGCGTGCTCTGGTGCGCACCCCCGGCAAGGCCCGTCGGCTTCCCCCAAAAGCGCAGGTGGTCCCCGGCGACGTCACCCGCCCCGACACGCTTCCCGGTGCGGTGGACGGTGTCGACGCTGTCGTGTTCACCCTCGGCTCGGACGGAGCCGGAAAGGTGGGGGCTGAGAGTGTCGATTACGGCGGCGTGCGCAACGTCCTGGGTGCGCTGGGTTCGCGGACAGCGCGCATCGCGCTGATGACCTCCATCGGAGTCACCAACCGCACCGGCGCCCACAACCGCGCCACCGAGGCCCACGACTGGAAGCGGCGCTCCGAGAGG
>JBEKIX010000003.1:0-162054 GCA_050011535.1 Acidobacteriota bacterium
CGTTCTCGCGGGGACAGCGTTCCAAGCACACTGTCGACCATGGCACGCAGTTCGGCGTGATGCAGATGCGACTCGGGAGAAAGTGCCGCCGGCGAATGGATCGCTCTGTTTCCGCTTATCTTCTGATCGTCAAGGGAAGTGTATCGCTGGGCCTTGCGGTAATAGTTGCCAACTTTCTTGCGCAGGACCCCCATGGCCCAGATCAACATTCCTTTTTCCAAATCGATCCGAGGCGCTTTCCTCACCATGGTCAGAAGCGTTTCCTGTACCAAATCCTCAGCGTCCTCCGGATTGTTGATCCGCATCGTTGACAGCTTTCTGAGAACCAGACGAATGCGCTGCAGATCGTCATCCGTACAGTTGCAGTGACCGGCGCCGGACTGGCAGTATCCGGAGTGCGCGGGTTCACAGATTTGAAGCAATCGAAATTCGTCGGCATCAAAGATGAAAGAATATGCAAGACTATGCACGCCTCAGCCCTCCACGCAGACAGTTGTTATAGAGAGCCAACGGAAAACACTTCCGTAAGACACATGCCGCTTGGCTCAGGTTTGAAAGGCTGAGTTCGAGGAAATGCTGAGGGTGAGCACACGTTAAATCGCCGGTCAGGCGATGTCAAGGAATATTTAGAGTTTTCTCATCTTGGGCTGGAGGAAATCGAACGGTGCAACATGCAGAGAGGTTTCTTGCGCCTTTCGAACAACATCGGCGCGGCCAGTCGAAACTCGCTCGCGATCCATGCTTACTTACGCACTGGAGACTGGCTAGGAGCGTAGTAACCCGGGCGAGCAGAAATGAGTGCCTGGCGAGCATTCACGGCAACCTCGATGCGTCGATAAGTGCCGTCCTTTGCCGTGTTCGTCGATAAGTATCCCAGCGTGTACTGGTTTCTCAGTTCCTCGTCTACCTGTGCGTAAATGTTATCGAGCTGGCCGAAGTTGGTGGGATACAAAACCCGCCCGCCGGTTTCGTACGAAAGTTTTTTTAGCGCATCGTCGGCCGCGGCGAACTCCTTTTCCGGGATGCCGGTGTAAACGCCTTGCTGCGCCATGTCATGGATATAGGACTCACGCACCGCCTGAGTCTTGCTAACCACATAAACGGCTGCCTGAGAGCGGATAGCGTCGTCCAGCATGTCCTTGTAGGAGACAGTACTGTTGTTGTCCAGTCCGTCACTCATGAGAATCACGGCTTTCTTTTCCTGGATTCCCTTAAAGAGGTCGTTGCACACCACATAGATGGCGTCCCACAGATTCGTATTGTCCTTGCAATAAACCGAAGACAGGACGTCCTCCAGACGGTCGCTCTTGTTGCACCAATCTATCCTCAAACGGGTTTCAGTGTTGAAGGTGATGAGCGCAAACTGATCGTCGAATTTCAGGTTCTCGATAAATTTCTTTGTGGCGTACTTGATCGATCCCCACTCCGGATTGACGCTGCCGCTGATATCCAGCAGGATCGCGATGTGGGTCGGCAATGCCTCCTGGGAGAAGGTAAGCACTTCCTGCGGCACGCCATCCTCTTTAACCAGGAAGGCCTCCTTAGGGAGTTCCCTGATGAATCCGCCGTTCGGTTTGCGAACCGTGACCGGCACGGTCACCATGTTCACTTCGACGCCGATCTTGAATTGTCCAGGCGGCTGTTGTTGCTGTTGCTGATTTGGAGGATTCTGCGATTGCCGAGTACGGGACCATGAAAGCGGCGAGACCGTGACCGCACTGACTGCCGTGGCGAGCAAGCCGAGCCCGACGAGCAGAATGTTTCTAACTGTGAAAGAGGAATCCCGTTGGGTCGAACTGTTCATACTGCTCCTTGACGGAGCGCGGCCGGCAGCTTCTCGAAAATGCCTCCGAACCCGCCGTTCGACAGAATGACGATGACATCGCCGCCGCGCGCTTCCGCACAAACCAGATCAATTATACTTGCCACACCATCAGGATTCCAGACGGACCGGCCCGCTGCGCGCAAGTCCGCGACCAGGCGCGCCAGGCTGAGCCTGTCGCCCTCCGGCACCTTTTCAGGCTTAAACAGAGGCGGCAGGACGACGCAATCCGCTTCACACAGAGCTGCGGCGATTTCATGCTGAAAAACGTTGCGGCGGCTGGTGGCCGAACGAGGCTCATAGATCGCCCAGAGACGTTCCCGAGGAAACGCCGCCCGCACAGCCTTCAACGTTTCTCTCACTGCCGTGGGGTGGTGGGCAAAGTCCTGGTATATGCGGATGTTTCTGATTTCCCCAAGAAACTGCAGCCGGCGGCGGACGCCTCGAAACTCCTCCAATCCTTCCTGGATGTCATCTTCCGACAGGCCCGCACGCCGCAAAACAGCGGTGGCAGCCAGCGCATTGCGAACGTTGAAGGTTCCAAACAGCGGCAGCCGCACATGGCAATAGAGCTTCCCGCGGTGAAGAATGTCGAAACAGCTGCGTTCGCCTTCCAGCCGGATGTCGCGTGCACTCCAATCATGCTCGCCTTCCAGAGCGAACGTCTCCTTCTCACAGAGGGCGCCGCGGCTGACTTCGACGGCGCATGCGCTGTCGGCTCCCACAGCCAGGAACCCCCGTTCGGGAATGAGATTGACGAAACGCCGGAACTGCACACACACCGCTTCAAGATTCGGGTAAATGTCGGCGTGGTCGAATTCGACGTTCCCGATCACCGCCAAGTCCGGCAGATAGTGAAGGAATTTGGGCCCTTTGTCGAAGAACGCCGAGTCGTATTCATCCCCTTCGATTACGAAGAGGTGCCCGTTTCCCAGACCATAACTGGATTGAAAGTTTTCCGCGATGCCCCCGATGAGGAAGCCGGGCTCACGACCGGCACGCTGCAGCGCCCATGCAATCATCGAGGTGGTGGTCGTCTTGCCATGGGTGCCGGTGACAACCACGGAAGTCCGGTCGCGCAGAAAAAAATCACTTACCGCGGCCGGGAACGAGGTGCGCGGGATCTTGAAATTCAGAAGGTATTCCACCTCAGGATTGCCGCGCGAAATCGCATTTCCCACCACGACCAGATCAGGGACGGGCTGCAGGTTTGCGCTGCGGAAGCCCTGGAGGATGCCGATTCCCTTTGCCGCGAGAAACTCGCTCATCGGGGGGTAAGCGGCCTCATCGGAACCGGCGACCTCATAGCCGCGCTCCTGAAGCATGGCGGCCAGGGAAGCCATCCCCGTTCCGCAAATACCGATGAAATGAATGCGGCGGATTTTGCATGGATCCAACATTGCGCCAGGAATTGTACAGGTTTTTGCGGCGCCATCCTATGCGATCTTTGAAAGGACCTTCCGTTATGATAAACATACGGGCATGGACTTCGATTTTATAACGCTTGATGAGCGGCTTCCCCGCGATCAACGCAAGATCGAGAAGATCTGCCAGAACTTTGACATGGATTGCACGGACCTCGATCACGAAGCCTGCTGGCGAGGCGCGAGGGGAGTCATGCCCTGTTGCGGCAGAGTCGTGGAGTTTGAGCGCGTCCGCGGCATCTGTCCTTTCCTCTGGCTCAAGAATCACGCCTAAGCCCGACGTAATGCTGTTAACTTAAGCGCAATTTGCAGGACTTGCCACAGATTACATGATTCGAAATTCGAGATTCGAAATTCGAGATTAGAATTTCGAATCTCGAATTTCGAATCTCGAATTTGGCTTCGACTTGCACTACCTCGGCGTTAAGTTAACGCTATCGAGCCGGACGGCTGCTTCAGTATCTGCGGTAATCGATCCAGGCGACTTCATCCTTGATCTGGACCTTCAGGATGCGGTCACCCGCCACCATATGTTCCGCAGCCTGCATGCCGCTGATAACACGGCCAAAGCAGGTGTAGCCACCGTCCAGGTGAGGCTGGGAGGACAGGCAGATGAAAAACTGGCTTCCCCCCGTGTCCTTGCCTGACAAAGCCATCCCGACAGAGCCCCGCTCGAACGGGTGCATGTTGATTTCGCACCGTATCGTATATCCCGGGCCACCTTCCTGGTCATTCCTTGGATCTCCTCCCTGGATCACGAAATATGGGACCACGCGCATGAAAGTGAGCCCGTTGAAGAACCCGCTGTTTGACAGCGTGACGAAGTTCGCCACGGTCATGGGAGCGTCTTCCCGGAACAATTCCATCTCGATCGTGCCGCGTGTCGTTTCCATGATTGCTATTGTGCGATCGCGGCGCGCGGTTGCCAGCAGGATATAAGTGAAGTCCGTCGTGGAGGCGACCGATGGGCCGGGATCATCCGGCACATCCGTCATACCTGCCTGTCTGAGCAGGCGGGCTGCGGCGATGCGCGCGTTGCGCGCGCGATCCTGAAGGGCAGCACGCAAAAACAACTGGACTTCCCCGGCACCCTTCCAGGGCTCCAACCGACCGATGAGTGCCACTTTGGTTTCCTCGTCGAGAGTGGAGTCAATCTGCGCGTAAGCCTGCAGCAGAGGCTTCCAGGGCTGGGGCGCGCCGGCCTCCGGTTTGTATGCTGCCGCGGCAGCCCGCATGAGAACTCCATCCGTGGAGGTGAAGTAGTTCTTGAGAAGCTCCTGCAAGCCCGGAGCCTGCGCTCGCGCCAGAGCCTGCAGAATCGAAGGGATCATGAGAGTGGCGGCATCGCCGGTCGGATTCTGCGAAGCCTTGGCGAGCAGTCCTCTCAATAAGCCATTAGCCGAGGCTCCCCCCAATTCTCCCAAGGCCGCTGTCCAGGCACGCGCACCCTCGGCGGTGCCAAAATAAGCGCCCAGGTGAATTAGATCCAGAAACTCCTCGGGCTCGTCATGCAGGAGCCGGGCGAGGGCGACGACCGCGCTGTCTGCAACCGGGCCGGGGATGCGCGCCAGGTTTGCCAGCGTTGCCACAGCGTCTTTAGACCCGAGATTTCCCAGGACTGTTGCGGCCTGGACCGTGAAGTTCAGTTGGTCGAGCCGCTCCGCATCCGACACACCGATGGGCGCGGTCGCGAGAGCTTCCTTGATGGCTGCCACTGATCCGGGGTTCTTCAGATTCGAGAGAGCCTGAAGAGCACTTACTCGCACTGACAAGGGGTTGGAGCGTCCGCTGTGTGAATCGATCGGCGCCAGCATAGGCGCAAGCATGTCCGCCAGATCCGGATCTGCGCAGATTCCAAGAGCGCGCGCGGCGTGAGCCCGAACGTCGGAATTCGAGCTCCCAAGCAGGCGCTCTAGAGTCGGCCGCGCCTCCTTGATGCGCATCCGATAAAATGCGTTGGCGACACGCCACTGGATTTCCGGATCGTCGAAGCTCGCGAGGCGTTCGAGAACCGGCCGCGCGGCAGGATTCCGCAGCCTCATGAGCGCGGTGACTGCAAAGCCGAGGTACGCGCGCTCTTCCGGCGAGCGATCATAGGCGAAGTTCTCCAATCGTCTGATGATTTCGAACGCATCCGCGTCCTGGCCGGTTTTCCCCAATGCCTCGACGGCGCGCATGCGCACGGCAATCGCCGAATCGTCCAACAAAGTGCGCAGTTCCCCTGCTGCGCGCACATCGACAGGGAGCCCTTCGCTTCGCAGCAGATCGCCGTCTTCGATCTCACCTACGGCGAAGGCCGCGGCCGCGCGGACTGTTGAATATCGGGAGTGAAAGGTCTCATAGAGCCAGGGCAACGCCCGCGCATTACCGATGCGGCCCAGGGCGATCGCGCACCATTCCTGCACTTGTGGTTGCGAATCATCGCCCAGTTGTGCACGGAAGAAACCGTCCTCCCCCAGGCTGCGGTGATCTTCGCGCTTCATGATTTCCGCGAAAATGCCGTTGCGTTCGATTTCTTCGGTCTGCAGCGGGCGCCGGCCGCAGGCGGCCACGGGCACGAACAGAATGGCGATTTGAAGCAGGAGCCACGGTTTTTTCATACGTGATCCGTAGAGACACCACGCCGCGGCGGGAAGTCTTGCGCAGCGACGAGTGCTCGCGGCGCGTCTGCCCGCCCCGAGGGCCGGCTATTGGTATTTGAGGCCGCTGATTTCTATTTCCACACGTTTGGGATTCCAAAGCTGATCGATCGACTCGATCCACACGGTAAACGTGCGTTTTTCCAGGGGTTCCATGGGCGCGGGATTGATGCCGCCTCCCGGGCGCAACGCGATTTTGGTGACCTCCTTGCACTTTTTGTCATACACGTCGTACAAAGTGAGGTGCAACTCTACCGCTTCCAGCTTCCGGCTCCCTTCGTTGTCGATGATTCCCTCAATCGACGCGAACCGGTTGCCTGCGAAATTGATGCCGATGCTTGCTTTGACATCCTCGATCCTGATCTTGTTCTTGTAGGCTTCAAAGTCGGGCTGTCCGGGAAGCATCATGCCGGGAATGACGGCCGGTGCCGCCCCCGCATCCTTGGACGGGTTGTTTTTCTGGTACCGTACGATGAGAATGACCGCAGCCACGGCGACCGCCGCCACCCCGATCGTCAAGTAGAGAATCACAGGATTGGCAGGACGCTTAATATCGGATGTAAATTCCGCCATTTTCCCCATCTCCATGGTCGAGCGATGATTGCCGAGGGTTTGAAAGATTGTCAACCTGTCTTTGAGGAAGGCCGACAAACAAATTATATCAGATACGCAGTCTATCCAGGCATTGCCTTGTCGCTCTGTCGTTTCTTATGATAGCCTTCCAGTTTCTAGGGGATGAGAATGACAGGAAAAAGCGGACCGCTTGGCATCATTGTTTCTCTGCTCCTTTTTTCTTTGACAGCCTCGGCGGCGCCAGGACAGCAGGCCGTGGTTCTTCCTGAATTATCCAGTTTCTCCTTACTGAACGGTCTCCAGGCCTCCGTAGCGGCTACCCCCCACTTGGGCAACTCCATGACCATCGGGCTCGTTCTCCGCTATGGCTCCACGTTCGATCCCGCAAACAAAGGAGGGCTCGCCTACCTGACGTCCCGGTTGTTCGCGAAAGCAACCCTGGACAGATCGGCCAAGGACATTCAGGATGAGTTGAATTATCTGCACGCTTCATTCGAAGTGAATTGTGACTGGGATGGAATCCGGTTTTTCATGCACGGAGAAAGCGGAACGTACGAGCGCTGCCTGCTGCTCCTGTATCAGATCGTTTGTGAGGCGAAGTTCAACGACGAGGACTTCGACCAAGCGAAAACCGAGCTGATTCGCCAACTGCAGGCGCCCGAGGACCCGCGCCAGCAGATGCGCCGCCAGTTCGATGCCGAACTGTTTCGCGGGACGACATACGGCAGACCCCTGCAGGGCACGCTCGAATCAGTGCAGAACATTGCGGTCGGAGATGTGCGATATTTTTACCACCGATGCTTTTCCCCGGACCAGGCGTCACTTGTGGTAACGGGCAACGTGCCCGCGTCGACTGTTCTCGGAAAGGTCCGGCGCATCTGGGGCGTCTGGGTCCGCAATGACGAGATTCCGTTCACATTCCTGCCTCCACGCACGCCGGCAGGGCGCAACATTTTCCTCGAGGACGATCCTGCGTCCCCGGCCGCCCAATATATTCTGGGCAACCTTGGTCCGCGCCGGGGAGATCCCCAGTACTATGCTGATACTGTCGCCCTGCACTTGTTGCAGGCGCGGCTGAATCAAGCGTTGCCAACTTCACGAGTGACCGTGGCTGATGAGGGTCGCATGCTGCCGGGCCCGTTCTACATCCAGGGACAGGCAGCGGCGGACCAGGCGATCGGCGAGATCGCCAAAATCATGGACGCCGTAGATTCCTTCAAGGATTCCGTGGTGAGCGCAGAGGAGGCAACAAAGGCGCAAGATCAATGGATCGAAGAGTTTAGTAAGGCGATCGGTTCCACAGAAGGGATTTGCAGCGCGTTGCTGGATGCGGAACTCTATCGGCTCGGGGTGAATTATCTGGCGACTTTCCCCGACTTTGTGCGCAGGAGCGATCCGTCCATGATTAAGGATGCTGCGAAACGATCGTTTTTCCCAAACGGTTTGATCCTCCTCGTCCGCGGGCCTGCGGCCATCCTGCAGCCCCAACTGGAAGTTCTGGGCACGGTACAACTTATCAAACGCTAGGGTTGCGAAATTGGGAACAGTCACGTTTTTTCGCCATCCTTTCGCGAATGTGCAGAGATACTCCCGGCGAAAAAAGGTGACTGTCTACAATATCGTTATGGCCGGGCCCCTTCATTGCCGGCCCATCTGGCCTGAATGACAACAAAACCACGGTTGATCCGACATCGCTGCCGCAGAAGAACGATAACTTGCCCCCGATCTCTTCGTATATAGGAGGTGGGTTATAGCAGCCGCTTGGAGCGTGTTTGGTAATCGCCGGTCGCTTTGCTATCATCTGGCATAGTGTGTCGGATAGCGCTCGGGGCGGATCGAATTTGACCAGCACACAAGGAACGGGTGATCGGGGCATTCCGGCAGCTTCAGATTCCTGGCGCCGGTGAGGTCCAGATCATGAAACTACCTATGCGGTGAGCCAACATCGGAACGATCATTCATCGGAAGCACTTCCAATTGGTTCACGCGGGGCACGTGAAGACCGCAGATAGGACGGAACGTTGCGGCGGATAGGTCAATGACTTCGATTTTTTCCTTTCTGTTCAAGTATCGTCCCTTTTTATTTGAGAAGGGCAGGATCGCTCTTCACCCGCCCTGGCCTTGGCCGATTATCCTGCTTCTCATCGCGGCGGCGCTAGCGGGCTCCCATTTCCTGTATCGGCGCGGAGCCGGCACGCTTCCCCGCTCCTGGCGATTTGCACTTGCCGGGTTACGTGCTCTGCCCCTTCTAGTTCTCATTGCAGTCTTTCTCCAGCCGGTTCTCATCCTTCACTCCGTGATCCCGCAAAAGGGCTTTGTAGCGGTCGCGTACGATTTGAGCAAAAGCGTCGAAATCCACGATGGGCCCGGCGGGCAGTCCCGCCTGGATACCGAGAGGCATCTGCTGAGTCCCGATCAGAATCCCCTTTTAAGCGATCTGGCCCGCAAGTTCAGGTTACGGTTGTTCCGCTTTTCGGGATCGGCGGAGCGCGTGGAGAGCTTTCAGGATCAGCCCAAACATGGAAATGTGACCGATCTTGCGCGCACTCTAGACCAGATCACGGGAGAACTGGGGAACGCGCCGATTTCAGGAATTGTGCTGATTACGGACGGCGCCGACAACCACTCCAGCGATCTGAATGCCGCGGCAGCGCGGTTGCGCGCGCGCAATGTGCCTGTTTATCCGGTTGGAATCGGAGCTGCAAGTTTTCCCCGCGATACCGAGGTCGTTCGCGTCACCACCCCCAAGACGGTGCTCAAAGACGCGCTCATCGAGGCTGAGGTTGCCGTGAGGTCCAAGGGATATGCAGGACGCAAGACCCGCCTCGAAGTTAAAGAAGGGGACCGGCTGGTTTATAGCCAGGAAATCATGCTTGGCGGCAACGACGAGGTCAAAACCTTCAAGGTGAGTTTCGCCAGCGGGCCTCCCGGACCGAGCGTTTTTAATTTTCGGGTGCAGCCATTTTCAGACGAGATTGTCTCGGAAAACAACGATCAGAGCGTTCTTGTGCGTGTGGTGGATGAGCAGCCGCAAGTGCTCTACACCGAGGGTGAGCCGCGCTGGTACTACTCGTTTGTCCGGCGCGCTCTCGCCGACGAGAAGAGCCTGCGGCTGGTGACGCTGCTACGGCAGGCATATGGCAAACTCCTGCGCCAAGGGATCGATTCTCCTACGATCCTGGAGAAGGGTTTTCCCGCCGACAAGGCCGAACTCTTCAAGTATAAGGGACTGATACTCGGCAGCGTCGAAGCCAGCTTCTTCACCTACGATCAGCTGCGCCTTATCTCGGATTTCGTCAGCCAGCGAGGCGGCGGGCTGGTCATGATCGGCGGCAAAAACTCATTCTCCCAGGGAGGCTACGGCAATACTCCGCTCGAGGATGCTCTGCCCGTGATTTTGCGCGCGAGCCGACAGGACGCGCCTGCTTCCAGTTATCGGGACACGGAGTACAAGGCGGTCCTGACGGACTATGGTCAACAGCATCCCGCGACGCGGCTGTCCATGGACGGACAGGACAACACAAAGAGATGGGAATCCGCTCCCCCGCTGATCGGCATCAACCCCACGGACGGTCTGAAACCGGGCGCGACGGTTCTTCTGGAATCGTCCGTGCGCGAGCCGGGAGGCCAGCACCTTGCGGTACTCGCCTTCCAGCGATTCGGGCGTGGAAAATCCATGGCGCTAACCACGGATGCCACCTGGCGTTGGCGTATGGAGCAGGCATCTACGAACAATTTCCACGAGCTCTTCTGGAAACAGCTTCTGCGCTGGCTTGTGAGTGACGTCCCGGACCAGGTCAATCTGGACACGGACAAGCACTCCTATTCCCTGGATGAAAGCGTGACCTTGCGCGCGGAGGTCAACGACAACACATTCATGCGCCTCAACAACGCGCAGATCACGGCCAAAGTGAAATCGCCCTCGGGGGTGATTACGTCGGCGCCGCTTATTTGGGATCCCAGCAAAGAAGGACAGTATTCAGCGACTTACAGGCCCGAGGAGGAAGGGATTTACGAGGTGACCGCGGAAGCATTTCAGGGAAGCAGCAGCCTGGGGAAGGCGCGCGCCAACTTCCGCATTGCCGAATCTTCGGAGGAATATCACAACGCCAACCTCAATGCCGATCTCCTCAAGAAACTCGCTGTGGACACGGGTGGGCGCTACTACACGGCCGCCGATGCGCGCACGCTCCCGGAGGACATCTCCTATTCCGATACCGGCGCTTCGCGACTGGAAGAAAAGGAACTCTGGGATATGCCGATCTTCTTTTTGTTGCTGGCCGGAGCCGCTTCGGCGGAGTGGATCCTCAGAAAGCGCAAGGGACTCGCATGAGCGCACACTACGCAGACGATCGCAATCATGAAATCCGCGGCCGCGCTTTTGTGCGCCTGGTGTGTTTCTTGGACTGCTTCCTGGCGCTTTGTGCCTGTGTCTCCGCGCGGGGAGGCACTGCCGGGCACCCGCAGCAAGGCGCAGCCGCCACAGACGGCCGCTGGGCTCTGCTCGTGTCGGGCATCAGCGGCGATCCGGAACTGCAAAAGGGATACCTGAAGGAACTAGTGGACCTGCGCGGCATTCTCGAAGGCCCACTGGCTTTTCCCAGCAACCACGTAATTGCGTTGTTCGACAAACCGGATATGGATCCCGTGCATATCCAGAGCCTGTCCAACCGGGAGAATCTTGCAAAGGCGTGCAAGGACATCGCAAGCCGCGCCGGCAAGGAAGATCTGGTCTTCATCTTTCTCGAAGGCCACGGCGATTTTGACGGCAAGAGCTACAAGTTCAACCTGGTGGGGCCGGATCCTTCCGGAGAAGAAATGGCGGCGATGTTTTACGCCATCCCGGCCCAGCGTTATATCGTCGTGAACGCCACCAACTGCAGCGGCGGCAGCCAGGAAGCACTGATCGGCAAAGGCAAAACGGTTGTCACCGCAACTAAGAGCGGCAATGAGAAAAACCTGACCCACTTCGGCAGGTTCTTTGTCGACGCCCTCGCCGGCAACAACGCGGACGTGGACAAGAACGGGCGGGTTTCCGTTTTCGAGGCATTCAACTACGCTGCGCGCAAGGTCGAGGAGTATTACACGAAGGACGGGAGCCTGCAGACGGAACATCCGATCATAAATGACAACGGGGCCGCGCACGCGCTTGCCCTGTCGGAAATCGGAGAGCATGACGCCCTGTTATCGCGGGCGGCTTATCTGGATCGAGGATCTCCTGCCACTATCCAGGCCGACTTGAGCCCGGAAGCCCAGGCGCTGGCCAAGGAGGCTCAGTCGTTGGAAAAACAGATTGAACAGCTGAAGTCCGCCAAGGACGAAATGAGCCAGGCGGACTACGAGAAGAAGCTGGAGGATCTGCTGGTGAAGTTGGCCGAGGTGCAGGCCAAACTGCGGAAAAAGTGAGATGGATCTTAATCCGGGTTCCCGATCGCGAATCTTGACCAAGGCACGAAGCGGCTTTTTGTGCTTTTTCTGGCTGTTGCTGGCTTGTGGATCCGCGCGGCCGCAAAGCGCGTCGGATGCTGGCGCCGCGTTGCGCCGTGGCGATTACGCCCAGGCGCGAAGGGGATTCGAAGAAATCCTGCGTGCGCACCCGGCTCAGGAAGACGCTCAGATCGGCCTTCTCCAGACACTGCGCGAGACCGGGGCTTACGGAGAAGCGTGCAAGCGGGGAGACGAGTTTTTGACCTCGAACAGGAATTCGGGCGGATTGCATCTGGAACGCGGGCGCGCGGCCCGTGCGATCGGCGACTACGCGGGCGCGGAGGAACACCTGCGGCGCGCGCTCGCCGTGGGCGGCACGCGGCGCGCCGCCACCGCTGAGCTGGCTGATCTGCTGGGAATGCTGGGGCGCAAGGCGGAGGCCGATAAACTTTGGGATGGCCTAATTGACGAGTATCGCAACGGGCAAATATCCAGTCGCCAGGATCTGGGCCTTCTCGCCCTCGCCGCCTGGCACCGTGACTACATCCAGGATGCCAAGGATTTCTTTATCGATGCAACGGCCGCAGCGCAGTCCGCCATCATTCCGCTGGAGGCTCTCAGTCACTTCGGCTATCTGTTCCTGGAGAAATATCACGCGACGGATGCGATCGGCGTATTCAGGGACTGCCTGAAAATCAACAAGTCCTATCCCGACGCGCTTCTCGGAATGGCGCTCGCGAAGCAATACGAAAGCAGCGGCGAGGCGGCAAGTTACACGCACGCCGCGCTTGAGGTCAATCCGAATTTCACCGCGGCCCTGAATCTGCTGGCTGGATTGCGGTTTCAGGAGGAGCAGTACGATGGTGCGCATCAGATCATTCAGCAGGCCCTTGCCGTGAATCCCCGAGATTTGGAGTCGCTCAGCCTGGAAGCCGTATACCAGCAACTGCGCGGCGATGCGGAAGGCTTTGCCCAGGCGGAGAAGAAGATTCATGGGATCAATCCTGCGTACGGCGAGCTCTATTACACCATTGCCGACAGCCTGGTCTCGCGCCGGAAATACCAGGAGGCCATCGAGTTCGATCGGAAGGCGGTTGCTCTCAGCCCGGATTTGTACCCGGCGTACGCCAGCATGGGCATGAACCTGATGCGCATGGGTGATTTGAAGGAAGGGCGCGCGATGGTGCAACGCGCGTTTGACGGCGATCCGTTCAACGTGTGGGCCTTCAATACGCTGGATCTGTTGGATCAGATGGACAAATTCAGCACGGTGCGCAGCGAGCACTTTGTATTCAGAATGGCTAAGGAAGACGAACCCGTGCTTCCTCCATACGCAACCAAGCTGGCGGAGGAAGCTTACTCACGGCTGACTCAGCGCTACGGTTTCGTTCCGCAAGGCCCAATCCAGGTGGAAATCTTCCCCGATCATGGAGGTTTTGCGGTGCGCACGCTCGGGCTGCCAGGCCTGGATGCGCTGGGTGTCTGCTTCGGCAAGGTCCTGGCGCTCGACTCGCCGAGAGCGCGGAAGGCGGGCGATTTCAATTGGGGAACAACGCTCTGGCACGAGTTTACACACGTGATCACGCTGCAGATGACTCAGTACAACATCCCGCGCTGGTTTTCGGAAGGCCTTTCGGTATACGAAGAGGAGCGCGCCCGCCCGGGATGGGGAGATGATCTGACGGCATCGTTCGTGAAGGCGTACAAGGAAGGCAAATTGCTCAAGGTGAGTGAGCTGAACGCCGGCATGATGCGGCCGGATTCCCCGGAACAGATCCAGCTTTCCTACTACCAGGCCGCCCTTTTTTGCGCGATGGTTGAAGAAAAATTCGGATTCGACAAGATCAGACAGTCGCTGGTGCTGTATGCCGCGAACAAACCCACCGAGGAAGTGTTCCGCGAGACGCTCGGCTGGGATGCTCGCGCCTTGGATGCACAATATGCCGCGTTTCTGGATGCGCGGCTTAAAGCAATTGCGCCCCGGCTCGATTTCCAACGGCTTGCCGCCGAGGCTGTTGCCAAGGAACCGCCCGGAAAACCGGCGCTCGAGGCCATTCTCAAGAAAGATCCGGATGACTTTTTTGCCAACCTGCAGCTGGGAGCCGAGCTGCGTCAGGAGAAAGACGCACGCAACGCGGAGATCTACCTCAAGAAAGCGGAGAGCCTGTTCCCCGCCTTTGTTGAGCCGGGAAATCCCTACGAGCTCCTGGGGGATCTGTATCTGGAACGCGGGAGTGAGAACGAAGCCCTCGCACAATTCACCGGATGGATGAGCTATGACGAAACCGCCATCGCGCCTCTGGCACGCGCGGCGGAGATTTACCGCAAACGGAAAGACTGGGCGGACGAAGCGAAAATGCTCGAGCTGTCCGTCTATATCGATCCATACGACACCAAGGTTCAGGCCCTGCTCGGAGAATCGGCGATGGACGCGGAAAACTGGCCCTCAGCGATTGCCGCCTATCAGGTGCTTCTCGGATTGAATCCGCAGGATCCCGCCGATGCTCACTACAATCTGGCGAGAGCGTTTTTCGGCGCCGGAAAGAAGCCGGAGGCAAAGCATGAGGTGCTGCGCGCTTTGGAGATCGCGCCGACTTTTGAAAAGGCGCAGGAGTTGTTGTTAAAGATCAACGGAGGCATTCGGTGAGATTCTTAATGCGCAGAATCGCATGGCGCCGATTCAGAAACGGTGCGATCGGCCGGTTCCTCTGCCGCAAGACAGTATGGGCACTGCTTTCCGTCGCTCTGTTTTCGGCGGGAATCTGGTGGGCTTACGGGCAGGAGGAGCTGCCTCGCAACGAAACCAAGTTCACGTGGTCGCGCGTCAAATTCAATTACCCCCCATCTTTCCGTTGGAGGGGTGGGATTGGAGATTCGAACGGGCCACCCTGGAGCCACGACTGGCCGCGATCCGAGGAGAATCTCATGAAGATCATGGCGGAACTCACAAAGCTCGACGTGAATCCCGGCGGCCACATCTTTACGTTTGACTCGGACGACTGCTTCAAGTATCCGATCGCCTACCTCTGCGAAGTGGGTTATCTCACTCTCTCGGCGAAAGAAGTTCAAAACATGCGCGAGTATCTTCTCCGAGGCGGGTTCCTGGTGGTGGACGACTTTCGCACCCCGAGAGAGATGTACAATTTCGCGGATGTGATGAAGGAGGTCTTTCCCGAGCGCAACATGGAAGAAGTGCCGCGCACGGACCCGATCTGGACCTGTTTTTATGACATTTCAAACCTCTGGATCGAGCCTCCCTACTCGCGATTCAACAGACCGGCCTATTACGGCATGAGGGATGATAGCGGCCGGCTCATGATGATCATCGACTACAACAACGACATCAGCGAGTACTGGGAGTGGTCCGCCGATCCGTTTTACAAAATTGAGGACACAAATGAGGCATTCAAGTATGGCGTCAACTATCTCATGTATGCCCTGACGCACTAGTAATTGCTTGGGAGCGCGGCGCCTCGGCGCCTGCTTGGCAGGATTCCACGAACCACTGCTCCTGCCTGACAGTGAAAGAGTGGCAAAGAGAAAGGGAAGCAACAGATGGAAATGACCCAACAGGTTGTTAATGAAGATGCGGCATCCGTGGAGAAATTGAATCGAGGCTACCGCCGGATCCTGTCTGAATTGAGGAAGGTCATCATTGCCCAAGATGCCGTTGTCGAGCAGGTGATGATATGTTTGCTCGTAGGAGCCCACTCGATGATCACGGGCGTGCCGGGGCTGGCAAAGACGCTGTTGATCAAGACGATGGCGAGCATTCTGGATCTGCGCTTCAAGCGTATCCAGTTCACGCCGGATCTGATGCCGGCCGACATCACTGGGACCGACATCATTCAGGAGGATATGGCCAGCGGCAAGCGCCAGCTGGTTTTCGTCAAGGGTCCCATCTTCGCCAACATCCTGCTGGCAGACGAAATCAATCGCACCCCACCCAAGACTCAGGCCGCGCTGCTGGAGGCCATGGAGGAGTTGCAGGTGACGGTCCAAGGGATCACGTATACGATGGATCGGCCCTTTTTCGTTCTGGCGACGCAAAACCCGATCGAATTGGAGGGGACATACCCCCTCCCGGAAGCGCAGCTCGATCGGTTCATGTTCAACATCATCATTGATTATTTGAATGAACAGGACGAATTGCGCGTCGTGAACGAAACAACTGTGCTGAAGCAGCCCGATATCGCAAGAACGCTGACTGGAGAGGAAATCATTGAATTCCAGAAGCTGGTGCGCCGTGTTCCGATTCCCGAATCCGTCGCGCGCTATGCGGTGGCGCTCGCTCGCGCAAGCCGTCCCCAGAACGGTGGGCTCGATTTTATCAAGGAATGGGTGAATTGGGGAGCCAGTCTGCGCGCCTCGCAGTACCTGGTGCTGGGCGGCAAGGCCCGCGCGCTGCTGAACGGAAGATTCAACGTGTCGATCGAGGACATCCAGGCGCTGGCCTATCCGGTCATGCGGCACAGGATTCTGACCAATTTCCACGCGGAATCGCAAAAAGTGACGACCGACCAGATCATCGGCCGGCTGCTGGAATCGGTGCCGACGCCCAAATCGGGCCTATAGAAATGAGCAAGCCGGCAAGACGAGCGGCGTGACCTGAGAAAAGAAATGATCCACGCGCAATCATCCACTCCTCAATCGACGCGTTTCATCGATCCGGCGACGCTTTCGCGCATCTCCAGCCTCGAGCTGGTGGCGCGCACGGTAGTGGAGGGATTCATTTCGGGGCTGCATCGCTCCCCGCACCTCGGCTTCAGCGTGAACTTCGCGGAGTACAGGCACTATCGGCCGGGAGACGACATACGCAAGATCGACTGGAAGGTGTTCGGCCGCACGGATCGTTTCTACGTCAAAGAATATGAGGGGGACACGAACACCGGAATCCACCTTGTGGTCGACTGCAGCCGCTCCATGGCCTACGGCAGCCGCGGCGTCACCAAGCTCGAATACGGGCAGTATCTGGCGGCTTCCCTCGCATACTTTGCTTTCCAGCAGCGCGATAGTGTGGGCTTCGCATCTTTCAACAATCAGGTCCGCGAACAGGTGCCCGCCCGCAGCAGTTTGGGGCACTTGAACACGGTGCTGCATGCCATCGAACGCCTCAGTGCTGCGGAAACCAGCAGCTTCGCCGAGCCGCTGGCGCAAGTGGGCGAGCGCTTTCGGCGGCACGGGATCGTGATCGTCATTTCAGACTTATACGACGTCCCCGAGCAGGTGATGATGGGTTTGCGCAACCTTGCCTTCCGCGGCAATGACGTCATCGTGTTCCATGTTCTGGATCCGGCAGAATTGCGATTCGATTTTGACAAGCACGCCCAGTTCATCGACATGGAAACCGGCGAAAAGATGCATGTGATTCCCGATTTCCTGCGGCAGGAGTATCTGAAACTGATCCGCAGCCAGATCGCCGATTTCGAAATGGAATGCCAGAAGGACCGGATGGACTATGCGCTTCTGGATACTTCCGAGCCTCTCGACAAGGCCCTGTTTACGTATCTCGCGAGGCGACAGCAACTGTACTAGAGGGATGCAATGAGTTTTGTGACGCCGTGGTTTTTGCTGGGGGGACTGGTGCTTGCGGTTCCTATCCTGCTCCATCTCATCAGGCGGGAGAGCGCCCAGAAGATCGAGTTCCCCACGCTGATGTTCCTTCGCAAGGTGAGCAAGCGCACCATACGCTATCAGAAACTGCGCCACTTGCTCCTTTTTCTGCTGCGTCTCCTCGCACTTCTGTTGCTCGTGTTTGCGTTCATGCGCCCCTTTGTTAACCGGCCTCAGGCGTCGGCAGCCCCGGGCGGACGCGCGACGGTTGCGCATGTCATTATGCTCGACAATTCGATGAGCATGGACTATGGCGACCGTTGGGCACGCGCCCGCGAAGCAGCCGCGAGAATCGCGCGCGGCGCGCAACCCGGAGACAAAGTTTCGTTGCTGGAGTTTTCGGATCGAACCAATGTCCTCACTTTGCCCGCAACCGATTTTGGCGTGGTCCTGGATCTGATCAACAACAGCACGGAGATCACAGACCGTCCGACAAGATATGGCCAGGCGCTCAAGATCGCCGAAAAGGCGGCCCTAGATTCCGGGGCCGACAAACGGATCATCCATTTGATATCCGACTTTCAGAAGAGCGGTTGGGCGGCGGATGAACAAGATTTTCGTCTGAGTTCACAAGTCGAGCTGCAGTGCACAGACGTGGGTTCGGATCAATACAGCAATCTCTCAATCGGGGACATCCAGCTTGTCGAGAACGACGAGGAGAAAGGAGGGGGACTCAAGATTCGATTCTCCATATTCAATTTCGGCACGGAGAATCGCAGCGGGACGCGCGTCACCATGTCGGTGGATGGCCGCGCCGTCGCGGAAAAGCGTGTGGATACTGCCAGGGGCGCCGTGCAGGGCATGGAATTCGACTTGCCCGGCCTCACTTCCGGAGTGCACAACGTGGCGCTCGAGGTCGACGACCCGCGCCTGACTCGCGACAATCGTTTTTCCATGACTCTGCAGGAGCGCACCAAGATTCCCGTGGTCTCGGTGGAGATCCCCAACTCGGGCCGCGGAGGGCGGGCGCCGAGCTTCTTTCTCTCCAACGCGCTGAACATCTCGGCGCTTTCGCCATACCGCCTTTCCGCCATTACGCCACAACAGTTTGCCTCGATGGGTGCGGTTACTGGAGGCCTGCTTATCTGGAACAATACTCCGGGCGGCGGCGCCGACATGCAAAAAAAGCTCCAGGATTTCGTGAGGGGCGGCGGAGGGCTCATGATTGTGCTGGCGGATTTCGCGCTGGCCGCGGACTTCACCCGGACGTTCGGGACCTGGCTTCCGCTCAAGATCAAAGAAGTGCCGGCGAATTCCCGCCATAATCCGGATGCATCGCTTACGGAGAGTTTCACGCTGCTGACGGATCTGCGCATGGACCACCCGATCTTTCATCCCTTTAGCGAACCGCATTCCGGGACGTTTTCCAGCGCCCGGTTTTTTGATCATGCGCGCCTCCAGGTTGCAGCCGGCGCACAGGTGCTTGCGCGCTTCGATGATGGCGATCCGGCACTGGTGGCGGCGGATGTAGACAAGGGGCGTGTCCTCGTTTTCGCATCGTCCGCCGACGATGAGACCAACGATTTGCCGGTCCACGCGATATATACGCCTTTCTGGCATCAGATTCTGCGCTATCTTGAGAATTATAGACAGGAACGTCAGTGGATGGATGTCGGCGATACCATGGCTCCCCGCAAACTGCTCGTTGAAGCCGCAGTCCGCCAGGGGAAGCGCGATGTAAATCTGAATCAGGCGATCGTGGTGATGGATCCCGCCAAGCATCGGGTTGATGTGGCGGCGGGATCGGATGCGCTGGCCTTGGATCGTGCAGGCTTTTATGAAATTCGCACCGCCGGTCTGAACGCCAGCGTCGCTGCGAACCCGTCGCTGCGCGAATCGGATCTCAGCCACGGCAATGTGGAGGAGATGGCCGCCGGATGGGTTTCGCTCGACTCCAAAGCGCAAACCTATATCCCTAATGACGAGGGTCTCACTGCCGAGGAGCAGGACAGGAGGGCTCGCCTGTGGCGCTATCTGCTGTTCGCCGTGCTGGCGCTGCTGATTGTCGAGGGTCTGCTGGCCAACCGCTTCATCTTGAAGCCCGAATAGGAGTACCATATCTGCGGACTGCCGCCATGCGGCCAGGAGGAGAGCATGAATTCTTATGAAAATTTGCTGTCGCGCATCCGCATGGTTCGCCGCCGCTGGCGTACACAGAAGCTGGTGAAAGGGATTGCGCTCTTTCTGATCGCCGCCGTCGCGCTCCTCATCTTGGGAATCTGGGGAGCCAATCTTTTCGGCTTCCAATCCGGCGCTGTCTGGGCCATGCGTTTCGTCACGGCGGGCGTGACGGTGTATGTCGCCCTGCATTTCTTTGTAGCACCCTTCCGGCGCCGCATCTCCGACATTCAGATTGCGCAATACATCGAAGAGCGCTACCCCGATCTCGAGGATCGCCTGGTCACGGCTGTGGAATTCGGTGAGGGAAAAGGCATTGCTCCCGGAATGCTCGATCTGCTGATCAAAGACGCCATGGAGAAGACCAGCCGCATCGACTTCTCTGTTTTTGTGAATCGGAAGCGCCTGACGATTTACGGTGCTGCGGGCGTGCTGACTTTTCTGATTCTGGTCGCTCTTCTTAACTGGGGTCCTCCGTTTTTCCAGTACGGCTTCGACCGGCTCTACGTTCAGTGGGCCGCCGCCGCGCCCCGGACTCCGTTTTTGATCGAAGTTGCGCCGGGGGATGTGGAGATTGCCAGGGGACTCGACGAGCAAATCAAGGCCCAGCTGATCGGGTTTGATTCATCCAATGTGAAGCTTTTTACACAGCCCGCGAACTCATCGGCCTGGACTCCGGCGGAGATGGAGCCAGAGCCGTACGGCAACGGATTCCTTTACCTGCTCGTCGATGTGAAATCGGACACGCGCTACTACGTCGCATCGGGAGACGTGAAGTCCAAGACTTTTACCATCAAGGTCAACAATGCTCCCAGAGTGGACAAGATCGATTTGACCTACAAGTTTCCGGCCTACACCAGCATGCCCGATCAGACGGTCGAGGGCGAGGGAGATATCTCCGCGATCAAGGGCACCCATGTGGAGCTCAGAATTCACGCGAACGAGCCGACCCAGTCGGCGCGGCTCCTATTTGATGATCAAACGACGTTGCCGCTTGCTTCCTCTGGAGATCAGAACTTCAGTGGAGCACTGACGCTAAAGCGTTCCGGTTCCTACGTCGTTCAGTTTGCGGATGCAGGCCGCAATTCTTACGCCGCCTCTCCCGAATACGAGATGGACGCGCTTCCCGATGCCGCGCCGAAGGTCACGATTACCAAGCCGATGCGCGACGCGCGCGCGACGAGCGTCGAAGAAGTGTATACGGAAGTCAAGGCGGAAGATGACATCGGCGTGAGCCAGGTGCAACTTCACTACTCCGTGAATGGCAATCCGGAGAAGGTCGTCGAATTGTATAGCGGCAAGCCCAGCGAGAAGACCGTCGTCTCTCCGTACACGTTCTTCCTCGAAGATTTCGGCCTGCAGCCCGGGGACCTGATCTCCTATTACGCCAAAGCCACGGACAACAACAATGCCACTGGTCCGGGAACCGGCGCTTCGGACATCTATTTCATTCATGTCCGGCCATTCGATCAGAGATACATTCAGAGCCAACAACGAGGAGGCACCGATAACAGCGGCGGCGCGCAGGGGCAGCAGGAAATGAGCCTGCAGGAAAAGGATATCATCAGCGCAACCTACAAACTCATACGCGACAAAGACACGATGGACCCCAAGAAGTATGCGGATGACTTAAAAGCGCTCGCGCTGGCTCAGAGCAAGCTTCAGGCGCAGAATCAGGGCATCTTCGATCGCTTGTCGCGCAGAGGAGCGCTGCAGGTGAACAAGGACTGGAGCAAGCTGGGCGAGTACATGAAAGGTGCCGATGATGCCATGGGAAAGGCAGCCGTGCTTCTTGGTGCCGAAAAACCTACAGATGCGCTTCCGGAAGAACAGCGTGCCCTTCAGCAGTTGATGCGCGCCGAAGCGTTGTTTAACGAGATCCAGGTGTCTTTTGAAAACCAGAGAGGACAAGGCGGACAGCACTCGCAGGCGAGCGCCGAGGATCTGGCGGATCTGTTCGACCTGGAGATGAACAAGCTCAAGAACCAGTATGAGACCGTGCAGCGCGGAGAGCAGCAGGCGCGGGACCAGCAGGTTGACGAAGCCATGGAGCGCCTCAAGGAACTGGCGCAGCGCCAACAGCAGCTCAACGAGCGCAATCGGATGACGGGCCGGCCGCCAGGAAGCAGCGTGGCACCATCGGGCGGGGGCGCGCAAGGCCAACAGCAAGGCAATCAGGGTAACCAGGCGCAGGGTGCGCGCGGCAGTTCGGCGTCCTCCAACAGCAACGCCGCGCAATCTCAACAGCAACTGCTGAATGATGCCGAGAATCTTCAGCGCCAGCTGCAACGTTTGTCGCGCGAGCGGAGTTCTCCTGAATTGAACCAGGCCAGCAATCAGCTGCAGCAGGCGATCCAGC
Source organism: Acidobacteriota bacterium (assembly GCA_050011535.1). Lineage (GTDB taxonomy): Bacteria > Acidobacteriota > UBA6911 > UBA6911 > UBA6911 > JAFNAG01. Next base: position 21,976 of record JBEKIX010000003.1, read on the forward strand.
AAATGAGGCAGTCGCTGCAAGAGCAACAGCGCAACGGCGGGGAGCCAAGTGCTCAGGGAATCAGGGCACTGCAGCAGCTGCAGCAGGCGCAGCGCTCGCTTTCACGAGGGCAGCAGACCGATTTGAATCAGGGATTGCAGCAGGCGGTCGAGGAGTCACGGGCGGTTCTCAACGAGGAGAACCGCATCCGTTCCGACGTCGACAAGTTGACGCAGGACCGCCAGAGTGGGGCCGCCCAGGAAGCCCAACAGCAGCAGCGCGAGAGCCTTGGGGAACGAAAGGGCGTCCTGGCCGATCGTGTGCAGAATCTTCAGGGACAGATCGAGGAGCTGCAGCAGCAGGCACGCAAGACGCAACCTCAAGTAAACGACAAACTGGGACAAGCCACCAGTACGATCCGCGACAGCCGGCTCCCCGAACGAATCCGCGACAACAGTCAACCTCAGATGGGAATCGAGAACTTCATCCAGGGCCGGTTGCAGGAACTCAATAAGCAGCTCGAAGCCTCCCAGAGCGCCCTGAGTCAGACCCAGGAAGGCAAGCTTGAGGATGCTCTCAACAGAACGAGGCAACTTGCGGAAGGGCTCCAGTCCATGCAGCAACGGCTGCAGAGCTCGCTGGGCCAGCAAGGCCAACGCGGCCAGCAGGGCCAGCAGCAGGCGCAACAAGGCCAACGTGGACAGGAAGGGCAGGGCCAAGGTCAGCAAGGCCAGCAAGGTCAGCAAGGCCAAGGCCAGCAGGGTCAGCAGGGCCAGCAAGGTCAGGGCGGACAGCGGGGGCAACAGGCTCAGGGCGGCGACCCCAACCGGCGCATTTCTGCCGGAGGCCCTCCGCAGGGAGATGTCTCAGGTGCCATGGGAGATGCCCGGCCTCCGGGTGGCGGAGGTTACAACCCAGGGGACCCGCGCCAGCAGCAGAGCGAACTGCAACAGCGATTGACGGACGCCCGTGATCTTGGCCGCCTCCTGGATCGAAACTCGGCTCCGGCGCAAAACCTGGATCAGGTCCTGCAGCAGTTGCAGCACATGACTGATTCCCGCCGGTATGACAGCGCCGAGGGAATCGCGAGTCTACGGCTGGCGATCGACAAACTCCACCAGGTGGAACTTGACCTCGCACGGGATCTGCAGCGCTCGCTGCAAAACGACAAGTTCTTTTACGCGGACGATAGTGAAGTGCCGGCCAGCTACAAGAAGCTGGTCGATGAATACTACAAGGCTTTGGCCAAGGTCAAGAAATAGCCTAGGCGATTCGAGGTCGAGCGGACCTCCATGTAGCTGAATCCATAAACTCGATACTGTTTTCCCGGACACGGGAAGCAGACGAGCGCAGACCGCGAGATTCGCAATCTGCGCCAGTCTGCCTTGATTCGTGTCCGCCTTATCAATCAAACTCAGATCCCAAAGTCCGCACGAGGCGACCATGCGATTTGTGATTACAGGAGGCGCCGGGTTTCTAGGCAGTCACATCTGCGACCGATTGCTGCAGGATGGTCACGAGGTCATTTGCCTGGACAATCTGCTTACAGGCAGCATAGACAACCTCGCCCACTTGATGGGCTGCGAGCGGTTCAGGTTTCTCAAGCATGATGTTACCGAGTACATATTCCTTGGAGAACCGATCGACGGGGTTCTGCACTTTGCATCGCCGGCAAGTCCCGCAGATTATCTGGAACATCCAATCCAGACGCTCAAGGTGGGAGCGCTGGGCACTCATAAGACGCTCGGATTGGCGAAAAACAAGCGGGCCCGGTTTCTGCTGGCCAGCACCTCGGAAACCTACGGCGACCCGCTGGTGAACCCGCAGCCGGAGAACTACTGGGGCAACGTCAATCCGATCGGTTTGCGCGGCGTTTATGACGAAGCCAAGCGCTTCGCCGAAGCCATGGCGATGGCGTACCACAGGACGCACGGCGTTGATACAAGAATTGCGCGCATCTTCAACACGTACGGCCCGCGCATGCGCCCGCATGACGGGCGCGTGGTTTCAAATTTTATTGTCCAGGCGTTGGAAGGAAAAGCGCTGACGATTTACGGAAACGGCGAACAGACGCGCAGCTTCTGTTACGTGGAGGATGAGGTCGACGGGTTGGTCAGACTGCTCATGGCGCCCGATACCGGGGAGATCCATGGCCCGGTCAATATCGGGAATCCTCAGGAACTCACCGTAGCAGAGATGGCACGGAAGATTCTGGATTTGACCTCCTCTGCCAGTACCATCGTTTTTGAACCGCTGCCGGAGGACGATCCCAAGGTCAGGAGGCCCGACATCACGCGCGCGCGGCAATTGCTTGGCTGGAGTCCGCGCATCTCGCTGGAAGAAGGCCTGCAGCGCACCATAACATACTTCAGGACGCGCGTCGCCGCCGCAAAGGGCGTGCGCATCGGATAGGTATTCTGATGAATGTACCGCTACTTGATCTCAAAGCGCAGTATGCGACGATTCGCGACAAAGTCAGGACTGCCGTCGATGGGGTGTTCGAAAGCCAACGCTTCGTGCTCGGTCCGAATGTGGAGACGATGGAAGCGGAGACGGCCCGTCTATGCGGCGTTCCCCATGCAATCGGCCTGGCCTCGGGGACGGATGCCCTTCTGCTGTCGCTGAAGGCGGTCGGTGCGGGCCCCGGAGATGCCGTGGTCACCGTCCCCTTTACGTTTTTTGCGACCGCGGGAGCGATCGTCAATCTGGGAGCAAGACCGGTGTTCGTGGATATCGAACCTGCCGGCTTCAGCATGGACCCCGTTCGGCTGGCCGAGCTCTTGGAGAATGACTGCACATTCGATCGTCCCGCGCGCAAACTCGTCCACCGGCAATCCGGAACCGTGATCAAGGCAATCGTGCCGGTTCATCTCTACGGTCAATGCGCCGAAATGGACGAGATTCTGGCAATTGCCCGGCGCTACGAACTGCCTGTGATCGAAGATGCATGTCAGGCTCTGGGAGCAAAACACGTCGATCGATATGCCGGGTCGATGGGAGATCTAGGGTGTTTCAGCTTTTTCCCTTCCAAAAACCTGGGAGGGGCCGGAGATGGCGGCATGGTTGTGAGCGGCAACGAGGATCTTGCCAGGAAAATCCGATTGCTACGCGGTCATGGAATGGAACCGAAATACTACCATTCGATCGTCGGCTTCAACAGCAGGTTGGATGAGATCCAGGCTGCTGTCCTGCGCGTCAAGCTCGGCTATCTCGATGAATGGAACCAAGGGCGCAGGCGCAATGCCGCGCTCTATGAGGCTGCTTTCCTCGGTGCAGGACTGCGCGGAACCGTGAAACTACCTGCGGTCCTTGCCGGCAACCAGCACATTTTTCACCAGTATGTGATTTGTTGCCCGAAGAGAGATGAATTGCGGGCCTTCCTTCAAAATCATGGAATTGGTACGGATATCTATTACCCCCTTCCGCTGCACAGACAAGAATGCTTCCGTGGGCTGGGGTACGGTGCCGCGAGTTTCCCGCGCTCCAATGAAGCTGCCGCGCAATGTCTGGCGCTTCCGATCTATGCGGAGCTCACTCCTGAGCAAATCAACCACGTTGTCCGCCGCATCGCCGAATTCTATGCGTGAGGGGCTGCGTTCCAAGCGCCATGAGAGCAGATGCAATGCGGCGCGACTAGGGCTCCACGGAGTTCGGCTGACATGCCTCACGATTGCGCGGGTCTGGTGGTTGCGGCCCCAGGTCTGAAGTTTGAATCTCGAGGGCTGGCATGGGCAGTCCGGCGGCTGCGCGGAAGGCCCTGGCGTGCTTTTGCATGATCTCGGCCAGGATGTCGATGGTCTGCCGTTTGAGGGCGATCATAGGACCACGGCTCAGGAGGGCCGCGATCTGCCTGGCACAACGGTCGTCCGCATCGAGTGTCTTGAGTTCACTTATGATGACGATCCGGCATTTACGCAGAATCATGCGGAAATGGGAAATTCCCCGGCGGATTGCCTGGCTCATTTGATCGACCGATCCCGCCAGTTGCCGCGCGGCTTCCGGGTGTAGACTGCAGCAGCAGCGAGGCTGGCGCGCAAGGATCACGCGTGCCGGCAAAGTGCACTGATTGGCCTGAACGTACTTGCCGATGGCACGGACACGATTCAAGTACGTCTTGTCCGCTTGCGGAAGCTCAGATAAGAGTTCCAGGTTTCTCAACGCGACCGAGTCAACCTTCGCCCGCAGCTTCACCAGATTCCCCAGGATATGAACCGTGTCTTCGTGAAGCGACACATAATTGTCGATGTATTTTTCCTTGAATTCCTCGAAGATGCAGTCGAAGCGCGCGCGCTCCTTCGCCTCCAGGAAGCCTGTGGGCTGTGCTATCGCGGCGAGGAGGCTCGTCCTCCGTGTTTCGATCGTTTCCTCATGCGTGGGGAATGAGCTGCAGAGATACTCGGAGGCGCGTTCGAAGGCCGGCAGCCAGTGTAGAAACCCGGGAAAATCCTCCACCAGGCCTTTCCAATGGAGCAGGCGTGCTTCATCACCCTGGAAAATCTGGGAGATCTGCGCCATCGCCGGGCCGAACCTGACTTCGTCTCTCCGAAGGCTCAGCAGGGTGTGCTGGATTCGCAACAGCGCCGCATCGAACGCTCTGGCCTCATCCGCGAACCTGGTGGTTAGAAACGGTTCCGGAAGGGAAGGGGCCTTCCCCGATAGAATCCCGTGCTCCACTCCCAGATGCTCGGAGGCCCAGGCCAACACTCTACCCTCGGCCGCGGCGGAATCGAGAACGGAGCAGTCCTGACCACACAAAATGCTCGCCAGGAGCAGAGCCGACTTATCAGTTTCCTGGACTGGTGGTGCACTCCGCGATTGGACAGACGGCGCCAAAGACATCAGGCATGCCGACAGATAGCACTGCAGATCGGAGTCTCCCAGGTCGCGGGCAATCGAGCGCCGGACTCCTTGCACGATCAACACACCGCGAGACACATAAAGAGCACTGAGGATTCTGCGAGCCCCATCCCCCGGCCCACCGTGAGATTCGCTTCGTGAAATGGTGCCGTCCAAGACGCTCAGGCGTAGGAGTGCCGCCTCCTGCGGAGTGGGCCTGTCCGGACGCCAGATTACGAGCCGACTTGATTTTTTCGATAGAGTGTCTAGAACAGGGTCCAGCTCGTAGAATCCCTCGGAAGGGTTCAAGACCAGCAGGATCCACGGGAATGATTCCCTGAGCGAGGCGAGATCCTCAGGAGACCAGACGGGGTCAGAAACGGACTTGAAATAGACTATTCCAGCGGGTCCCTGAACTGCTTCCGGTATTTTGGCTTGAGTGAGGGACTGCGAAGTGCCGGGATAATCCGGGCTCATGTCCTCCCTCCAGACGGGAAACTGATCCCTAAACCAGTCGTAGATCAAGGCAGGAGGGGTGCGCGAAGAATCTGGCGAAGGAGCAAGATCGGGATAGATATGCTTCTGGCTGCCATTCATCTCATCTGCCGTCGCCTTTGACTTCAATGGGGGGTACTCTCGTTATCGTCCTCTGCGCGCGATTCTTTACGAAATCAGGGACAGTCACAATGCTGTCAACTTAACAAGAGATTCATCCTCGAGAAAAAATCAGACGGCCACGAGTTTCACGAATTCCACAAAAATGGCCCCGAAGAGCCGGTCGACAGATGGAAGATTTCGTGGAATTTGTGAAATTCGTGGCGTCTTCTTGAGTTCTTGCTTAAGTTAGCAGCATTGGACAGTCACGCTTTTACGTCATCTTCTGTGCAAATCTGCTGAGTTTCTCCCGGCGAAAAAAGATGACTATCCCCGATTTCGCGTGCGGTTAGAGCTTCTTGACCGGCAGTGGAGGAGCGTTCCGGTCGGGATTCGGAGGGGTCTTATCCTGCGTGGATTTGGAAGGAGATGAGTAGATACTCCGGCCGGCACCCCCCGCCAGCTGTTCGTAAGGATTGCCATAGCACGGGATCAATGGTTCCGTTCCCTTGATGAAGTACTCCATTTGGCGGGCGAGGCAATGGTCTGTGGCCAGGAGCCCCGTAGTCGGATCAATCTCGATCTGCGCTATGCCTTCGGGTACGGGAAACTCCTCGCGGTTCAATGGCCTCAAGGTCACGGCCTTTTTCATGAAGGCAGCCCAGATGGGGAGAGCAGACTGAGCACCGGGCAGATTGAGTTCGCGGTTGTCATCAAATCCGACCCACACAATGCACAACAAATCAGGAGTATAGCCGGCAAACCAGCCATCGCGGGAAGTTCCCGTCTTGCCGGCTGCCGGAAGTGAGAAGCCGGCGGCGCGCACTCCCGCTCCGGTTCCCTCGTTCATGACCGATTGCAGCAGGGAAGTCATCATGAAGGTAACCTGGGGCGACAGCACCCGCTTGGCCTTGCTCTCCATCTCAAAGACAGTTTTCCCTGTGACGTCAACGGCTTTGCTGATCGGCACCAGGTCCGAGAGCATCCCGTCGGTTGCAAATGCCGTATAGGCCCTCACCATTTCCAGGGGCGTGACCTCGAAGGCGCCGATCGCCATTGCAGGGTAGGGTTTGATTGCCTCGTTCAGTCCCAGACGGTGGGCCAGATCCGTTATTTTCCCAAAGCCCACTTTTTCGGCGAACTTGATCGTGGCAACGTTTAAGGATTTGGTGATGGCCTGGCGCATGGTCACCTGGCCCAGATATTCGTCCTTAAAATTTTTTGGGTCGTAAACCAGATTCTCGAACTCGAACTCGGTCGGCTCGTCTAGAACTGTGGAAGCCGCGGTCAACGGCGTAACACTGTAGTTGGCGGTCTCAAGTGCCGCGGCATAAACAAACGGCTTGAAAATGCTTCCGGGCTGCCGTTTTGACTGGGTGATGCGGTTGAACTGGCTGGTGCCATAGTTTCTGCCGCCGATCATTGCAAGCACATGACCGTTCCTGGGATCGACGGCGATCAGACTAGTCTGCACGGTGCCCGGAGGAATAGCCCGCTTGCCCTTGGCGAAATACTCGTCAAGCTTCAACGTTTCTTCGCGGATCGATTCGAAGGCGGCCTTCTGCAGATCCATGTCGAGAGTGGTGTAGATCTTGTCGTGCGATTTCGCCAACGCGGCGTCTCCCAACGCCTCGCTCAGAATGTCCTGAACGTAATCCACGAAGTACGGTGCGTCCGAGTAATTCAGGATGTTCGACGGCTTGACGCCGAGCGGTTGCGCCTCGGCCTCGTCGCGCTGGCGTGGCGTGATCATCTCATACTCCGCCATGTGATCCAGGACGAGATCGCGGCGCTGCTTCGCCCGTTCCGGATACCGAAGCGGCGTGTAACGGTTAGGCGCCGTGATGATGCCCGCCAGCGTCGCCGCCTCGCCAAGGGTGAGATCTGCGACGTTCTTGTTGAAAAACGCGTCCGCGCCTTCGCCAACCCCCATGATGCTGAATGAACCGTGCTGTCCCAGGTAAACGTCGTTGGAGTAGAGTTCAAAAATCTCCTGCTTGGAGAGCCTCTGTTCGAGCAGGATCGACATGTAAGCGTCTGCCAGTTTGCGCCTCCAGGTGCGCCGCTGGGTCAGGAAGAAATTCTTCACGAATTGCTGGGTCAGCGTGCTCGCCCCTTGCACGGTCTCCCCTTTGCGGATGTCGATCCACGCCGCCTTCAGGATGCGCACGGGATCGACCCCTTTATGGCTGAAGAACCGCCGGTCCTCCGATGCGAGGATCGCATTTATCAAGACCTGTGGGATATTGTGGTAGGCTACATAGCGGCGCTTTTCGCGGTTTTTGTTGATAATGTTGCTCACCAGGTCCGGTTTTAAAGCGAAGCGGTCGAGGTTTTGCCCGGAGGCCACCTCGACGATGTCCTGGATCGCGCCGCTGGACCAACCGATCCCGACAGCGCGACCGGCGTCTTCCGGAAGCGAGGCGTCATTCTGAACAATGATGTGATTCTTCCTGTCCACCCGGAACGTGCACGCGTTCGCGCTCCCGGCGGCACTGTTTTCCGCATAGCCCAGGTGGTGCAGTTGCTCCACGAACTCCGAAGTCGATATCGGCTTTCCCGGATAAACGGTCCCGGGGGCAGCGTAGATCTCTGTCCCCGCAATCTCCGTGCGATTGCCCAACTTCTCATTGATCGCGCGGTCGAAGACGTAATAGTAGTAAATCAAGATGGCGGCGAGGATGATGACCGGGATGCTTCCCAGGGCTATGACGATCTTCAGAACCTTCAGGAAAGAAGATCCCTTGGAGCGAGTCCCGCCGCGAGCATTTCTTTTGCGCATATGAACCAATCTTCCCGATGATGGAACAGTTTAGCCCCGGCGACAAGGATTTGGTGTCCTCGGAATGATAGAAAACCAACCTCCAAGACTCAAAGTACTCGAAGAATCTCCAAGAAAGCCTATCGGATAGTAAGGCGTCTCCCCTCATAGGGCCACAGAAGCCGACGCCTCTTTGAGATTCTTTGAGTACTTTGAGTCTTAGGGGTTCGCTTTGCAATCCGGTCATGCAATCCGGTTTTCAAAAAAGGGCTAAACTGCTACCAGCTCATTGAATATGGAATTATATCAGAGAGACTTCCGGTCGATGCAAATGCAAATGGCACGGGCATCGGAGACTTCAGCGGCAATCGTGCGCGCCGCTCCAAGATAGTCTTGGACATACCTTGCTGGATTTTGCGTAATATTGCTTGTAGTCTTAGAGCAGGCATACATCTGGGAGGTTCTTTTTGGTATCCGATGCGCGCTATTCGCGACAGATTCTGTTCCACGGCGTGGGTTTGGAAGGGCAGGACAAGCTCCGCAGGAGCCGGGTGCTATTGGTGGGGTGCGGAGGTCTCGGTTCGGTCATGGCCGAGATCTTGACACGGGCCGGCGTGGGCCGGCTTACGATTACCGACCGCGATTACATCGATGAAACGAACCTTCAGCGCCAATCGCTCTTCACGGAGGCGGACTGCAGCGCCGGGTTGCCGAAGGCTACCGCGGCAGCGCGGCATCTGTCCGCGATCAACAGCGAGGTCAATCTGGTCCCGCAGATTCTGGATGTGAATGCAGGCACGATTGCTGCTCTCGTTCCCGATCACGATCTGATTCTAGACGGCACCGACAATTTCGAGACCCGCTTTTTGATCAACGATGCCAGTCTGAAGTGGAAGGTCCCGTGGATATACGGCGCCTGCGTGGGAGCCTATGGAATGAGTTTTGCCTTTGTTCCTGGAACGACGCCCTGCCTCCGATGCGTGCTGGAGCAATTGCCGCCACCGGGCAGTTCGCCCACATGCGATACGGCCGGCGTCATCGGTCCCATCGTCCATTTAGTAGCCGCGCTTGAATCCGCGGAAGCGCTCAAGATCCTGACCGGGAATCTCGACCGCTTGAACGGCCGGCTAATGTCTGTTGACCTTTGGGAGAATCGCGCATCCAGCTTGAACTTCCTGCAATTGCATCGAAACGCCGATTGCCCCGCTTGTGGAAAGGGGATTTTTGAGTTCCTTGATGGAAAACACGAAGGGAAGACGCTGTCGTTGTGCGGACGGGATGCCGTCCAGGTCTATCGCACCGCGCCTGCCGCGGTGGATTTCAAGATCATTGCGGAGCGGCTTGCGCGCTCGGGCGCGGTCACCTATAACGAATTTTTATTGAGAGCCACTTTGGATGGCTACGAAATCGCTTTATTCCGTGACGGCAGGGCCATTGTGCGCGGCACTCATGACGTGGATGAGGCGCGCCGCGTCTATGCGAAATACATCGGCAGCTGATCCGCGCTGCCTCCCGAATCGAGAGGGTAAGAAGGTATGAGGAAGCCTGCACCCGCTGTGATTTTGATGTTGCTATTTTGCGGCCTGCTGCCGGTGCGCGGACAGGATCCGGACACTGAGAGAATTCAGAAGCTGTTTCAGGATGCCATTCTGAACTTGGGGGGAGACACCTATCTCAAGGTAACGGACACGGTGTCCAACGGCAACTACTTCCAATTCGATCGCGACGGCAACTCTTCCGGGCTTATCAAATTCGACGATTGGACCAAACTGCCTGACAAAAGCCGGTTCGAAGTGGGAAACAAGAAAAAAGAGCGCGACGTGACCGTTTTCAATCTCGAAAAGAATCAGGGCTGGATTCTCGAGGGCCAGAAAGATACGCGCGACGCTAGCCCAGCGGAGATGCAGGATTTCAAGGACGCGGTGAAACACAGCATCGAGACCATATTCCGGTACCGGTACAAGAATCCCGACACCCGGCTGTTCTATATGGGGGTGGGAGAAACCGACATCAAGCTCGAGGCAGTCAAGCTGCTGGATACCGATAACGACGAGGTGACAATTTATTTCGACCGGCTCAGCAAGCTGCCTGCCAAGATCGAGTATCAGGTGATTGACAAGCGCGGAATACACTATCGAGAAACCCAGGAATTCAGCCAGTGGCACGCGATCCAGGGCATCAATACGCCGCTGCGCATCGACACTTCTCGGAACGGCCACCAGCTTTCCCAGCAGTTCATTCTCAAGATCGAATATAACACCGGGCTTCAGGACAACTTTTTCTCCAAGCCGGTGCCCCCCAAATAGATTTTGGATTTCGGATGACAAAAGTAACCTCAAAAACTCAAAGTACTCAAAGAATCTCCAAGAGGCGTCGGCTTCCGATCCAATACGCTTTCTTGGAGATTCTTTGAGCTCTTGGAGCCTTTGAGGTTAGTTTTCCATCTGGCATGCGATCTGGTTTTCAGAAAAGGGCTAAACAGTTATCGCTACCGAATCCAATATCCGAATTCCAAAATCAGGATAATTATGCCGATCTATGACATTTCACAGACTATTGATGACAGGATTGTCGTCTGGCCGGGCGATCAGAAATTCCGGCATCGTTGGTCCATGCGGATTGAGAAGGGTGATTCGTGCAATGTCTCCGCCGTCACGATGAGCGTGCATACAGGCACGCACCTCGACGCGCCCTATCACTTCGATGATGCGGCGCATGACGTCGGCAGCGTTCCCCTGCAACCCTGCATGGGGCCGGCGCGCGTAGTTGCCGTGCCCGCGGAAGAGCGGCGCATCTCCGAGCCGTACCTCGCGCGCCTGGATTGGAAGGGTGTGGAACGAATCCTGTTCCGGACGCGCTCCGGCGAGAGCGGGGGAGATCGTTTTGAACGAGATTTCGTCTGCCTAGCTGAAGACGGCGCCGAGTTTCTCGCCGCGAAAGGCCTGCGGCTCGTCGGCACCGACGCGCCATCGGTCGACGCGTTCACCAGCAAGTCGCTTCCTTGCCACAAGATTTTGAATGAGCAGGGAATTGCGATTCTGGAAGGGGTGCGCCTCGCACACACTCCACCGGGCGATTATGAGCTGATCTGCCTGCCGCTGAAGTTGTCAGGCTTGGACGGGTCGCCGGTTCGCGCGGTTTTGCGCCGTCCGGATTGAGGCTGCGCTCCAGCAATTCATAACGACAGGTCTGACCGCAAGACTGTTCGTCGGATCGTTCGTGCGACGGCGGCAGTTTATAACTTCTCTGCCCCATTGAGCCTGCCAAGATCACGATCGAACGTACCGAGTGGCAGGTGTCCTGCCTTGCGAGCTACCTCGAGCAAGAGACAGTCAGAAAAACCTAGCGATGGCTTCCGCCGGAAGTGCTCCAGCGCAGCCGATACGACCTACGATTCTTGAAGCGTGAGATCCTTGTGGGTCAAGAGCATGTCAACGGCTGTCGCAATCTCCGGCGCTCCCAACTCGTAAACCGCGGAAAGCACCCGGGTCGCCTCCGCCAGCGCGAGATGCGAGACCCAAGCGCCCGGTGCGACGAATGCCTCGGCAGCGTCCACTTGCTTGGGGTCGTCGCGGGTGATCAACCTCACCAGCACATTGCTGTCAACGGCGCGCATGCCGCTTCCTTGTGTGCCGACGCACCCCTTCTTTCATCTCTGTGATGCTTCGGGTCGACGGAGGTTTTTCGGGGAACAACGCCCGGTGCACATCCTCGGATGAATAGCGGCCGGCCCGGCGAACCAGAATCCCGTCCCCGTACTCATCCCACTCCAGAACGGAACCCGGACCGATCCCGAGTTTCCGGCGCACTTCGACCGGTACCGATATCTGCCCCTGGGCGGTGACTTTAGAATGCGCGATGACCATGCAAACATATTACCATGGTAATGAAATGCAGCCAAGCGTTTCCTCGAATAAGCTTGGAATCCGTCGCCTTCTTGAACTCAACTGGCTCGCTGCGCTTCGAGGACCGGATCGAGGTCGGCAAGCGTGCAGACCCGAAATTTCTTCCGCAAGCGAGCAATGCGATCCGCAAGCGCCGTATGAATGGCGTGTCCTGCTTTCTCGGCGTAGAGATGGCCGATGATGGGACGGCCGACCAGTGAGACGTCTCCGAGCAGATCGAGCATCTTGTGCCTTACGAACTCATCCGGGAACCTCAGTTCCCGGTTTACTATCCCGGATTCGTCCAGCACGATGGCATTTTCCAGAGAGCCGCCGCGGATCAGCCCGCAACGGCGCAGGTACTCCACGTCCGCAACAAAACCGAAGGTGCGCGCCGGCCCGATCTCGGATCGGTAGGACTCCGGCGTAAGCTCAAGATCGATCCGCTGGCGCCCGATCGCGTTGTGCTCGAAATTGATGATGTAGGTCGCCTTCGGCGTGGGATGCGGATACACGCCGGCCACTTTGCCGTCCTGGCGCACTTCGATCGGCTCCTGGATGATCAGGTACTCGCGCAGTTCGCTCTGCTCTTCGATGCCGGCCTTCTCGATCGCATCCATGAAAACCAGTCCGCTTCCGTCCATAATCGGGACTTCCATCGAGTTGAGATCGAGGTACAGGTTGTCGATGCCCAGGCCGTAAAGCGTCGAAAGCAGATGTTCGACGGTGGAAATCATGACACCCTTTTTCATCAGGGTTGTGGCGTAACTGACCCTGGCTACGTGGGCGCGCGTCGCCTCGATTTCAAAATTCCTAAGGTCCGTGCGCCGGAAGAGGATGCCGGTATTTGCCGGCGCGGGAACTAATTCGAGATGCACCGAGTAGCCGGTATGCAATCCAATGCCGTCGAACTGCAACGGAGTGCGCAGCGTTCGCTGGAATTTGTACATGAGAGCGCTTCCTTCCCTGGAAGGTCCACCGGATCATTGATGCCACTTGAACCGCCATTCAGCGGCAAAATTTAATACCAAGCAACTTTCATGCCGTCTGCCAGCCTTCGCGATTATCTTAGGTAAATGATTGTATCAGAACAGTTTGTATATGAAACCGTTGCTTCTGTTTTTTGGGGGGAGAGGGACGCTGTTGCATCTCCGACACATCACCGAAATTGGTGACAGTCACCTTTTTTCGCCGCGAGCATCTTGGCGGATTCACCTGAGGAGAACGAAAAGAGGTGACTGTCACCAATTTTGCAGACCGGCCACGGAGAGGCTTGTGCATTAGGCGTTGCCGGACTGGCTTTGCTATGGTAGTAATAGAAGAGGAGTGGCTCGCGAAAATGACGGGGACCAGGTTTTGGGAAACGCATCAGTGGTACTGGCGCCGGGGAGGTTCAGCCTCCCTGGACTGTTCACTGGATATTTCCTGAAACGCCCGCTTTGAATGAATGAGTGGGACCAGGCCGTGAACAGCCGGACGAAGTTCACGGCTTTTTTATTTGTGACACTGAAAGAGAACCGGCCGAAGCACCTGGAAGTCGCTACAGGGTGGAGAACTGAACGATGATTCGCCCGTCACTGGAAGAGGTTGCGGTACTCGCAAAACAAGGAAGTGTCATCCCGGTGCACAAGGATATTCTCGGGGATCTGCTGACGCCGGCGGCCGCATTTTTGCGCGTCGCGCAGGGGCGCAACCGGGTCTTTCTCCTCGAGAGCGTGGAGGGAGGAGAGCGCCTTGCCAGGTATTCGTTCCTCGGGTGGGACCCGTTTCTTGTCATTCACGGGAAAGGCAACGTCATCGTAACGGAGGAGCTGGGCGAGGTCAGAAGCGAGGAAGGAAAGCCGTACGACCGGATGCGGGAGATTTTGCGCAAATACCGATCGGTGCCGATGCCCGACATGCCTCCGTTCCTGGCGGGCGGCGTCGGCTATTTCGGATACGATTTCGTGCGCCAATCGGAGCGAATTCCCTCGCTGGCGATCGATGATCTGGAGCTGGATGACTTTCACATGATGTATTTCTCCACCATTCTGGCTTTCGATCACCTGCGTCACCGGATTCACATTATTGCCAACGTTCTGAATCCGGAGGGAACCCAAAACCTCGAGGCCAGGTACCGGGACGCCGTGTTGCGCATCGAACAGACCGAGAAACGCCTCACGGTCCCGATCTCGCTGCCCGCGCCCGCGCCCAGTGCCATGATGCCCGAGGTGTTCTCCAATCTGACGGCGGAGCAGTACTACGCGAACATTGAGAAAGCAAAATCCTATATCACCGCGGGCGACATTTTTCAGGTCGTGCTGTCGCAGCGGCTGGCCATGAAGATCTCCTGCGATCCTTTCGACATCTATCGGGCTCTGCGCTTCATCAACCCCTCTCCCTACATGATCTTCCTGCGCATGGACAGGCTGTACCTCGTGGGCGCCTCTCCCGAAATGCTCGTGAAGGTGCGCGGACGCCGCGTCGAATACGGCCCCATTGCGGGGACGCGTCCCCGGGGCGCGACCCCGGAAGAAGACGATCGACTCGCCTGCGAACTGCGCGCCGACCCCAAGGAGCGTGCCGAGCATGTCATGCTCGTGGATCTGGGGCGCAACGATCTGGGCCGGGTCTGTGATTACGGTACGGTCAAGGTCACGGACTTGATGCGCGTCGAGAAGTACAGCCATGTGATGCATCTCGTGAGCAGCGTCGAGGGACGGTTGCGCGAGGACCTGGACTGTCTCCATGCCTTGGAGGCATGTCTTCCCGCGGGCACCGTCTCGGGTGCTCCCAAGGTGCGTGCCATGGAGATCATCGAGGAACTTGAGCCATGCCGCAGAGGGGTCTACGGCGGCGCGGTCGGCTACGCCGATTTCTCCGGCAACCTGGATACATGCATCGCTCTGCGGACCCTGGTGATCCGGGACGGAACAGCCTATGTCCAGGCTGGGGGAGGGATCGTGGCGGACTCCCAACCTGTTCGAGAGCGCGAGGAATCCCTGAACAAGGCTCGCGCCCTTCTCCGCGCCGTCGACTTCGCGCACCAGGGGCTGCGTCAGGGGGCGGACCGGCCATGATTCTTGTCATCGACAATTATGATTCCTTTACCTTTAATCTGGTCCAGTATCTGGGCGAGCTGGGAGAGGATCTTAAGGTCGTGCGCAATGATGCCATCGGGCTGGCCGGAATCGAAGCTCTCGCCCCGGAGGCCATCGTTATATCACCCGGCCCCGGCCGGCCCGAAAATTCCGGGATCATCGTGGACGCGATCCGCAGGTTTTCCGGCAGGGTTCCCATCCTCGGAGTCTGTCTCGGCCATCAGGCGATCGGAGCGGCCTTCGGCGGGCGCATCGTGCCTGCGCCAGTCCTCATGCACGGCAAGACCAGCGAGATCCTTCATGACGGGAGGACGATTTTCAGCGGCCTGCCAAACCCGTTTCAGGGCACACGCTATCACTCGCTCATTGTCGCTTCCCGGGATCTGCCTGATTGCCTTGAGATCTCCGCACGCACCGCCGACGACATCATCATGGGGTTGCGGCATCGGATGTATTCCGTCGAAGGGGTCCAGTTCCATCCTGAATCGATTCTGACCGACGAGGGAATGAAACTCCTGCGGAACTTCGTGTCACGGGCAAAGGGTGACAGACCCAACAAATCACGCTGCTCGGAACCGCTTGAAACGAGGTATCTTCGATGACATCCGTTGCCGTGAAATACAGCCTGCCGCCGGAACTCAGAGGAACGATTCTCGAACAGATTGTGACGGCCAGAATTCCGGAGATCGCGAGCGCGCAGAACAAATTTCCCGCGGAATCGATCCAGCTGGCGCTCGCAAGGGCGCCCCAAGTCCGGTCGCTCAAGGGTAGCCTGAAGCGCCGGCCGGGAATCATTGCGGAAA
This sequence comes from Acidobacteriota bacterium, assembly GCA_050011535.1. Classification (GTDB taxonomy): domain Bacteria; phylum Acidobacteriota; class UBA6911; order UBA6911; family UBA6911; genus JAFNAG01. The sequence goes on from JBEKIX010000003.1 coordinate 37,913, forward strand.
TCAAGAAGGCTTCCCCGTCCGCCGGCATAATTCGGCAGGACTTTGACTCCCTGCGCATTGCGGAAGAATATGAGCGGGCAGGGGCCGCGGCGATCTCTGTCGTAACGGAAGCAAACTTCTTTCAGGGCGAGCTGGAAACCCTCGCATCTTTGCGTTGGCACACGGAGGTGCCGCTGTTGCGCAAGGACTTCATCGTGGATCCGTATCAGATCCTGGAGGCGCGCCACGCCGGCGCCGACGCCGTGCTCTTGATTGCCGCGCTCCTGGACGAAGCGCGGCTCAGCGACTTGCGCAGCTATGCCGAGGAACTGGGCATGGATGCTCTCGTCGAAGTGCACTCCGAGGAGGAGTTGGAACGCGCGGTCCAGGCGGGATCCACGCTGATCGGAGTGAACAGCCGCGATTTGAAAAGCTTCGAGATTTCTCTCGATGTCTGCCGGCGTCTGGCAGCTCATTTCCCTCGCGAAGTGATCGCGGTGGCGGAAAGCGGCTTGCGCACCCCCGCGGATGTCGCTGCCATGGCGGGGCTCGGCTATCGGGGCTTCCTCATCGGCGAAACTCTGATGCGTGCGGCCTCGCCGGGCGAGGCGCTGGCGGGCTTTGTGTCGGCCCTGACGAGAAAATGAGAACTGTGATTCATAAATTCGTCACTGTATTTATGGAATCGTGTACTTAGGTCGAGGTCTGATCTGTGAGGGTAAGAGTCAAGGTCTGCGGAATCACGAACCATGAGGATGCCGTGATGGCGCTCGATCTGGGCGCCGACGCACTCGGGTTTAATTTCTTTCCCCCGAGCCCGCGTTTTATCGATTCCGCAGCCGCTCGCGAAATCATCCGCCGCCTGCCGCCATTTGCCACGACTGTGGGTGTGTTCGTGAACGTCCCCGATCCGTGTGCAGTGGAAAGGACCGCACGAGGCGCCGGCGTGCAGGTCATTCAGCTGCATGGAGACGAATCGGCCGAATACTGCGGCAATCTGGGAGCGTGGCCTCTGATCAAGGCCGTGGGCGTTGGCTTGAATTGGGATCCCACGCTCCTCGATAATTTCTCTGTGCGGACGATTCTGTTGGATGTGAAGGACGATCAGCGGTTCGGCGGCACCGGGCAGGCCATCGACTGGTCGCTCTTGCGCTGCTTGCCAGCAGGGAAAAGATTCATTCTGGCGGGAGGGCTCAGCCCGGTCAATGTGACGGAGGCGATTCGCGTCGTGCGGCCCTATGGTGTGGATGTCTGCAGCGGCGTCGAGAGTCGCCCCGGGAAAAAAGATCCCGGCAAGCTGGCAGCCTTCATGGACGAGGTTCTTCATGCAACAAAGTAATTCCAGTCCAGAGTATTCCGAGCTTCCGGACGAACGCGGTCACTTCGGTCCTTATGGAGGAAGGTTTGTTCCCGAAACCTTGATGGATCCGCTGTTGGAGCTGGAGGCAGCCTTCCGGGACGCGCTTCAGGATTCATCATTTCAGTCGGAGCTGGCAGACCTGTTGCACAACTACTCCGGCCGTCCGACGCCCCTCACGCGCGCCCGCCGGCTGGAAAGCCATCTTGGACGCTGCCGCATCTACCTCAAACGCGAGGATCTCAATCATACCGGGGCGCACAAGATCAACAACGCCCTGGGTCAGATTCTGCTGGCGCGCCGCATGGGCAAGACACGCATCATTGCGGAAACGGGTGCGGGGCAACACGGGGTGGCGACTGCGACCGTCGCCGCACTCTTCGGCATGGAGTGCGAAATCTACATGGGAACCGAAGACATGCGCAGACAAGCGCTCAACGTGTTTCGCATGCGCCTGCTGGGTGCCAAAGTCACCCCGGTCGATGCGGGCAGCCGCACACTGAAGGACGCGATCAACCAGGCGATGCGCGATTGGGTGACCAACGTCCGGCACACTCATTACCTGCTCGGGTCCGTCCTGGGAGCCCATCCCTACCCCTGGATGGTGCGCGAATTCCAATCCGTGATCGGAAAGGAAACGCGCACTCAGATCCTGGCGCTTGAGAAACGCCTGCCGGATCTTCTGGTCGCCTGCGTGGGCGGCGGGAGCAACGCCATCGGGTTGTTCCATCACTTTCTAGCTGACCGGTCGGTGCGCATGATCGGCGTCGAAGCCGGCGGACGCGGCAGCGCGCTCGGTGACCACGCAGCCCGCTTTATGGGCGGCAAAGAAGGCGTGCTCCAGGGCACCCGGAGTTTCGTGCTGCAGGATGAGGACGGACAGATTGCCGGCACTCACTCCGTTTCGGCAGGCCTTGACTATCCGGCGGTCGGACCCGAGCATTCGTACCTGCACGACCAAGGGCGAGTGGAGTACACGTCAGCCTCGGACCAGGAGGCGCTGGAAGCGTTTCAGCTGCTGAGCCGGCTTGAAGGGATCATACCGGCGCTCGAGAGCGCGCACGCCGTTGCAGAAATGGTTCGTCGCGCGCCGGAATTGAATCGGGACACGCTGGTCGTGATCAATCTTTCCGGCCGCGGCGACAAGGATGTCAATCAGGTGTCCGAAATGCTTGGCGAATCCCCGGGAAGCTGAACCTTCGAGGGCTGGTACTGTGGTTCGTAAATACAGCAACGGATTTCACGGATAGCGAGACACGAGATGGCGCGTGCGATAGAGACGACTTTTGCGCAATTGAACCGGCGGCGAGAGAAGGCTTTCATCCCCTTCATCACCGCGGGCGATCCGGACCTGGAAACCACGGTGCGCCTGGTTCCCGAACTCGAGCGCGCCGGATCCGACATAGTAGAACTGGGAATCCCGTTCTCGGATCCGGTCGCCGATGGACCGACCATTCAACGCTCTTCGGAACGGGCGCTGCGCAACGGCTACCGGCTCGGTGATTATCTTGAGGCAGTGAAGACCATCCGGCGCGAAAGCTCGATCCCCCTGGTCCTCTTCAGCTATTTCAACCCGATCCTGCAATACGGGTTGGAAGAATTGGCGCACGATGCCCGCGCGGCGGGTATGGACGGGGTTCTCGTGACCGACATGACGCCGGAGGAGGGAACCGAATACTGCGCGTGTCTCGGCCGCCACGGTCTGGATGCTATTTTCCTGGCTGCGCCCACAAGCAGTGATGAGAGGATCGGAAAGATCGTCGAGTGTTGCCGGGGATTCGTTTATGTGGTTTCGCGCACGGGCGTCACCGGAGCGAATGCGCAGCTCTCGGAATCCGTGCTTCCCACGGTGCAGCGCGTGCGCGCGCACACGCATCTTCCCATTGCGGTCGGCTTCGGCATCTCGCAGCCGGAACAGGTGCGCGCGGTATGGGAAGTTGCCGACGGCGCCGTCGTCGGCAGCGCGATCGTGGCCGAAATGGAAAAGCGCACGGGCGCGCGTGATTTTGTTTCCCGCATTGGGGCATTTTGCCGCCGGCTGAACGGGAAGTAATTCTCGGACAGGCTCCTACCCTCCGGAGAGGGCTCCGAGGAAGTCGGCGTTACTCTTGGTCTTCGAGAGTTTTTCGAGCAGGAGTTCCATGCTCTCGGTGACGGAGAGCGGATTCAGAACTTTGCGCAGGATCCAGATCCGATTCAAATCTGTAGACGGAAGTAGCAGCTCTTCCTTGCGGGTGCCGGACTTATTGATGTCGATGGCAGGGAAGACACGACGGTCGACCAGCTTCCGGTCCAGATGCAGCTCCATGTTGCCCGTTCCCTTGAATTCTTCAAATATGACGTCGTCCATGCGGCTACCGGTGTCGATCAGGGCAGTCGCGATGATGGTCAGGCTGCCGCCCTCTTCGATGTTGCGCGCCGCTCCAAAGAAGCGCTTGGGGCGCTGCAGAGCGTTACTGTCGACGCCGCCGGACAGCACCTTTCCGCTGGGAGGGACGATGGTGTTGTAGGCACGGGCGAGGCGCGTGATGCTGTCGAGCAGGATCACGACGTCGCGTTTGTGCTCAACGAAGCGCTTGGCCTTCTCGAGCACCATTTCCGCCACCTGAACATGGCGCGAGGCGGGCTCATCAAAGGTGGAACTGATCACCTCGCCTTTGACCGAACGCTGCATGTCGGTCACTTCTTCAGGGCGTTCATCGATCAGGAGCACGATGAGAACGACGTCGGGGTGATTCCTGGAAATCGAATTGGCGATTGACTGCAGCAGCATGGTTTTGCCGGTGCGTGGAGGGGAGACGATCAGGCCGCGCTGGCCTTTTCCTACGGGCGCCAGCATGTCCATCACGCGTCCCGAGAGGTTGTCGGTCGAGGTCTCCAACTTGAACGCCTCATGCGGATAAAGCGGGGTCAGGTTATCGAAGAAAATCTTGTCCTTGGCCGCATCGGGGTGCTCGAAATTCACGGCTTCGACCTTGATCAAGGCGAAGTATCGCTCACCGTCCTTGGGAGGCCGGATCTGGCCTGAAATCGTGTCTCCCGTTCTCAAGTCGAACTTGCGGATCTGGGAAGGGGAAACGTAGATGTCGTCCGGCCCCGGCAAGTAGTTGTAATCCGGGGCACGAAGGAAACCGAATCCCTCGGGCAGGCACTCCAGGACCCCTTCGGAGAAGATCAATCCGCTCTGCTCGGTCTGCGCCTTCAGGATCTGGAAAATCAGCTCCTGCTTGCGCATTCCGGTATAGCCGGGAACGTTAAGGTCCTTGGCTACCTGCGTCAGCGCGGAAATGTTCATCTCTTTCAGTTCGCGAATATTGAGATGGTCATTTTCCTTTTCTTTCTCGCGGCCGTTTTCCCGGCCGTTGGCATTGTTGACATGATTGCGACGTTGCGTCGTCTCAGGCATAACTACCCTCCAGGGGGGAGAGGCTCCGGTAGGTTAAGGTTCAGTTAAACTCTCGGGGATTTCTCTCGCAGGTTATCGATTTGGGTGGCATCGACCACCCGGTTCCAAATCTCCTTGCATCCTATCCCGGTGACCGCGGAAGAAAGGATCACCGGCACTTCAGGTAACGCTTCACAAATCAACCGCAATTGAGCGGCTCGTTGGTTGCCGGATAGCTTATCGGCTTTGGTGGCCACCACAAGGCGTGGAATCTGCAAGTGCTGCACCCATTCTGCAAACTGAAGATCCAGTGCCGTGGGCGGCATGCGTGCATCCACCAGGTGAACCACCAGGGCAACGGCCGAACCACGCTCAAAGTAACGTTCGACCAACCGCTTCCATTCCCGGCTGCCGTCCTTCCCCTTTGCAAACCCGAATCCGGGTAGATCCACCAGTAAGAAGGAGCCGTCACAGCTATAAAAATTGATGCTACGGGTCTTGCCTGGCGTTGAGCTGATCCGGGCCAAACCCTTTACTCCGACGAGCCTGTTGATCAGGCTCGATTTCCCGACATTCGATCGGCCTGCCAGCGCGACTTCGGGAATTTCGGGGCGCGGGAATTCGTGCTCCGAGAAGGCGCTGGCCATGAACTTTGTCTGAGTCTGCTTCACGACTTCTTCGCCGCTGCGGTGATTCCGGCAAATCGGGAGAGCCCGATTTCAGCTGTATCTGCGTTCAACACCCAACGTGCAGGATCTTGCCGCCTTCATGAGTGATGCATCGGCGGGCAAAACCGATCAATGTGCGATGTTCTCGTTTGGACGGACGGACAATTCGGCAACCTGCCCCTGGGGAACAGGGACTCGCTCGAGTGCCAACTGCAAAACTTCGTCCATGGTTTCCACGAGGTTGACCTTCATCGCATCCAGGATGTCCTGTGGGATGTCCTGGAGATCCTTTTCGTTCTCTCTGGGAAGAATGACTTCCTTCATCCCGGCGCGGTGCGCCGCCAGGAGTTTTTCTTTCACCCCTCCGATTGGGAGGACTTTGCCGCGCAGAGTGATTTCACCCGTCATGGCAACATCGTTACGGACCGGGATCCGAGTGAGGACGGAAACGATCGTCGTCGCCATGGTGATGCCTGCCGATGGGCCATCCTTGGGGATTGCTCCTTCCGGGATGTGAATGTGCACATCCATTTTCCGGTAAAAATCGCGGCTGATGCCATAGAGGGCGGTACGGGTGCGCACAAAGGACATGGCGGCGCGCGCGGATTCCTGCATGACCTCGCCCAGCTTGCCGGTCATGATGAGCTGTCCTTTACCATCCATCAGGGAAGCTTCTGTGAAGAGCACTTCACCGCCAACCTCTGTCCAGGCAAGCCCGGTAGCGACTCCGATCTGGTTGCTTTCGACCCCAACTTGCTCCCGGAACTTGGGCTTTCCGAGCAGTTGCTCCACCACTTCCGGCGTAATGCGCGCGTGGCTGGATTCCGCGATGATGATCTTCTTCGCTGTCTTGCGGCAGACGTTCGCTATCTCGCGCTCGAGATTTCTGACGCCCGACTCGCGGGTATATTTGCGCGTGAGCTCCAGCAGGCCCTCGTCCGTGAATTCGATCTGATCAGATTTCAGCCCATTGCCTTCCATCTGTTTCTTGACCAGGAAGCGCTTGGCGATCTGGAGCTTCTCCAGTTCGGTGTATCCCGAGAGTTGGAGGACCTCCATGCGATCCTGCAAGGCCCGTGGGATCGTGTGCAGCACGTTAGCAGTAGCAATAAACATGACCATCGAGAGGTCGAACTCGGTGTCGAGATAGTGGTCGACGAACATGTGGTTCTGCTCGGGATCCAGCACTTCCAGCAAGGCTGCCGAGGGATCGCCCCGAAAATCCATGCTCATCTTGTCGACTTCATCGAGCATGAAAACCGGGTTCTTCGTGCCGGCCTTCTTCATGTACTGGATGATCTGCCCTGGAAGCGCTCCGATGTAGGTGCGCCGGTGCCCGCGAATTTCCGCCTCGTCCCGCACGCCTCCCAGCGACAAACGCACGAACTTTCGCCCGGTTGCGCGCGCGATTGACTTGCCCAAAGAAGTCTTGCCGACGCCTGGCGGGCCGACGAAACACAATATGGTACCCTGCGGCTTTTTAAGCAGCGTGCGCACGGCGAGAAACTCTGTAATGCGGTCCTTGACCTTCTCCAGCCCGTAGTGGTCTTCCTCCAGGACTTTCATGGACCAGCGCATGTCGCGGATCTCTTTTGACTTCTTGTTCCAGGGCATGGCGATGAGCCAGTCCAGATAGGTCCGCGAGACGCTCGACTCCGCCGACATAGGCGGCATCATCTCAAGGCGCTGGATCTCCTTCATGGCCTTGTCATGGGCTTCCTTCGGCATTTTGGCCGCTTCCACCTGCTTCTTGAGATCCTCCAGCTCCGTCTTTTCGTCCTTGCGGCCCAGTTCTTTCTGGATCGCCTTCATTTTCTCGTTCAGGTAATACTCTTTTTGCGCCCGCTCCATCTGGCGCTTCACACGCCCCTGGATGTTGCGATCCACCTTGATTTTCTCGATCTCCACCTCGATGATCTCGTTGATCTTCTCGATGCGCTCGGCCAGATCGACGGTCTCGAGGAGCTGCTGTTTTTCTTCGACGCTGATCGGCAGATTGGTGCAAATGTTGTCGGCCAGCTTCGAGGGATCCAGCGTTTTCATCGCGTTCAGGATTGCATCATAGTTGACGCTGTGGCTGAGCTTGGAAAACTGCTCGAATACCGACTGGAGCCGCTTGATCAAAATGTTGGTGCGCGCACTGGCTACCGACGATTCCTCGAGAATCTCGACGTCCGCCACGAAAAAGCCGGGTTCGTCGATCAGGCGCAGAGCCCGCACGCGCTGGATGCCTTCGACCAGTACTTTGATGTTGCCGTCGGAGAGCTTCACGCTCTGGACGATGTTAGCAACGGTGCCCACGCTGTAGATATCCTTAGCCTTAGGCTCGTCGACCGAAGCGTCGATCTGCGTCGCAAGAAACACCCGCTTGGATCCCTCGTGGGCAAATTCGAGCGCTCGTATCGAGGAAGGGCGCCCGATCACGAATGGAATCATCATGTGGGGAAATACAACCACGTCCCGAATCGGGATCATGGGGAGGCGTTCTGTTCTCTTGGGGGGATCTTCGTTTATCATGCTTTCAATTATCCGGCCTTTTCCAGCAGCGTAAATACGATCTCTTTGTTTTCCACCATTTCGCGAGTGACGATGAATTCCTTCACCTTCTTCTGCGACGGCAACTCGTACATCACTTCTAACATAAGATCCTCGAGGATGATTTTCAATCCCCGCGCCCCCATCTTTCGTTCCATGGCTTGTTCGGCAATTGCGACAATGGCGTCGTCCGTGAATTTGAGCTTTACGTTTTCGAAATCGAAGAGTTTCTGATATTGGCGCACGAGAGCGTTTTTCGGCTTGGTCAATATCTCGATCAAGGCAGCGCGATCCAGTTCGGACAAGGAGCCGATTACCGGCAGTCGTCCGACGAACTCCGGAATCAGGCCGAACTTGATCAGGTCGCGCGGCTGCGTCACATCCAGAACGTTCGGCGGAATCGGTTTCCGGTTCTTCGTGGTTTTTTCGGACAGGAAGCCGAGGCTCTTCTTGCCTACTCGCCGCTCGATGATTTTTTCGAGGCCTATGAAAGCGCCGCCGCAAATGAACAGGATGTTGGTGGTGTCGACCTGGATAAACTCCTGGTGTGGATGCTTTCGACCTCCCTGCGGGGGCACGTTGGCGACCGTCCCCTCCAGGATTTTGAGCAATGCCTGCTGCACTCCCTCGCCCGAAACATCGCGCGTTATGGAAGGATTCTCGTCCTTGCGCGCGATCTTATCGATCTCATCGATATACACTATGCCCTGCTGGCACTTTTCCTTGTCTCCGCCGGCATTCTGAAGGAGTTTGAGGATGATGTTTTCGACATCCTCACCCACATAGCCTGCCTCCGTCAACGTCGTGGCATCCACGATGGCAAAAGGGACGGACAACATCTTGGCCAGCGTCTGCGCGAGAAGCGTTTTCCCAGTGCCCGTAGGTCCGATCAAGAGCACGTTGCTCTTCTGCAGCTCCAGGTCACTGCGCTTTTTTGCAATCTCGAGCCGTTTGTAGTGGTTGTAAACCGCGACCGCCAGTTTCTTCTTGGTGAGTTCCTGGCCGATAACGTAAAGATCTAGGAACTCTTTGATTTCCAAAGGCTTCGGAAGTTTGTCCCCGATGGGTGAAGTCACAACATCATCCGCGATGATCTCATTGCAGACATCAACGCACTCATCGCAGATGTAGACTGTGGGGCCTGCAATGAGCTTCTTTACGTCATTCTGGCTCTTCGAGCAAAATGAGCATCGCAGGATGTCGTCGCGCTCGTCGTCTTTTCTCAACGGGTTCCTCCGGTTTGAACTGCTTCCAGCTACTCTTTCTTGGAGATGACCTGATCAACGATACCGTACTCTTTGGCTTGCTCGGCCGTCATGATGTAATCGCGTTCCACATCAGCCTGGATTTTCTCCACCGTTTGCCGCGTATGTCGGGACAGGATGACATTCATGGACTCGCGCAACCTGATGATTTCCTTGGCATGGATGTCGATATCGGTCGCCTGGCCCGAGAGGCCGCTCATCGAGGGCTGATGTATCAGAACCCTGGAATTGGGCAGCGCAAAGCGCTTCCCCGGCGCTCCGGCAGCCAGTAGCAACGCCGCCATGCTTGCAGCCTGACCGATGCATATGGTGGTGACATCCGGCCGGATAAACTGCATGGTGTCGTAGATCGCCATCCCGGCCGAGATGGCTCCCCCGGGAGAATTGATATACAGCGAGATGTCCCTGGTCGGGTCTTCGGCCTCGAGGAACAGCATCTGCGCCGTGACGACATTAGCAACGTTGTCATCGATCGGCGTGCCCAGGAAGACGATATTGTCTTTCAGAAGGCGGGAGTAAATGTCGTAGGCGCGTTCGCCCCGATTGGTCTGCTCCACTACCATGGGTATTAATGCCAATGCTTCACCCCTCGCTAATAGTAGCATTGCGGAAGATGAAATCAAGCGCCTTGTTTTGCAGCAAAAACATCCTAAATCCCTGAAGACGTTGATCCTTTTCGAATTGCGCCCGCAGTACGGCGGCCGACTTCCCACCTCTCTGCGCCATCTGTTGGAACTCGCCGTCAAGCTCGGCATCCGTTATTTCGAGGCTCTCCTGGCGAGCGACCGCATCCAGCACCATGCGCCGCCGCACCGACTGCTCGGCAAAGGGTCTTTGTTCGTCAAATACCTTTTTCCAATCGATGGAGGTCTTGCTCACATCGATGCCTTGTTGGACCAGGTTTGCCGCGATCCCTCGGGCATGCTCCTCGAGTTCTTCCTTGACCATGCTCTCGGGCACGTCGAACGTGAGGCGTTGGACTATCTGATCCAAGGCTGATTCTCTCGCTTTCTCTTCGGCAGTCTGTCTGGCTTTCGTTACCAATTCATCCCGAATGCGGGCACGCAACTCCTCCAGATTGGCCGCGCCAATCTCGCCTGCAAATTCGTCGGTCAATTCAGCGAGCTGTTTCTCTTTAATTTCCTTGACCTTGACATGGTAGTGCACGCGCTTGCCGGCGAGCCGCTTCTGGCGGTACTCCGCCGGATAGGTGACATCGAAGGAACGCGTATCATCGACACGCGCTCCCAGGAGATTCTCGGTAAATGTGCGATTGGTTCTCTGAGCACCCACGATCAGTGTGGCATCCTCCTCATGGATCGGCTTGCCGCCGCCTTCGAACTCACCGTCAAGGGCAATGGTGACATAGTGGCCGTCGAGAACTTCGCCGTTTTCCACGGGGCTGTACTGGGCGTGTTCCTGGCGGAGGTTTTCCAAAGCGCCCTCCACGTCCGAATCCTGAATCACCGGCGCGGGGATGGTTATCGTAACACCTTTATAATCAGTAACTTCTATTTTGGGCAAAACTTCGAAGGAGACCACGAACTTGAGCGGCGAACCAGGCTCTGCTTCCACTTTCTCGACCTTGGGTTCCGCTATAGGTTCCAACCCTCGCTCCGCGATGGCCTGCTTCCAGGTGCGGCTGATGATCTCCTGGGTTACCTCGCCGCGCAATTCAGAGGCGTATCGTTGCCGGATTATACCCAAAGGCACCTTGCCGGGCCGAAATCCGGGCACTTTGATCTCCTGGGTATATTTCCTGGCGAGCTGCCCGATTTCTTCTTCTATCTGCTCGACAGGCACCTCTGCGATGAGGTTTTTCTTGCAACTGCTGACGTCGACTATTTCCAGATTCAAGGGTATGGGTTTCCTTTTCTAGCGCTCTGGAGGCTCTTCCGGCAAATCTGGAGCAGCCTTCCGGCGCACATGGTGCGAAAGGGGGGAGTTGAACCCCCACCCCTTGCGGGACTGGATCCTAAGTCCAGCGCGTCTGCCAATTCCGCCACTTTCGCAGCAGTCCGGCCTCGAAGCTCTGTTCCGGAATTTCCCGTGGGAAAACTGGGACCGGGCGAGGCGGGAAGTAACGCAAGAAATGCAAATTCTGTTCGCTGACCAATTGCGAAATCTAGCAAACACAGGTGATAATGTCAACTTGATCCCAATGGACGTTTCTTCAATAGGGGACAGTCCCTAATTGAAATTGGTGGAGGTGTTGTTTGCGAGCGATTGTTCTCCTGTCGGGAGGTGTGGATTCTGCGGTGGCTTTGTACTGGGCGCGCTCGCGAAGTTGGGAGGTCTTCCCCCTCGAGTTTGAATACCACGAGCGTCCCGAGCGAGAGCGCAAAGCGTGTCGCGATTTGCGCGCGCATGCCGGCATCAAAAGCCAGATCGTGGTTCCAGTTCCGTTTATCCGCGAGGCCGCCGATATTCCGGCAAGCGAAAGGGCAAACCCTTATCTGGAAAACGCTCCCCAGGGTTACATTCCTCTGCGCAACCTGATTTTCTACGCCCTGGCCGGTTACCATGCTGAGATCCTGGGGGCGCGCTACATCGTCGGCGGCCATAACCGTACCGACCGCGAAAGTTTCCCTGACGCGGGACAGAGTTTTTGGGACCAGCTTAACGAGATTCTCGGACTCGCGATCTGGAGCCACGCGCAAATCCAGACAGAGATCGTTCATCCTCTCATCGGGATGGGAAAGAACAAGATTGTGGCCCTGGGTTCCGAACTCGGAGTGCCCTTCGAACTGACCTGGAGCTGCTACTACAATGCGGACCGGCCCTGTGGCGCTTGTGTATCCTGCATTGAACGCGCAGAGGCCTTCGCTGGTAGTCATCCTCTGCACTAAAGTAACCGCAAAGACCGACGCCTCTTTGAGATTCTTAGAGTCTTCGAGTCTTCGAGGTTTGTCTTGTCATTGGGTTATGCAATTCGGTTTTCAAAAGTGGCTAAACAGTTACGAGGGCACAGGTCTGATAATATTGTCTGCAAAGGAGGCAGGCGATGAAACTTGGAGTCATCGAATACATCGATTGTGCTCACTATTTGCCCGGGCATAAGAAATGCGGAATTCTGCATGGCCACACCTACAGAGTCGAAGTCATTATCGAAGGCGAAAACAAGACGGGTATGATTCTTGACTTCGGCGACCTAAAGGCCCTGCTGCGCGAGACGCTCGGCATGTATGATCACCGGTGCTTTAACGATTTTCTCGAGTATCCTTCGGTTGAAAACATCTGCGAGATGATCCACCAGAAGCTGGAGGTCCAGCTGAGCATGCCTTGCACGGTACGGGTTTGGGAAGGCAACGGCAAATGGGCGGAAGTCTGATGACTCTTTCGTTGTGGCTGGACACCCCCAGTGTTTCGCGCCCCCGATTGGACGGGCGGAAAGAAGCGGATGCTATCGTCCTCGGTGCGGGCATGACAGGCATCGGGCTGGCCTATTTTCTTTCCGAACTAAGAGTGCGTACGCTGGTCCTCGAGGCGGAATCGGTCGCGTGCGGCGCAACCGGCCGGAACATGGGGCTTCTGATCAGCGGCCTTGGCGAGCACTATGCACGCAGCGTCGCTTTCTGGGGACGGAGCGAGGCCGCCGCGATTACGTCCCTTCATTTGGACAATCAGGATCTTGTCGGCGAGTTGGTGCGCCATCACGGCATCGAGTGCGGTTATCGTCGCAGCGGCTGCTACGCTGTCGGCGCCGACATCCAGGAAGAGGAAGAATTGCGGCAGAGTTGTTTGCTCATGCAGGAGGACGGTTTCCCTTGCTCATTTCTCGATGCTCGGAATATGAATCTGGCTTTGGGCGGGCGCGGTTTCTTCGGAGGGATGCATTGTCCTCGTGACGGCGTAGTGGATCCTGTGCGGCTGGTCCGAGGCCTGGCATGCGCCGCGGAACGAGGCGGCGCCGTCATTCTGGAGAGAAGTTCCGTGCAAAGCATTTCCCGGGACGGCCTGCGCTGGGTTGTGCAGACGACAGATGGAAGCGCTTCGGCGCCCCTCCTCTTTCTGGCCTGCAACGCGTGGCTCCCGTTTTTTCGTGGCGGGATCCCGCTACGGCCCGTGCGCGGGCAGTGCTGTGCCATCCATGCGCCGGCGGCGGCGATCCCAGATATGGCATGCATCGGGAACTATGGGGCCGAGTACTGGCGGCGATCGGGGGATTACTACCTTTTTGGCGGATTTGGACGCCTTGGAGGTATGGAAGAAGGCTGCTGGCTGGATGAAGTTGCCGCGGGCATTCAACACGCCATCGAAGAGTTTGCGCGCAGTCATTTCCCCGACCTTGAATCCGCGCCGGTGACGCACCGTTGGTCCGGGATCATGGCATTCACGCCTGACGGGCTTCCGCTGGTGGGCCCCCTGCCGGGTGAGTCGGGGCTCTACTTTGCGGGTGGCTACACGGGCCACGGGTTCGGTCACGCTTTCGCGACGGCGAGGCGGCTGGCGGCTCTGGCGGTTGAGGGGCGCGACGAAATCCCCGCACTTTGCAGGATCGACCGACCAATGCGCGTCAGCCCCGCGCTCGAAGAAATCTGAAGGGTGTTGCCCACCCCTCATGGGGCTTTCCTGATTGCCGCCTCAGCTCGCGACACAAGTTCCGGCGGCGGTCCCGGCTACTTGATGGCACCAAGGCTGGGATAAAGTGTGGGGCTGAAAAGAAGGCGTGCGAGACCAGGGGCTTCTTTCTGCAGGTCCTCGACTGCTTTTCCCGCCACCCCGGGTTTTGCGGTGGTGAACCAACCGTACTCCGCATCCAGCGCTTCGGCGACTTCCTTCAGAGTCTTAACCTCAATGGGACGGATTCCATCTATGTTGAGCGGACGGACGATTAGGTAGCGGAGAAACTGATCGAAGGACTCCGTGAGACGATCGGCGAGCACATCGCCGGAGACTGGTTTCTCGTAGCGGAAAGGGACCACGGTTGTCTGGGCGGGGATGAAGTCCAGCCTGAGAGTGACACTGTTGTCGGCCGTAAGAAGGTCTCCGGCGGATGCCCATTTTGCCGCCAGCCGCGTCGCAATCTGTGAAGCCATATCCGCTGTGATAGTACGGGAATTCCCCAATGCCTGCATGGTCACCGGCATCGATTCCCAAAGTGGAATTGGCTCCAAATCGGACGCCGTGTGCGCGACCTCGTCCATCAGCACCACGGATCCAAACGAATACCAGCGCAGATTTGCGTCGTCACTGGGAAGGTTCACCGGAAGCAGAGCGATGCGTGCCGGCGGTGGAATCACCGGAGCCGGACGAGGCTTATGCTTGAAGATGTGGAAGGGGTGGAGCAGGCATCCCGTTTGAAGGAGCAAGGCGAGGAAGGCGAGCGATAGGAGGAGCGCAACCAGGCTCTTCCTCTGGCTACGCTTTGGCATCGATGAGAGTAAGTGCATTTTCACTATGTCTCCAAGCATCGGTTCTTAAGAAATATCAATGACTGCCGACAAATTCACTCCCGGCCAGGACTCCCGCGAGGGCCTCGGCAAGATGCACTGCCGCGCGTCCGGTCGCGTGCCGGATTTGCTGGCGGCAGGAGGTGCCGGATGCGACAATCAGGGCGTCCTCGGCAGAACTCCGGATCGCCGGAAAAAGGCGCATCTCGCCGATCTGTAACGACAGATCATAGTGCTCTGTCTCATAACCAAAGGCGCCTGCCATGCCGCAGCACCCCGAATCGACTTCCTGCGCAACGAAGCCCGGCGGCATCTTCAACAGACGCAAGGAAGGGCCTGATCCTACCAGGCTCTTCTGATGGCAGTGGCCGTGCAGCAGGACCGGCCGCTGCGCGCTCGAAAACTCAGGTTGCCATTCTCCGGCGTCGATGCGGCGGCACAAATACTCTTCGAGCGACAAGACTCGCTCCGCGAGTGCCGCGGCCTCTTTCGTTCCCAGGAGATCCGGATAATCATCGCGCAAGGTAAGTATGCAACTGGGCTCACAGCCGACGATCCACGCGCCGGACTCGGCTGCCGGAGCAAGCAGGGCGGCGTTCGTACGCGCCATTTTTTTCGCCTTGGCGAGAAGTCCCTGCGAAATCATGGGCCTTCCGCAGCAGACGACCTTCGGAACCGACACCTGCGCCCCGCTGCTCTCCAGTAATCGCAATGCAGCGATGCCAATCCACGGCTCATTGTAGTTGGTGAAGGTGTCGTTGAAAAGGACAACCTTGGGAGATGAGGGCGGAAGCGTGCGGGGCGGATGGTTGCGCAACCAATGCCGGAACGTCCGCCGCACAAAAGGAGGCGTCTTGCGATCAGGATGAACGCCGAGAATACGCACCAATACGCGACTCACAGGCGACCAGCTCATTGCCCAGTTCGACAACGGAGCTGTTGCCGACCCGAGGCGGCTGAGTGCTGCGATGTCGGCAAATACCCGGGCGCGCAACGGAACTCCGTGGTGATCGTAGTAGTGCGCCAGAAACTCGTACTTGAGCTTCGCCATGTCGACATTTGCTGAACACTCGGTTTTGCAGGCCTTGCATGAGAGACACAAATCCATGGTTTCATGCATCCGCACGCTCGAAAACTCTTCGAGAGGGAGACGTCCAGTCAGCGCCGCGCGCAAAGCGTTGGCGCGGCCCCGGGTTGAGTGCTCCTCGTCCCGAGTCGCCATGTATGAGGGGCACATGGAGCCGGTGTCGAGCTTACGGCAGACGCCCATGCCGTTGCATTGCTCGACGGCGCGCACGAGCCCACCCTCGCGTGTAAAATCGAGGTACGTCTTGATCTCGACGCCGGCGTGCTGCGGCTCGTTTCGCAGGTGGCTCGTCATCGAAGGCCCGTCGACAATTTTCCCGGGGTTCATGATGCCGGAAGGGTCGAAGGCCGCCTTCAGCTCTTTGAAGGCAGTGTAAAGACGGTCGCCAAACAACTCGCGGTTCCAGTGGCTCCGGGCAATGCCGTCGCCATGCTCGCCGCTCATGGCGCCCTTGAACTCGATCACCAGGTCCTTTACGGCCGCGGCGATGTCCACCATCTTCTGAACGCCGGACGGTTCCTTGAGATTGATCACCGGGCGTATGTGCAGGCAGCCGACCGAGGCGTGTCCATAGAAGCCGGCGCTCGTGTGATGCCGCTCCAGGATTTTCCGGAAACGCCGTACATACTCTGCTAGATGTTCGGGCGCCACGGCCGTATCCTCGACGAACGCCGTGGATTTAGCGTCTCCCCTGGTGCTGGCGAGCAGCCCGACGCCGGCCTTGCGAATCGCCCAAACGTTGGCCTGGGCCTCAGGCTCTTCTACGCGCAGGCATGCGGTGCCCACGCCGATTGTCCGGAGTCGCTGTTCGAGCTGCGACAGCTTCTGTCTGACCTCCGCCGGGGTCTCGCCGAAAAACTCGACGATCAGGATTGCCGCGGGATCACCTTCCACAAACGTCATCTTGCGTGCGAAGGCGGGTTGCAGTCTCGTAAGATCAAGCAGGACTTTGTCGACAAGCTCAACCGCCGCGGGCTGCAGCGCGAGAATCTCCTGGAGAGCTTCCAGGGCAGCAACCAGGTCTGAGAAATGGACGATGGCCAGCGACTTGACGGGAGGATCACGGGTCAGATTAACGCACGCTTCCGTGCAAGTCGCCAGTGTGCCCTCGCTGCCAACAATGAGGCGGCAGAGGTTGCCGCCGTCGACTCCCAGCACTTTGTCGAGGTTGTAACCTCCGACGCGCCGCATGATCTTTGGATAGCGGGAGTCGATTTCCTGCCGGTTCTCGGCGACCAACTGCTGAACGGTGCGATAGATTCGCCCTTCGAAATTGTCGGACGCGCCTTTCCGCAGGAACTCTTCAGCGCTCATTTCCGCAAAACCAGCTTCGCCGCCATCGGAGAGCACCAGCCGCAACTCGCGGATATGATCGCCGGTGATGCCGTACAGGATGGAATGTGCCCCGGAGGAGTTATTCCCGATCATTCCTCCTAGCGTTGCACGATTGCTGGTCGCGACATCGGGCGGAAATCGCCAGCCTGACTTCTGCAAATGAGCGTTGAGCTGGTCGAGGATAATTCCAGGTTCCACGCGGGCGAAGCGCTCCTCGAGATTCACCTCGAGAATCCGATTCATGTACTTGGAGAAGTCGATCACGACCGCGGCGCCAACGGTCTGTCCTGCCAGGCTGGTTCCGCCCCCGCGCGGCAAAACGGGCAAACCGTGATAAGAGGCCAGCAAAACGGCCGCCGCCACGTCGTCTCGCCCGCGCGGCACCACGACAGCCAGGGGCTCAATCTGATAAATGCTCGCGTCGGTGCTGTACAGGAGGCGGGTGAATCGGTCCGTGTGAATCTCACCCGAAAACTCCTTCCGGAGCTTTGCGGCGAACTCTTGGATGGACTCGTCCGTGCTTTTCACGGTGTATCCTTTACCATAAAGACATTTCTCGACCAATGGATTTCCCGCACGACCCCGGCAAAGTCTCATCTCTTGGTTTTACGCAATTCATTCAGTTTGGGCGAAATAATTTTGTCCTTGCTGAAACTGTAAGAATACGCGAGGGGCAATTAGGACGGCTATCGCAATCAGCCCTCTGGTCACAGTGGCGTCTCTCTTCTGGCAGACAACTGACAAGACCCGTGGTTCAGACACTGGCAAGCCCCGAAGTGGCGTGAGTCCATAAGCGCAAAGATATGCTTGCTATCGGACCTGGACCTGGACTTGGACCTGAACCTCGACGTGGCCGTGGACTATCAAGCGCGCAGCAAAGTTTTGCAAGCAGGATGCTCGCGAAAATCTGTCAAGCACAAGAACGTCCAAGTCCAGGTTCAAGTGGGAAAAGCGGCTTAAGTTAGCGCTTATGGAGATCACGCTCCCGGGCCGTAGCATGCCGCCCCTCGCGGGGTTTGCCACTGTCTGGATGGCAGTGACAAAACACAACATCGGTCGTGCACCATGCACTGGGTGAATAGGAGACATGGCATGAGGGTAAATCGTGATTGGAAGCCGCAAAACTTTTCGCGGGAATCAGGCTTTGCGCTCCTGATTGCGTTGATTGCGCTCGCGCTGCTTTCAGTCCTTGGACTGTACCTCAGCCTGGCGGCAACGGCGGAAGTCCGCATCAGCGACAACTATGAAAGTTATGTACAGGCGCGTGCCGCGGCACTGGCAGGTTTGAGTCACGCGCGCGCGCTCATGAGGGGTCTCCGCTTCGACGATCTTCTGCAAGGACCAGACGGGGAGCATGACATGAGCGCCGGTTACCTTGCCCACGCCAGAACTGCGGCGAGTCGTACTCCGATCGATTGGACCGTGGCCAGGATGCTCGATATCCAGGATCCCAGCGCGATGCTGGCGGGCCTTGCCGACGATGGAACCATGAGCACGGGCGAAAACGCGGCCGGCAACGGGGTGGAATTAATCCCGCGTTTCGGCATTGCGCAAGCAGTGAAAAACCCGTACGGCGTCGGCACCGTGGTGGTTAGCAGATACTTTGTCAAGGTGTCCGACAACAACGGCGAAGCAAGCGAAATCGCCTCGGATCCCGCTAATGATCCGTTCCACGACGGTGACGGCCAGATCATCGTGCGCTCGATGGGAGTTGCCCAAACGTTCAGGGAAGAAACCCAGAGTGGGGCGCGCAAAAACTCGCTGGTGGTCTTCGAAGCGAGATTCAAACACATGTCCATGTTCGAACTCGATTCACCCCTGGTGGTGCAGGGGACGGGCGTCGAGTCTTCCTCGGCGGATATGTTCGTCGGCAGTCTTTTCTCGATCCAGGGTGGCGCCGCCAGCTATGGAATCTCGACGATTGACACGAATAACAGTGACGGCGTTTTCCCCGCCCAGCAGGTCACTGCACATCTCACTGTACAGCAGGGGCAGAACATTCAGGGCACAGGGAAACAACCTTCCGTTCTCGACATCACCTCCACAATCAGCACGAACGCGGATAAGAAACTTCTCCTGGACGGGGCATACGTCTCGAATTTCATGGCACAAACCGTCCCGCGATTCGCCGACTCCACATATTTCGGATCTCAGACGTGGATGGGCGCAGCCCCGGCGCAGCTAGGCCATTATGATCCCTTTCAACCGCAGAACGCTCCGGGTCAGACTCCCAAAATGACTTACGTGAATGGCGATCTCTCCGTGGACGGAAACCTCGACGGAGCCGGCCTGCTCGTGGTCACGGGGAAATTCACTGCCACAGGTAACTTCACATTTTGCGGCCTTATTCTGGTAATTGGCTCAGGAGAACTCGACATCGGCGGGACGTGCCACGTGACCGGAGCTGTCTATGTCGCGCGTCTGTCCGGTATGGGGGCTGGCGCGAGTTGGGGTGTATCGAAACTGACTGTCAAGGACAACATCCGCCTCGATTACGATAAAGAAGCGGTCAAAATGGCAGTAAGTTTGTTGCCGCCTCTTCAACTGAGTTTTCGCGAAATCACAAGCATCATCGACCCGTAAACCTTCCGCTTCCGCGGTGCGGAACCTCATGGACCGTTGTGAAATCGTGCTCAAGACCCCTGGCGCTCTGACAATTGGACCTTACTCGCCCAACCTATGCAGACAGAACTTGCACCATCGACACCCGATCAGCTTGCCATGCCAGTGGAGCTGATTGAGCGCCGCATTTGCCTCATTCGGGGTCAGAAGGTGATGCTTGACCGTGACCTCGCCCAGCTTTATGGAGTTGAAACTAAGGCGCTCAATCAGGCTGTGAAACGGAATCAAGACCGCTTCCCAGACGACTTTATGTTTCAGTTGACTGCCCAGGAGGCTAAACTTTTGAGGATCCATTTTGGCACCTCAAACTTGGAATCACAAAGTGGCGCCTCAAAACCTGGTCGTGGCGGCCGGCGGTATCTTGCTTACGCTTTTACGGAGCAAGGCGTGGCCATGCTTTCAAGCGTTCTCAACAGCAAGCGCGCCGTCCAGGTCAACATCGCCATCATGCGGACGTTTGTCAGACTGCGCGAACTTCTTGCCACGCACAAGGACTTAGCCCGCAAGCTTGCCGCCATGGAAGATAAGTACGACGCTCAGTTCAAGGTAGTCTTTGATGCAATCCGAAATCTCATGACACCGGCGCCCCTTCCTCCAAAACGGCAAATCGGATTTGCACCTCCCGAAGAAAAGTGATCCAAGTTTGAGGTCACAATTTGCGACCTCAAACAGCAGTTTGGCCCTTTTGCGTACCTACGGGACGCTGGGAAAACAGCCCGGCACTTCAGTGCCGGGATTCTGCATCAGGTTGCTGAATCAGCGCGTTCTGATCTAAGACTCTGCCCAATGCCGAAGCAAGAATCTCAACACAGGTCATCCCACATTCTGATCCCCGTCGAAACTATCGCGGACGAGATTTATTTGATCCGCAGCCAGAAGGTTATGCTTGATGCTGATCTCGCCAAGCTCTACGGCGTCTCGACGAGGCGTCTCAATGAGCAGATCCGCCGCAACCGTGACCGTTTCCCTGAAGATTTTGCTTTTGTGCTCTCGTCGGAGGAGTTCGCAAACTTGATGTCGCAAAATGCGACATCAAGTTTGGGTTGGGGCGGGCGCCGCAAACTACCATACGCTTTTACTGAACACGGGGCGATCATGGCTGCGAATGTCCTTAGCAGTCCCATTGCCGTTGGCGCTAGCATCCAGGTCGTTCGTGCATTCGTCAGGCTTCGAGAGCTCCTGGCAACTCACAAGGATCTGGCCCGCAAACTCGAGGACTTGGAGCGGAAGTACTCTGCCCATGACGTCCGAATTCAAGAGATTTTTTCCTGCATCAAGAAGCTCATGACCCCGGCCTGCTCACGACGCCACCTGATTGGCTTTGTGGTTCCCAAAGGCAAGAAGTAGTCCGCAGCACTTCCTTGATCATTAAGACAAAATGTTTGCCCGTTTTCGAGATGGTCCAACGTCTCTAAACTGATAGGCCCGCCGGATCTGTTACCGGGAGTGTGCCTCCCGCACATTGCTGAGGGTTTGACAATTCCGGGAGTGACTCAGGGAGTTTCTTCGCCACCCGCAAGGACGCGCTTAGCCGATGCCACAGCTGAGGCGGCATCGGTAGTGATCTCGAGTATTGAAGAACTCATCGCCGCAAAAACGTGAACAACATCCTCGGGCTGGCAAACGAGGATTGCCGGTTGCTTGTACTTCAGCGCAAGAGCCAGCTCGGATGCGGTTCCGGCACTCATGCCAACGAAGAATAATACCTGGCTGGAAAGGACATTGATGTTGTTGCGCGCATCGTTCATGCCGGTAATGATCGGGATGTCGACCGCAGCCGACATTTCTTCATCATCTATTCCCGGAAGGATCCCGACAACCATGCCTTGTGCAGACTTGGCGCCGCGACTGGCAGCATCCATGACTCCGACTCGCCGCCCTCCCGTGACGAGGATCCAGCCCTGTTGCGCAATCAATCTACCAAGTTCATAGGCTAAGCGGATGTCATCGTCCGTAGCGCCCTCTCCGGGCCCCATCACCCCGACAAGCGTCTTGCTCATTGTATGCTCCGCAACTCAATAAAATTATTAAAACACCCCAAGCTGAAAGGCGCCTTTCATCCTCCTTTAAAGGACTCATCCCCACATTGAACAACTATTCTAGACGGTCCGACCCCGACCTCGCCCCGCAAGTAATCCTTCGCGCGCTGGATCATCGATCCGGCACAATCTCCTTCACGCGGCCCACTTCTCCACTCGCAAGGCGCACTTTGATACCGTGCGGGTGGGTGGCGGAGTTGGTCAGAATGGTCTGAACGATTCCCTCTGCCAATTTCCCGCAGTGCTGGTCCTGCTTTTGGACAATCCGGACGCGTGCTCCGGGCTTAATATCGGACCGACATCTACCGTCCATTTATGCCTCTCCCCTTGCAACGGATTTCGACGGAACGGGGTCGAACCACAGCAAGTTGAATCATTGCTCCAAAATAACTCTCCAGGACTCGCCTGAAATCGGGCACTCCTCTACTTTGCCAACTCTTCCTCGATTGTACGCAACTCGACGCCGGCGGTCATAGGCAATCGTGACCGCTTCCCTGGGGACTTTATGCTCCGGTTCATCGGAGAGGAAGTGGTTTTTTTGAAGTCGCAATTTGCGACTTCAAGACCTGGGCGTCGCTTGAGCAGGGAATTGACAGCTCTGACCGACATTGCTATGCTCGCTTTGGATGTCGGAAATTCCGACTTTCAGAATTAACGGAGTTTTTATGCCTCTTGTCAAAATGCAAAAGAAAGGCCAGCTTACCCTGCCCAGCCAAATCCGCAAGCGCCTAGGTTTGGCAGAAGGGGACTTTGTGGATGTGAAGATTCGCGCTGCTCATATTGTGGTTACTCCCCAAGTGGTGATCGACCGCTCAAAGTTTCCAACCGCTGACGATGAGTACACACCGGAGCAGCGGCGCATTATAGACGCGCGCTTGGCCAAGTCCGAGGAAGATCTCAAAAAGGGGCGCGTTTATGGTCCATTCGAGACTCATAAGGAGATGATGAAGTTTCTCCACAGCCAGACGAAGAAGGTCAAAGAGAAGGTTAAGACTAAGTTTCGGGGACAGGCGCCATAACCTCGAAATATCACGGAAAGCATGTTCGTCGAATCGCAAGTAATTTCGAGGTTATGGCGCCTGTCCCCGAAATTCCCGCCCGATGAAAGCAGGCATACTATGAGTGTCAGGATTACTCGATCCAACCGCAATGTCTTCCGTGACCTCGGATTCGATCTGGAAGAATCGGAGCACCTCAAGATCCGAGCGGATCTTATGATTCAGGTTCAGAAACAGATTGCGGCCGGTGGATACAGGCAGGCTGACGTGGCGAAGATGCTGAGCATAACCCAGCCTCGAGTGAGCGACCTTCTTCGCGGCCGGATCGACTTGTTCAGCACCGACACCCTGATCGACATGCTGGCGTGCCTGGGTGTCAGGGTGCGGCTAACGTTGAAACCGACGCGCAGTGCCTGCAGAGTCGCGTGATGGAAAGGCGGGAGATCTCGGGGACAGGCACCATAACCTCGAAATTCCGACTTTCAGAATTTACGGAGTTTTTTTTATGGCTCTTGTCAAGATGCAAAAAAAGGCCAGCTTACCCTGCCCAGCCAAATCCGCAGCCGCTTAGATTTGCCGGAAGGGGATCTTGTGGACGTGAAGATTCGCGCTGCTCATATTGTGGTCACTCCCCAAGTGGTGATCGACCGCTCGAAGTTTCCAGCAGCTGACGACGAGTACACGCCCAAGCAGAGGCGCATCATAGAAAGAGATTTGGACACCCACGAAGGGTGCGAAGTGAAAAGTGGGTGTCCAGGTCCTCCTCGGGCTGCTCAGAGGGCAATTCTCCGGGCCTGGTCGCCGAGGGTGCCGGAAATGCGTGGGGAAGGTCCGAGATGCTCAAAAACGTGTTGCGTCCGCTTTTTCCCTTTCGCGATCACCGAAGAAATGCGACGTAGAATTATTTCTCGCTCTTCGTTGGCGTTATGAAGAGAAGCCTGCCAAGAGCCCCTACCACCTGCCCATCATCGCGGGTGATCGGCTTAAATCTCCATCTTCTGGCTGCCGCGAGGATCGCGTCAGCCGATATCCCTTCTTTAAATTCGCCATCTAGCCCGGCGCACAGCACCTTCCCGTTTTTATCAATCATGATCGCAACATTTATGCAATACCCTTGCGGCGTATTGGGGGGCCATTTGGGAAAAACCTTTCGAACTGCACGCTGTTCCAATTCACTATGATTTAGGTAGAGCTGCGGGCCAGGCATCTCCTTGACAATATCGACATTCTTCAAGCACGGCAACGGAGCGAATAACGGAGGACCAAAGCTGTCACAATAGGTGCCTGGAGCGAAGCAGTCCATGTTACCGATAACTATCCTGCCGACATTTACCTCATGATCCTGGATGATGGTTATTCTTAATGCCCTCTGGGGGAAACCCTGGACCGTTACTATGAGAAGGTAATCGCCCTTAGGTAAACCGCTGATCCGTAGTATCCCATCCTTTGACGACTCGCCATGAAATGCGGCCGTTGTCGCAGGAATCGGCGTTAGCAGAACAGTAGCGCCTTCTATAGGTTTTCCAAAGAGGTCCACAATCACCGCTCGGAGCGCACCGATTGATTGACACATCGCACCATTTGATTGTCCCCAAGACATCATTACGGCAAAACATATCAGCTGCAAGATGGCTTTGAGGTAATGAAGCCGAGATAACGACAGTCTCATGATCAATCTCCTATGCCTAATGACTAAAACAATTCTCAAAAATAGCCTTGTTATTCGCTTTCTCATTGTCATCGTGGTTTGGGTCATACTGGCCATCGTCTAGAAGGGCGCCGGTTATGTGACCCAGCTCGTGCAAAATAACAAAAGCCTGAAAGGCAAGGGGGTTATTTCCTCCAAATAATTGTGTCAAGTCCTGGCCATTGGCATTAGTTGGGTTAAAGAAATCTCCGTACGCATTGATCGACACTTGTTGAGTGAAGGGATTCACATCTGCCTGCGTACCATTTGGAGCAGTCAATGGCAGGTAAAAGAAGGTCGTTGCATTGAGGGCTTTAGTTGGGTCAATGCCTTTCGAACCTAGGAGTTTCCCACAGTCCCCGGTTAATAAACTTAACCCCAGATTGAAAGCGTTATAGAACTGGGATTGCTGATCGGATGTGACGTTGGCCCCAACCAAAAAGCCCTTGAACGGATTTACTGATCTTGGCGATGGCAGCGGCCCACCGGCCCCTCCCTGCGGTTCGTCTACGCCACCTCCGACGTATCCGAACGGTCCTTCTCCTTCAGCTGCTGGGTTCCAACCATAGATATCGAAATAATATGTTGTCGTCACGACCATCCATGTAGTCTTCCCAAGCGTGCCCCCTGCCAAACCGGCAGTAACTTCCTCGTAACTTATCGAAACAGACACGTACTCATCATCTCTGCCGTCCAGATCAATCCTATTTACCGGATCGTTTCTGACCTAAACAACGATCCCCGCCGCGGTTTCGTCGTAAGCATGCCCGCATCCCGGCCGCAGGTTTCGGCTTAGCTCGCCCTCGAGCCCGATGCAAGGTGGTATTTTCAGGTTGATCCCCTGACGCGAGTTTTCCGTTAACGCT
Source organism: Acidobacteriota bacterium (assembly GCA_050011535.1). Classification (GTDB taxonomy): domain Bacteria; phylum Acidobacteriota; class UBA6911; order UBA6911; family UBA6911; genus JAFNAG01. Next base: position 63,129 of record JBEKIX010000003.1, read on the forward strand.
TCGGTCGTAGCCATGGGTTTTTCTTTAGCTGCCGGCGGCTATTGTGGCAGCTAAAAAGAACGGCAGATGAGCTTGTTTTCCATTTTGCCGATGGAATCCGAAGGGCGTGGCGGCTCAGTCGTGTTTTTTGAGAAGGCCGTTGACCGATAGGTCTTCATCAATCAGTGGCCAGTGGATCCCGTAGCCACCGGGTGACAGCTCCGCAACCAGCCGCTCCTGCTCTGATGCGGCAGCCAGCGTATTGGAGCATTCTTCCCACGGAATCCGCAGGCGGCGCTGGCCAAGCACCAGAATCAGCGCGTCCGGGGTCACTTCGATGCCGGTAGCTGTGATCGGCTCAGTTGCTTGCATTTCCTTTGTCCCCAAAACTCTTCTCCCATTCTCCCACAATCAAGTCAAAGTGGTCAAAAATGATCTTGCGCGCTTCCCGGCGCAGGCGCGGCGTCAGGTTATAGGACCATGCCTCCTCGATCTCATAGAGGTCGGGCCGCAGCCAGTACTTGCATTCGGTTTCCGCCTTGCGCGCGTGGATGTGAATCGGTTCATCGCCTTCGTTGGCGTAGAAGAAGAACCGCCATCCCTGAATCAGAAGTATCGTCGGCATGCGGCTCGGTCCCCCCGTGCGCGTTTATTCTTTAGCCGCCGACGGCCATTGTAGCAGCTAAAGAGGAAACCGTTGAAGTCGTTTTGCGACTGAGTGCGTTCAGGCCGTCTCGGCCGGTTCGTAATGCAGGACCAGCAGCTGGCTTGCCTGCAGCGCCAGGCCGGCAAAGGCGCGACCGTCGTTGTCCGTGAACTCGATCTCAAACACCTCGGGAGCCAATTCCTGGACGACGGTTCCGACCTGCCCGCGCCGCAGCTTGCGCTCACGCAGGGCCTCGATCAATGCCACGACATCAAGAAGTTTGATCCCCGCACTCATGATATTGACACCCTCGCCGCTATTGTAGCAGCTAAAGAAGAAACCAGATCCGTTTTGGAACGCTGTTTCATTCTTCCTCTTCGTCATCGGCCCGATCGGGCGAAGAGAGCGGATCCTCGGGGAAAATGGCGACGCTACCTATTTTGGCTTGACCTTCCTCGGCCGGCCAAGTGGTCTTGCCTCCAGTCTTCGGCCCAGCCTGGACTCCAGCTTGGCAATAAACTGCTTGCTGCCAATCGGCCGTCCAGTGCGCGTGCAGAGTCTGAGCCTGAGCAGCATCTTGTCATCTTCCTTTTCCGCAAGCCACGCAGCCCAGTCCTCAGCCCCTGGCGACCTTCGCTCCGGCAGTGGCGCCAGAACCGGATCGATGCGCCCGCCGCAATGAGCCGCGGCGCTGCTCCACGGGTAATGCTCTGCCTTCCGCACCAGCCTTGCCCGTACGGGATTCCGTTCCACATACCGCATCGCCGCCCACAGATGCTCTTCATCCAGCGGGCAGGAATAATAACGCCCTTGCCACAAACGGCCGCTTATTCCCTGAACCCAATTGACGTGCTGGGCATAGCGCAGGTCCACAGGCTTAAACACGCGGGCGAGGGAATCGGCCCGAGCCGGCACACTGACAAAGTGGACATGGTCGGTCATCAGACAATAGGCCAGCGTTGCCAGGCCATGCTTGGCCGAGTATTCGAGGAGGAGCTGAAGATAGCGCTGACGGTCACCATCGTCGAAGAACACATCTTCACGGCGATTGCCCCGTTGCGTCAGATGGTGAGGAAGTCCGGGCACAACGACCCTTGCCATTCGCGGCATGAGCTCATGGTAGCTACGCCACGCCCAATGTCAAGATAAATAGGGTAGCGTCCCCTATTTTCCTATTTTCCAGTCATGTGGGGACACCGCTACCTTCTATCTCTGGACTCTTGACAGGACGTCGATCTGTTCCCAGTGGCAGCCCCTGTCCACTGAACGCATTAACCCTTTGTATGTTCCGACAAATAACACATTCGGTTGGGTGGGCACGATTACGATGCTATGGACGGAACGTGCCTTAGTTATTCCGGTGTTTATGAGGATGCACCAAGTCTCCCCGCCATTCTCAGTACGCAAAATACCTTTGCTGGTGGCCACATAGACGCGATTCACATCAACCGGATCGATCGCAATACCCTCAACTTCAGTAGGCCATTCATCGAACAGCTTGGCGATGGCCTTCGTCTCTGCGGCCATTGTGCGAACGCGTGTCTTGCGGATCAAGTCATTCTGGCCGACAAGGTCCCAAATTTTTCCACCATCCACGCTCTTGAGAAGGCTGCCCATGGAGCCGGCGCCGTACATCACAGCCGGGTTTGATTGGCTGATTGCCAGCGTGTCAATGCCACCCGACGCGTACATGAACCTGAACGTATCTCCGCCATCGACAGAAACGAACATTCCCCCTCCATATTGCCAGCCCGGCAGGTCGCCAGCGATATAAAAGGTTAGCGGATCACGGGGGTGATAAAAAATGAGCCCCCCTTGCACCATTCTCGTTCCGTAGCCCAAAAGGGCTTCTTTCATTCGTGTCCAGCTCTTTCCACCATCAGTCGATCTCTCGTCGTATGACTTCCTCTCGCGAAAAGAAATCGTCCTATATTTGACCGAAGCATCGGCAGGATTTGGGGTCCACGGCAGAATTTCACCTTCTCTAAGAGGCTGAGTCTGCCAAGAACGAAGGTGCTCATAGAAGTTGTCAACACGCCATGTATCTCCTCCGTCTGCAGAATAGAGGAAGGCCCTCTTGTGGTCGCGATCGCCAACGGTCGCGACAACTGCTTTGTGATCCGACCTCAATTCCACGTCAACTCGGCCCGTCTCCAACTCGTCGGGAACCGGTGGCTCATCAAGAACTCGGTCAGCTCGAAGGTTTTCGCAGCAACCTTCGGTCGCTGGGGGCTGGCGCCCCCCACATGAAGGGACGAAGGATGAAACGACCAGGAAGTATATTAGGCGGCTTGATTTACCCACAAAGCTTCTCACGATACTTAGCTCCGTATTTGCCCGAGGCTGTGCGCGTTGAGGTTATATTCCCCCACCACAGTTCCGTCCAAACATCTGCTTGTTGAACCACGAACTGCCGCCACCTTGGTAGGGAGTCCCATCTGCAGCGGAAGTAGCGGGCATGAGGTGATCATCATCTATTCGGGCGTTGTTCCCGCTCATGAGCAAGTGAAAGCCCTCATGAAGTAACGTTGAGATGTAATCATTGCCGACGGATTCAGTGGGGTCAGAGGCGATGTTGATGGTATTCCCGTTTGTCTGCGCATTTGCTCCGAGCGCTGCTACAGTAGTGGGAATCTTGGTAGCAGCCATGACGTTGTCGATCAAACTTTGAACCGTGAAATTGGCAGCGAGTAAGCCCTTATTATTCAACTGATTGATGACCTTCACCAGAAAGTCGTAGCAATCGCCTTTCCTCTCCGCAATACCGGTTCGCGAACTTAGGTCGGATTGGAGTAGGGCTTTGTTTGCGAGAAGTGCCTGCAAGCTTTGGGAAGCAGCGGGTTCGCCGCCGTCGTCTCCGCTATCAATCCCGCCTCCGCGGATCGGCGCGTGAATCAAGTTCTCAAGCATCATTCCCGACAAGTCTGCAATGACTGAGCCCACGTCGAAGCTTGTGTTGAAGAGATCCGGCTCCCAATAAGGCGCCCAGGTAGTTGGACCATGTATCGTAAAGGGTTCTCTGCCATCCGGATCAACGAGATTCACCGGGTCGTTTCTGACGTAGGTGTATTTGTTCAGCGAAGGGGGATCGTAGATCCGTGATGTCACCGAATCGGCCGAGATCCATCGCATGGAACTGATTCCTATCGTCCTACTGTCATAGTACCTGGCGCCGTAGTAGTCCAGGTCCCCGCTTCGCTCCTTGCCCTGGAACATCAGCCGTGTGGGCGAGGAATTGCCGGTATGGCCGAATGGCTCGTACACGTACTCCCCTGACCACGTCGTCCAGTTGCCTTGGGATTGCCAGTTGTAAACCGACAGCGACACCGTCACAACCCAGCGCGTCGATCCGAGATGGTCCTTGAACAAAAATAGGACACTATCGTCCTGTTGATGGATCGCCACGACCTGGCCGTTGAAGTAAATGTAGTTGTTCGATGCTGATTCCGTGATCCGATCCTCCGTAAGCAGCTGGCCCGTGTACGAATACACATAGTTTACCACGTTTCCGTCGTTGGTGCGGAACCGCCGACCGTTGCCGTCGTACACGTAGCTCGCGCCCTGCGAGGTCAGGATGAGCCGGTTCTCGGCGTCGAAGGTCCCCATCGTCGTCATGTTCCCGGCCGCGTCGTACGCGAAGCTCTCGTTGCCCCCATACCAGGTTCTGCTCGTCAGCCGGTTGGTCGAGGCGGCCACCGTAAACGTGTCTATCCCCACCGACGCAACGTTGTTGTAGAGGTCGTACCCGAACGGTATCTTCGAACTGTCGTCGTCCCGGTCACGCGACTGCCAGTAGCCGGTCAGACGGTGCCACAGATCGTACTCGTAGTGCTGGCTTTGGTTCAAGTTAACCCAATCCGTGATGTCTTGAATCAGCGGCCCCTCAAATGGCACGTAATTGTAATCGAAATTCAGCTCAAAGGATTCCATGTGCGTCAGGTACCCCGAGTCCGGTGCGTACGTGTAGAGCGTCTGGACCCTCTGCCCTCCATAGTAGAGGATCGGGTACTGTACTTGCGTCAGCTGCCCGGCCGGACCGCCGTAGGTAGCGGAGTAAATGTAATCGAAGGGCTGGTTGTTGTACGTTGACGACACCTTCGTCTGCCGTCCGTTGTCATCCAGCGTATAGGTAACGATCTTGCCGTTGGGATATGTGAGAGTGGTGAGCTGCCCCGCTAAGTTGTAAGCGTAGTTGGTAATATAGGTTCGAGGTGTGCCATCGTTAATGACAGTGGCCTCTTCGGTGATCGAGGAGCAGCTGCAGTAGGCGTAGTAGCTGCTCACCGTGATCCCCGAAACCGTTCTTGTCACGCCCGTCAGGCGTCCCACGGGATTGACCGTGGCGATCGGGCTCCCCGAAGGCTGCGTGTCGTAATAGTAGGTGACCGAAGGCGTGCCGTCGCTGTAACTTTTCTGCGTCACCCTGTTCAGCTCGTCGTAGCTAATCGTCGTCAGGATCCCGCGCGCGTTCGTCTTGCTGACCATGTTCGAGTTCGCGTCGTAGCTGTAGCTCGTCGTGCCGCTCTCTGGGTGCGTCTCCGTAAGGAGCCGGCCGAGGTTATCGTAGGTAAACGACCTCGTCTGAATTCCCTGGCTTATGGCGGTCAGCCTGCCCATGGCGTCGTAGGAGTAGTACGTGTTGACATTGAGCTCGGCGGTGCTCGGATTCTGCACGGTCACCGCCCACACTTTGTGATCTTCTTGATACCAATAGTCACGAACGCCGCCGCTGGACGAATTCACCATTGTCACGCCGGGATAATTTGTGTACGACACCGTGGTCCCATCGGCGTAGGTTGCGTATTCATACGACGGAGACTGGCCGTGATAGTTGGTTTGATAGATAGTCTGAGATCCCGAACGATACGGCGCCGAGATCTGTGAGACCGCGCCGCGCGCGTCGTAGTGCAGATCCTGTTGAATGTTGCCGCTAGAGGAATCCGTCAGCGTTTGCGTCGACAGCCGGCCCATTTCGTCGAGGTCTGATCGCTCCTCGGTATAGGTATTGGCCGTCAGGTATTGCCTCACTGTGGCGTAGGGAGGGTGTCCGTAATACGGATCCTGGACGTAAGTGATGGTCTTATGGGCGCCGCTTGTCTTGCTGATATCCGTCGGGCGGTCGAGGCTGTCATAGGTTGTGGTCGTGACCATGCTGTTCGGGTCTGTTTGGGTGAGGACGGCGCCGCTTTTGTAGCTGTATGTAGCGCTGCTGACGTGTCCCTTGGCATTGGTCATCCGCAAAGGGAAGGCATAGGCGTTGTCAGCCGAGGTTAGCCAGTAGTCCGTGTAGGTCGTGTAGGACCGGGGATCGGTCACCTGCCGGGGATTTCCAAACTCGTCGTATCGGGTCGAGGCTACGACGGACAAGTTCTGGGCGATGTTGTACCATCGGCTGACGCTCGTCGGCAATCCTCTTGTCAGATAGCTCGTGCCAAAGGAAGTATCGTGCCGGGTTGCGTTGGCGCTCGACGAAACCAGAGTGGTGGAATCGTAGGCCGTGCTCGTTTTTGATATCAGGTTGCTGGAGCCGTCGTAGATCAGCGTGTCGGTGACCCGATCCAGGATGTTCAGCGACACGTAGGAACCGCTGGATTCGTGAGCGTAATTGAGATCGGTCCTGCGGCGCAACGTGCCGCTGTACGAATACTCCCTGATCTCCTTTAGGTTCCCGCTGTAGTCACTGCTCGAAGCGTAGGTGAACTCTTTGCGCACAACGGTCTGCGATTGCGGATTCTGCGCGTCTGTGTTCACCTGCTTAATCCAACTCACCCTGGGGTTTTCGATGGTCGAGAGTTGGGTGTCGTCCTGGGTCCAGTCCTGCTGCGATTCGGGAGTGAACCCCGGCCAGGGGGAATCCGCATATTTTGTGTCGATAACAAAGCCATCGGCCCAGGCCGAGCCGGACTTGCCCATCAGATAGGAATAGTATGTCTGCTGTGATCCCTGAATCGTCACCGTGGTGGTGCTTGCGGCTGCGGCCCCGTTGGGGTTGCCGTACCAGGTCCAGGTCGGCGTGTAATCCCCACGGTCGTGGGACGACACATAATGGTCAGGGACCGTTTGATTCAGCAAACGCTCAAGAACCGTTAAGGTTTGATAAAAATAGCGACTGGTCGCGAATGTCGGGTACGTTATCTGGCTTACCTCTCCACTGCCGCCATACGTGAACGTATATCTTAGGCCAGTGATGTATGTCACTTGTGTCAAGAGCTCCTGCGTCGGGATGGATGCTGTCGCGGCGCCGGAACCAAAACTGATCGATTGGCCCTGGTACTCAAGACTGATCGTACTCGTCGCCTGGGTCGTGTCATTGGTGTTGAAGTATGAAATATACGCTAGCCGCCCCTGTGAGTTCAGCAGGAACGTGTAGGTGTTCCCGAGCGTGTCCTGGATCGTGTTGATTCGTCCGCCATTGTCGGCGTAGGTGATGTCAAGGTAGTTGCCGTTTGCGTCTTGAACCCGCGTCGCATAGCGGATGTTGGTGTGGATGGTGTCTTGATAGCCGAAGCTCAAGTTCGTGCCACCCTTCAAGGTAAGTTTGTGGGCGACGGGATCGTAAATCATGTAGGTCGAATCCATCGAACGCCAAGCCCCTCCGTAATAGGTCAGTTCATGATTGGATCCGTCCGATAGAGTGATGTAATAGCGGCCGTTGGCCGAGTCGTCGATCACCCTTCCGACCAGAAGCGTCCATCCTGTCCCGACCCAGGAACTGTCTTCAACCAATGTGGCGTATATCGTCGCGTTATACGTGTAGAAATCCCAGATCTTGGAATTGTAGGCGAGCTTCAGATCGATGCCGAGCCCTGCGCGTCCAGGTCGGCTCACGAGCGGCACGGTAAAGAAGAGGTTACCGTTGGCCACATTGACGGTTTCGTTGTCTGCCTTGGTATACGGGAAGAATGGAGGCGTGCCCTTCTCGTGCCGTACTGAGTAGCGGTGACCGTTCATGGATAGCGGCATGTCAATCCCAACCGTTGTGCTCGCTTGAGCCGAATAACCGGAATTATATGCAATCAGCGTGTACGTGGTCGTCGTGCTCGGGCTCACAACCATGCTGCCGGAAACGGACACAGCCGTGCCATTGATGGTCGCGCTGGAGGCGTTCGATGTGGACCAGTACAGAGTCGTTGAACCTGGCAAGGCATAATGGCTGGGACTCGAGTAGAAATAATTAATGGAGGGTCCGGAGATGTTTAGGGTTGCCGACGTGGTTCCGGCCGCAAAGGAGCAATCACCATCCCAACCGAGATAGTGTGTCGCCTGAAGACTCCAGGTTCCAAAGGCCATCGATTGGTATCTGTCTACACCGGTATATCCGCCGCCCGACCAGCAGCCTGAGTTGAGATTGATGGGATTACCGACCGGAGGTGTGAGCGCAGCACTGACTGCCGCACTGTCGTATTCTGCGTCCCCAGGCATGTTTGTCCAAGATTGGGCATAGACCACTGAGGACCAAAGGAGCTGCAGGCTCGATCCAAAATCATAGGTGTCCTGATAGTAATATTCATCGGGGTAGCTTGCCTTTAACATAAACGATAGCAAGCAAAACAAGCATAAGACAGCACCCCAAATGAGCTTCGCTGATTTCGTCTCCATCGATCCGCCTCTATTCATTTGAATCCTCCTCACAAATGCGCATCACGAGTGACTTCTGACCCGCAACTTGCCGCTCAAGACAGCCGAGATGGCCGGCCATTTTCACTTGGGTACCGCAATCTTGCCTACCTTGATAGTGGGCGCGATGTTGATTCGGGCGTAGGACAGAAGCCTATTGAAGGCATCCTCGCCGATGCGGGCGCGCAGCCCGTCGCGAAGCTGGAGCGTCAGGACTTCCTTATTCATCTGGCTCTGCCGCAATTTTAGGCGAAGCGTATCCTTGGTCTCCGCCTTCGACGCCTTGAGGCTTTGAGCCGCGGCATTCTTTGCGGCGTCCATATCGCGGTGGTCCGAAGCGCGCTGGAGCAGCTCGTTCATCTGCGGCATCGTCAGATGCAGCTTATCCACCCAAATCTCTTTGCCCTGTGTGGCGGACTGGTCCGAAAACATCGAGACCCTTCTGAACAGTTCCCTCCAAAGAATCCAGTCCGGGATGCGCTCGGGCGTCTGCGCTCCATCGATCGTTATCGTGGTGGACGGTTTCCCTCCTGAGGTCTGCGCGACCACGAAGACGATCGTGCAGAGGAAAAGAAATGCTGCCATCGGCCACACGGCTTTTCTGTTCTGTGAGTACAGCTGTTTTGGACTCATATGAAGTCTCCCGCATCAGACACAATGTGAAAACGCAAGCTTGGGATCTTGCTCGCACAAGCCATCAGGTTTGCCGGGATTGCGAAGCGACTCCCTTATGATCCTGTGGCGTGCGTGACGCGGGATTCTTACTATGCGGCTAAGCAGATGTCATTCGTCAGATTCGCCAGATTCGCGAGGTTTGTCAGATTCGTCAAATACTTGTTTAGCGCGAATTGCGCGTTTGAGCTCGACTTGCAGGACGGGCTTCGCCTGATGCCCAGGCGCAGACTTCTGACCGGATGTGCTCGTGCAGCGTTTCCAGATCGACGTGAAGTTTCCTGCCTATGCATAGCGCCCGGATTTCTCCCACATCGATCCACGCCTCGATGGTCCGACGCGTGACTCCCGCGATCCCGGCCGCGCCGGCAGTATCTATGAATCTCCTGTTGCGTTCATGCGGCGGCAGTGAAAACCACTCGTCGAGCAACTCGTCGGTTTGATCTTGATAACAGCGGGTACGGACAACTCTTGAGTCATTTGGTTTTTTTGAATTGGTCATGGAATTCCCTCCACGAACTGAAGGATCTGCGGTGAGCGGTTGGGAAACCCGCGACTTTATGCCCAGCGGCTTGCAACTTCTGGCTAGGATTGTCGCAGGCTCCTGCGGTTCTGACCGCTCACGACCCAAAAGAGGCCACTAACCTCTATGAGAGCTGGGGGATGGCTCTCAGAATGACGCCTTAGAAGACGCTAATGCTAATAACAATTCATAACAAGGTGTGTCAATGATTTTCTTGTGATTTTTCTATGATCTTTTGTGGTTTCGTACTATCCGCCGCTTGTCCTGAATCTATATGCATCGTGATCATCAGAAATATCATCTGGCTTTGCAGCAGAGGCAGTTACTTATGGGATTCTAATCTACGCCCTGCAGAACTGCTTAACTGCAGTGGAAGAGCATTTTAATGCCTGGGCGGCCGCTCTGCCCGACCAGGAGCCGCCGTTGATATCGCCTGCATTTTTCATATTCCGGGAGCACGAGCACTCCCACCGTTGCGTTGCCATGTTGCAGTGTGACGCTGAAAGGTCGAAAACCTCTTCCCGAAGCGTATCCTAAGGAAATCAATACATTAGGAGATCACATCCGCAAGAGGAGATTTGACCTGGGACTCCTTCAGAGAGAGGTTGCGGGGCAAATCGGGGTGGATGAGGCAACCATCTACAATTGGGAAAGGCAACGCAACCAGCCGGAGATATGGTTCATTGCCCCCATCATTGGGTTCCTTGGGTACTGTCCTTTCCCGGAGCCAATCGGCCTTCCGGAACGACTGGCATTCTTCCGTAAACGCCAGGGCTTATCTCAAAAAGTGTTCGCAAGAACCCTGGGGATCCACCCGGCAACTCTCGGTGGCTGGGAAACTGGCAGGCATCAGCCCGGCAGACGATCGAATGATAGTAATTCGCTTTTTCTAGGAGGAGGATAGCAGCACTTGGGGTGGAAATCACCCGGGGAATTATTCCGGCCAATAGGAAGAGTTGTCGAAAAACTCCGCATCCCGACGGCCCTTTTGGGGTTACAATCCTCGCGGGAACGTGATTCCGGCTGCATTTCGGGATCGACTTGCCCGGAAGTTGACATAAGCACCCCATAACGGAAGTGGTGAGCGAGGCAAAACACGTGGCTCACGAGTCAAAATGCAGCTCGTTTTTCCTATTCGTCACTTACTGATTCAACAGTTTTCATTGGATTTAGTTGGTTCTCACCGTATTTCCCCATGCCTGGACGACACTAAGAATGAGAGAATTGACGTCTGATTTCCTATGATCTTCAAAGAGGGGATTTCGACAGGAGGGCAAAGGGAATGCAAGACCACTTGGTTCCAACTGTGGGATTCGGCCAAGCGTCCGCACGGCGCGGAGGTTGCCCATTCTTCTTGCTCACGAAGGCATGAAGCTTGTCTCGGTCTATCTTGATCCGAAGGCGTTTCGTTGTTACCTCCCTCGCTCCCCACGTCGATAGGCATCGATCCACTCCGCCGGGATTGAGCAAGGATCCCGCTTCCGGTTCGCTGTTGTTCAATCTTGAACAAGTTTAATTTGTGACAGAAAAACATGGGGGACGGTGGTAATCGCGAAAAAACAAAAAAAAGCTTGACAGGAATTTTAGAGCGCAAATACAGTGGGGTTGTAGCTGGTCAGCTGGATCTGATGGTGAATTTCCCGAATTAATAATGATGCGAGCGGGCTGGAGACATCTGAGGTACTCCGTTAGCCTGGTTTTATTTTGAAGCTTTCCGACAGAGGTTTACCCGAGAGGCACAAAGCCCGAGATTTCCATACGAGAGCCATCCGGTCAGTCAGCAGAGAATAATGCGTTCCTTGTTCCGTGAACACGCGGGCCTTGGTCCAGCGCAAGCCTTATAGAAAAATCCTCTAATGGACAACATCTGAGAATGCGTTTGCGGATCAAAGCACATCGTCCCGCTCGAGCGTCTCCAGCAAACCGTCGAACGGTAGCTCCAAATTGTCCGTAGCGGGTACGATGCGTGCCCTAAATCTTTAGATTCACTGAGTCATATTCTAGCAAGAAGGAATGGGAAATCTGAAGAAAAAGGGAAAAGCTCTAGTTATCCTTTCTTTGAAGAAACCAGCTGATTGGCGAAGCTCTATCCACCGGTTGCGGTGTGCGCGAAAGTCCGACCCGTGCCATGGTGCACAGGCTGTCTCGCGGACGGCACGGTCGGCGCGACAAAGAGCATCATCTTGGCGACTGAGGGCATCATCTTTGCGGCGGAGATCATCATCTTGGCGATCGAGAGTACCTTCTTCGCCTACGAAATGATGATTTGCATCACGAATACCATCATGTTTGCGACGGCGATGATCAATTCAACGATCGACATGATCTTCTTCGCTGCGGAAATGATCATCTCCGTCGTCAGGACCCTGGTCTTCGTGAGATCGACGATCTTGTTCGTTGCTTCGACGATCATCTTCGTCGGCGAAATGATCATTTCGATGACTGAAATGATCATTTCAGTCGCAAAGATCATGGTCGAAGACGACATTTAAATATTGAGTGTATTGAGGTTATATCGGCGCCCGATTTTGACCATGGTATTTGTCACCGAAATGATCATTTCGAAGGCTGAAAAGATCTTTTCGTAGGCGGAAATGATCATTTCAAAAGCGGAGCTGATCATGTCAAAAGTGGAGATCATCATTTCGGAGCCGGAGATCATCGTCTCGCATTCGGAAATGATCATCTCTGACCTGGGGACCTCAGTCTGCGGTTCGGAAATGATCATCTCCGGGCCGCGGACCTCGGTCTCGGTCCTGGAAATGTTCATTTCCGTCGTGGAGAAGATGGTATCCGAGGCTGAAAACATCATCTCCGCAACGGACACCGTTTTCCTCGAGGCGGACACTGCTTTCTCCGTCTCGGAGAAAACCGTCGGCGGAGCGCCGGCGGTCGTGTTTCACCAGCAACGAACAACGAGAAGCTGTGAAAAAATCGGTGATAGAAACGCTGCGTCGGTTGTTTGGCGGCAAAAACTGTCTTGTTACAGACGAGGCTTGCGGGTATGGTCGATGACTTCATCGGGAAGTTCGTTGACGTCATCTGGTCGATGTGGAAAATGCTCGGCCAAAGCACGGCCGCAGGTTTCCACGGCAGCGCATATGCCTTCCCTGGCCTTGCCCTGCTTGATGCCGCGGAGGATTTCATCGCGGACACCAGTCCAGTGGGTGTCGCCCATCTTCTCGTGGATGCCCTTGTCGCCAAGAACTACGACGCGCCGTTCGAGGTCGGAGAGGTAGATTAAAACACCGTTGGACTCGCGCGTCCTGTAAAGCGCGCCGGCGTAAAACTCCCGGAATGCCGCGTCGTGAACGCATTCCTCCATCTCGCGCGCGGGAATAAACCAGCGGCGCATCGGGAGGCGCGGAACGACAGCATAAAACACGGCGAAGGCCACAATCTCGAGCCACAGAACCAGAGTGATGGTGTGCAGGATCGGCAGTGCGAGATAGAGCGCCGTGGCCAGGACGGTTCCGGCAAGAGCCGCCTGCAACGTCGCATGAAGGTAATGTCCCGAAGCATCCGAGAATGCAAAAACAATTTCTCCCGAGGTGAGCTGCTCGGCTCTTTTGATCGCGTCGGCGATTGCCTTCTTATCTTCCACACTTAAACGCATAAGCGCTCAGCCCTCTAGGCGTGGTTCACGATTCGAGATTCGAAATTCGAGATTGGGAATCTCGAATTTCGAATTTGTCTTCGACTTGGCAGCTAAAGACCTTTGCCTTCCCACAAACAATTCGCGGTTTAGTAGCACAGTGTAATGCCGAAGGCAAACCTCAAAGGCTCAAAGTGCTCGAAGAACCTCCAAGCTCTCTTACCATCCTCCGGACGAGCCACCCCCGCCGAAGCCGCCGCCGCCGCCGGAGAAGCCCCCTCCTCCGAAACCTCCGCCACCGCCAAAACCCCCAAATCTTCCGCCGCCCATAAAAAATGGGCCACCAAATCCGCCGTGGCGCCCGGAGGTAGACGATCGACTGCCCGACTTGACGATGGCGCCCAGGCAACCCCCAAACAACACACCCACCAGACCACCGATAAGCATTGGCAGCAGAGTGAACCCGATCAAGGAATGCGCCAGGAACATTCCTGCTCCTCCGCCCAACACCCCGCCTCCCCACTTGCCGGTCGACGCCAGCAGCCAGAGCAGCGGGACGAGCAAGAACACGAGCAAGCCAAACACGCCGCCGGAATCGCCACCTGGCCGTGAACCGTGCGCAGGCCGCGACGAGCCTTGATAGGTTCCACGCACGGCTGCCAAAATCCCGTTTACACCGGCGTCAACGCCCTCATAAAAATTGCCCTCTCTGAAACTGGGAACAATTTCGTTTTGGATTATCCTCTGGGAGAGTGCGTCGGTCAGGGTGGCTTCCAAACCGTAGCCGACTTCGATTCGAATCTTGCGCTCCTTCATGGATATGAGCAGCAGCGCGCCGTTGTCCCTGCCTTTCTGGCCGAGTCTCCAGGCAGTGGCAACGCGCACGGAGTAGTCTTCGAGCGCTTCCCCTTCGAGGCTGGGAATGAGCAGGACCGCGATTTGGGTGGAATCCGAGATCTCGAATTGCCTGAGCTTTTCTTCGAGATTTGCAGTCTGCTCTGGTGTCAGCACTCCCGCCAGATCCGTTACTCTCGCCTGGAGCTTTGGAATGTCGAGGGCAAATGCTCCGGCCGCCAGCAGCCAGGAGCAGAAGCCCACAGAGAACCAGAATAGGCGGCGGTTTCTTCTCATAATCTATTTGCCGAAGTTTACGACGGGCGCCTTTTCGCTCCCTGGTGCGCTCTGGAAGTATTGCTTCTCACTGAATCCGAAGAATCGCGCGACTATCACGGCAGGGAACTGCTTGATCCGCGTATTGTAGCCCTGAGCGGTTTCGTTGAACCTCATGCGCTCCACGGTAATGCGATTCTCCGTGCCCTCGAGCTGGCTCTGCAGCGCGAGAAAATTTTCGTTTGCTTTCAAATTGGGATAGTTCTCCGATACCACAAGGAGTCGCGAGAGCGCGCCCGATATGCCTGCTTCAGTCTGCTGGAACTTCTGAAACTGCGCCGGATTGTTCAGAATGTCCTGTGCGCGGATCGAGCCCACAGAAGCGCGCGCGGCGGTCACGGTCTCCAGCACCTCGCTCTCATGCGCTGCATAACCCTTTACCGTGGCGACCAGGTTGGGAATCAAATCCGCACGTCGCTGATATACGTTTTCGACCTGGCTCCATTGTTGATTGACCGCCTGCTCCTTGGCGACGATGTCGTTATACGTGCTTTGAACGGTGAGTGCGGGAAACAGCACCAGAACCACAAGAACTCCCAGACCTATGAGCAAGCCCTTTTTCATGCTAACCTCCTCGGTTCTGCGAACATCGAGCTGCCATCGTGAAGTGCGCCTGTCACGCTACCTATCGCAGATCCCAATGTACAGCATAGATTACCCGGATGAGCGCTGAATATTCATTTCGGTCATTTTGACGAAGGTCCGGACACGCGCGGCATCGGTTGTGGTCACGCTGAATTCAGGCGGCCTCAACTCGCCTCCCATGAAGCACCGGCTGTTGCGAAATTTCATCGGGCCTTCGACATCCACAAGCGCCGCGACATGCAACTCGCGCGCGCCGCTCTTTTCGAGGATCCTGGCAAAGTTGCGTTCGTGAATGCCGCCGCCGGGCATGATGATGATGCGGTCGCCGGACTTGCGCACGAGGTCAGCGATCAAATCGAGGCCTTCCAAGGCGCTGGCCTCCTGCCCGGAAGTCAGGATGCGATGAATGCCGATACCAATCAAAGTGTCTAACGCCTCGTAGGGGTCGCGCGACATGTCGAAGGCTCGATGAAACGTCACGTTCATCGGTCGCGCCAGAACGGCTAACTCACGTGTTCGAGGCGCATCGATAGAACCGTCTTCTTTCAATATTCCGATGACGACTCCGTCGGCTCCTGCCTGCTTTGCAGTCTCGATGTCGCGTTTCATGATTTCGAGCTCGACTGCCGAGTAGCAGAAATCGCCGCCCCTGGGCCGGATCATGACTTGCAGTCCTATATGCAGCCGGCTCCGTGCCAGCTGGATAGATCCCGCACTAGGGGTAGTTCCTCCTTCGAGTAGGTTCGCGCACAGTTCCACGCGGTCCGCACCCCCATCCTGTGCCGCGATCGCACCTGCCACCGATTCCACACAGACTTCCAGCAGTCTCTTCACGAATACCTCCGTCTGTTACCTGGTCCGCTCTCTCGATACTCCGCGATGCAACCGTGCCACTCAAGCCGTGCAAATCAACTCTTTGATTCTCCCGCAGCCGGCTATTTCTTTTTCACCAGCTCCAGGGCGCTGGAGTCGCCCTGGTCCGACACCCAGGAGCCGACGAGCTTGTCGTTGCTGAGCTTGAGTGTGGTGCTGATCTTGACGGCCTGATCAGAACTGCCGGCATAGAACTGGAAGCTCAGGGTGCCGTTCTCAAACTTCACATTTTCCAGACTGACTCCGCTGGCCATGCCCATGGAATCGGTCATGGTGCCTGAATAGGAGGCGCCGTCCTTTTTCAAAACGAGGCTGATGCCGTCCTTATCCGTGGAATTGGGAACCGAGGTCTCTCCGACCCATGTGCCGCTCAAATCGGTGTTCTGTCCAAAAAGCACTCCGGCTGCCAGAGTTGCAATTATTGCAGCCAACGCAAGGATGGTGATGCTCTTCATAGTTTGTTCTCCTCCTGAGGGCAGACTTGCATAGAAACGCTCGGCTGAAGAAAAAAGTTCAAATGAAATTCTCTTCTCTCAATAGTAGCATCTTCGAGGTATCCACGCAGTCTTTGCTCCAGGACGCCAAGCACATCATACCGTCTTGGCATTTATCCCGGCAGCTATGCGAAGCCGACGAAAACGGGCTCGGGGACCAGCTTCACGTGAAAAAGACCATCTACCGCGGCCTGTATTTCGGCCATAAGAGCCAGAATCTCGCCTGCGGTCGCTCCGCCCCTGTTGATGATCGCCAAGGCATGTTTGCTGGAAAGGCCGGCTTGTCCTCGGCAATAACCCCTGCTGAAGCCCGCATGCTCGATCAGCCATGCGGCCGACAACTTAACGCGGCCATCACCCATCGGATAGCAGGGCATGTTTGAGGATTCTTTCGAAGGTGCGCGACTCATGGCCGCTTCTTCTGCAAACCGAGCGTCGGATTCAGACACGATTGGATTCTTGAAAAACGAGCCGGTGCTCTTTGAGTCCGGATCGCCGGTACGAAGGACCATGGATTTGCCTTCCCTGATGCGCAAAACGGCCGCGCGCACATCAGCCAGCGTGGGTCTGACGGTTCTGCCTTCAAAGCGGCGCTGCAGTTCGGGGTAGGCGATTCGGGGGCCGGCGCCGGGATGCAACTGGAAGGCGACTGCCAGGACAACATAGCGATCGCGTTCAGAACCGTTAAAGAGACTCGTCCGGTAGGAAAAACCGCAGGCGGCGTTATCGAGATCCAGCGTTTTTGGGGTCTTGCGTTCGAGGACGCGAACGGAGGCGATGACTTCGCTCACCTCCTGGCCATACGCGCCCACATTTTGAACGGGCGTGCCCCCCACCGTGCCCGGAATGCCGCTCAAACACTCGATTCCAGCCAGTTCATGGTCGACGCATAGGCGCACCAGTGAGTCCCAGTCTTCACCGGCAGCCGCGACGATCCGGCCGGCAGTTTCTTGTCGAATGCCGCGCAGAGCAATTCTCACAACCATTCCTTGAAACCCGGAATCCGCAACCACCAGGTTGCTGCCTCCGCCCAGGACGAAAACAGGCAAATTCCGGAGCGATGCGAACTCCAGTGCATTCCCGACCTGGACTTCATCCTCTGCCTCGACGAAAAAACGCGCAGGTCCTCCGACACCCAAAGTGGTGAAGGGCGCCAGAGGCACATTTTCACGCAAAACCATAGGAGAGGCAGGTCGCTTCATGGGTTCTGAGAATCGGAATGGTGAAGATGCCGGCGTTCGAGGAGCCGCGCGCACGCGTAAACAGCCCGGGTCTGAGGAATCTGAACTCCCAGCCTGTCTGCCAACTCCACTACGGCTCCCATGATAGCTTCCGTCTCCAGGGATCGTCCCATTTCGATGTCCTGAAGACTGCTGGTTTTGTGGGGTCCAACACGCGCGGCGCCTGCCAGGCGCTGATCGACAGTGATCTCCAGCTCCATGCCGAAGGCGGTCGCGACCGCCCTGCCCTCTTCCATGATAGCGCGTGCGAGCGTGGAGGCGTATGGATCGCGGAGAATTTCCTCCATATTGGCCCGCGTGAGCGCGCTGATAGGATTGAATGCCAGGTTGCCGATCAGTTTTACCCAGACATCATGACGGATCCGGTTGCGCACGGCGCACTTCAGACCACCATTCTGGAATGCACGCGCAATCCGCCGGCACCGCTCGCTGCGGGCGCCGGAGAGTTCGCCAATGGCGAAGCGATTCCCCTCCGTCTGTTCGATGACTCCGGGTGCGACAATGACGGCCGAGCAGTAGACGACGCACCCGATGACGCGCTGCGCTGGAATTGCAGTGGAAAGGAACCCATCGGGATCCACGGCTCGCAGGTGGATGCCTGCCAACGGACCGCCCCAATTCTCGAAGTACCACCAGGGAATGCCGTTCTGCCCGGCCACCACCGGCGTTTCAGGCCCGAGCAGGGGCGCGAGGCTGGGGCTCACGGCTCTCAGACTCTGAGCCTTAACAGACAGGAAGACGACATCCACAGTGCCGATCTCCGCAGGATTGTCCGTGGCATACGGATGGGCGGTCAGCGTCTCGCCGGTCTCCAGGCGAACGCGCACCCCTCGCTTCTGCATTGCTGCCAAATGCGGTCCGCGCGCGACGAGCGCGACTTCATCTCCGCCGGCAGCGAGGCATGCGCCGACATAAGCTCCGATGGCTCCGGCACCCACGATCGCAAATTTCATGATCCCAGCTTCTGTGCCACCGTCTTCCTTTGGATTTTGCCTGTGGCGGTGCGCGGAATGCGCTCCACGATATGGATTTTCTTGGGGCACTTGAAATCCGCCAGGCGCTCACGGCAGAAGGCGAGCAGTTCTTCTTCGGTGGCAGGCGCTGTCAGTTCAACCGCAGCCTCGACCTCTTCGCCGTAAACCCGGTGAGGCACGCCGAATGTCGCAACCTCCGCGACGGCAGGATGCAGCTGAAGCACCTGATCGATCTCGAGGGGAGAGATCTTCTCGCCGCCGCGCACAATCAGCTCCTTGATGCGGCCGATGAGCTTGACATACCCCTGCCGGTCTATGATCCCTTCATCTCCTGTGCGAAACCAGCCGTTCGTGAATGAGGTCGCGTTTGCCTGCGGGTTGTCTTCGTACCCGGCGATGACGTTCGTGCCGCGGATGACCACCTCGCCCTGCGCTCCAGGCAACAGCAGGTGTCCCTCCTTATCCATGATTCCGACTTCGACATTGGCGCCAAGCCCGACGGTTCCCGCTTTGCGTTCAGCCGGCGGCAGCGGATTGGTGGCAATCTGGTGCGCAGCTTCGGTCATTCCGTACGCTTCCAGCACGGGCGCTCCGAAGCGTGTCTCAAGGTCAGCCATGAGCGCGGGAGACAGCGCCGAACTGCACGAGCGAATGAAGCGGAGCCCTTCGGAACCCAAGGGACGAACTCCCTCGCGCGATCGCGCCAGGAGCATCTGATGGATTGCAGGAACCGCGGAATACCAGGTCGCCCGGTGAGCGTGCACCGCAGGCCAGAAGGACAGTGCACTGAATCCCTGCGTCACCACGACGGTAGAGCCGACGAGCAGGGAAGCCAAAACAGAAGCCACCAGCCCATGCACGTGAAACAGCGGCATGACGCACATGGCGACATCTTCGGACGTGAGCGCATAAGAGTGGGCGACGTTGCGCGCCGAAGTCAGAAGATTCACGTGCGTGAGCGGCACGCGCTTGGGGCGGCTCGTGGTGCCGCTTGTGTGCAGAACCAGTGCCACGTCCTCCGCCCTGGGCACATCTAGTTCTGCGTCGGCCTTCAAAGGAACGGTGGTGGAAAACTTTACCGCGCCTCCGGCGTCGATCGTAGATTCGACGAGAAACATGCCGGGGTTCACCGCCTGCCGTGCCAGCTCCGCGCCGCCCGCCGGCACGATTAAAGCGCGGGCGCCAGTGTCGGCGAGATAGTACTGGAATTCTTCCACCTTGTAGCCTGGATTCAAGGGTGCGGCGGTTCCGGCGGCGGCCGCCGCAAAAAATGCGATCACGGCGTCGATGCCATTAGGCAGAACGATGCCGATTCGGTCGTGGCGCGCGATCCCCGCCCGCTGCAGGAAAAGAGCCAATCCAGCCACTTGCTCCTGCAGGGATCCATAGCTCACAACCGGACCCCCAGGTGCGAGCAATGCCGGTCGCGCCGGATCTACTCCCAACAGTGCATCCAACAAGGTACTTCCCATGTTCATAGCGATCCGCCGATTTCTGCCGCTTTGCGCGCCTGCATCAAAACGTGATTCGTACACACCATTCTACAATGGTTTCATGACTGATTGGAAATCCAACGCAGCTGTGCCGCACCTTCGGTGTTCGATGATGAGGCGCATCCTAATCCCGGCCTGACGGCCGGGCCTAGGGGGTGTTAGCAGCGAGGCCCAAAGGGTCGGCACATTTTTTATGCTTATGTTCAGACCCACAAAATTACGTGTAAGGAGCAGGTGATGCCGCTGCACTCCAAAGGCTCCGCCTATTTTCGGAACACATCGGCATCATTTCCGGCTTTAATCCAGATAGCGGCTGGTCAAGCCCTGATAGGCATCCAGACGGCGATCACGAAGGAACGGCCAGTGCGTGCGCATCGTTTCTACCTGTTGCAGATCACATGCTGCGACCAGGATCTCTTCCCGGACGTGCGAGCTTCTTGCCAGGACATTCCCGCCGGGATCGCACACGAAGCTTGCGCCCCAGAACTCGATCCCCTCAGGCGCCACACCCTCATGTCCCACACGATTGACGGTCGCGACAAACACGCCGTTAGCGATTGCATGGCCGCGTTGAATCGTCTCCCACGCAGAATGCTGGCCTGCGCCGAGGGCCTCCTTTTTACTCGGATGCCACCCGATTGCAGTCGGGTAGAACAGGACATTCGCGCCATGTAGCGCCGTCAGGCGGGCTGCCTCGGGATACCATTGGTCCCAGCAGATCAGGACGCCGATGCGGCCGTAGCGGGTATCCCAGGCCTGGAACCCCAGATCGCCGGGGGTGAAATAAAATTTTTCGTAATAGAGAGGGTCATCGGGAATGTGCATCTTTCGATACTTCCCCAAATACGTTCCGTCGGCATCGATTACCGCCGCACTGTTGTGATAGACTCCCGCCGCACGATACTCAAACAACGGCACAATCAGAACAACCTGGAGCTCTCGTGCAATTGCGCCAAGGCGCGTAGTGGTAGGACCGGGAATCTCCTCGGCCAAGCCGAAATGGGTGTAGTCCTCAACCTGGCAAAAATACAGGTTCCCGAACAGTTCGGGCAGGCAGATGATCTGCGCGCCCTGGCCGGCTGCTGAACGGATCCGATCCGTTGCCTTTTCCAGATTGGTAGCGGGTTCCTGACTCATGGACATTTGTATAAGACCGATTCTCACCAGCATCGTCTGCCCGTCCTTTCATGGGAAATCGGATGGAATGATATCTCAAATTGAGTAGTCTGCGAAATGAGCGAAAGCACACACTCTCGATTTGACATGCGACCAACAGCGGCAGTTATGGAATCCAACTCGGCAGCTGGCCCAGGGCGACGACCGGCACCTTTGGGCGGCACGAAATCTGGCGGAGGCCAGCGATTCGGCTTTGTCGACCTCCTGCGCGGCTTGGCACTGATCGTCATGGTGGAAACCCACGTGGTCAATGCCTATCTGCCGAAGTCCGCGCGCGAGTGCGCATTTTTTTTCTGGTTGTCTTTCGTGAACGGGCTGGTAGCGCCATCCTTTCTTTTTGCTTCGGGGTTTTCGCTCATTCTTCAAGCTCGCCGCAAATGGGAAGATTTTCTCCATAGCGGGCCGGCTTTCAGGAAGCATCTCCGGCGGATGGGGTTCATTCTGCTGGCTGCCTATTTCCTTCATTTGCCGCACTTCGGCCTAAGCCGGTATCTGGCTCCTCAAAATCAGGCGTTCTGGAAATCAGCGTTCCAGGTCGACGTCCTGCAATGCATCGTTGTTTCGTTGCTGGTCATCGATGCACTGATCTTTTTGACTCGCAAACCGAAGGTGCACTTCTGGGCGGTCGCCACGATCGGCGTGGCCGCCACGCTGTTGACCCCCTGGATCTGGGCGCAGGATTTCACAACGAGGCTGCCCCTGCCTCTGGCGATGTTTTTGAACCCTCACGGCGTGTCTCTCTTCCCGATTTTCCCCTGGATCAGCTTCGTTGCCGCGGGCAGCTGCGCTGCTATGCTCTTTCTGGAGGCGGTAGAAAAGCGCGTAGACGAGCGCTTCATGGCCCGCTCCTTTTGGCTAGCCGCGGCGGCGATCGCCGCTGCGCTGCTCGCGCGCGGAATGCCGCTCTTCCATTCCTGGAATGTCGATTTCTACAAAATCAGCCCGCTTTACGTGCTCATCCGATTGGGATGCGTCATGATTCTTTGCACCGGACTGTATGCAATGGAGAAGAGGCTGGGATGGGTGCCGAATGCAATTCGCCTTGCCGGCCAGGAGTCGCTGCTGGTCTACTGCGCACATCTGCTGCTCATATTTAGCGTTCTTCGACGACCGCCGGTCTCCATGATTCTGGGCCGGGAGGCGGGCTATGGGTTCTGTTTCCTCATCAGTGCGGTTCTGATTCTACTCATGCTCTGTCTGGCTGCGGTCTGGCACGGATGGAAAGGCGGCCACCCACACCTTGCCAAACTAGTGCCGGCCGGATTAGTTGCCGTGAACCTCATCATTTTTCTTCTTCTGTAGGCTCCTCCGATGCGGCCTGCACGTTCTCGCGTGGTTCGGCTTGTCAAAAAGAGAGGTGAGGGAAGTCGGTGCAGACTCGATCTTGCGGTCGTGGCCGGGTGTGCCAGCGATCATGGATCCAGAGCCACTGCTCAGGATACTTGCGGATGATATTCTCCATCGCCTGTGCTACACGAGCAGTGTTCACGCCCAAGTCTCGCGCGAAGTCGCCCGTTCGCAAGACCTCGATTACAGGGCCACCCAGGAAAATGTATTTCTTGCGCACAGGATCCCAGGGGGCGAAGGCAGGGAAAACAGCAGCGCCGGTGGCAAGAGCCAGCGCGGCAACCGCGGCGTTGGAGCAGGCGAGCTTTCCGAAAAATGGCACGAAAATTCCCTCTTCCTGGAGAGTATTCAGGTCGGCCAGAATCCCCAAGGTTCCGCCGTGTTTCAATTTCCGCATGCAGGTTAAGCCGGCGTCTTTCTTGCTAAGAGCCTGGTTTCCAAATCGGGTGCGCATCGAGTGAACCACACGCTCGATCAAAGGGTTGTCGAGCGGGCGGATCAGAAAACTCAGCGGGTGAACGAGTGCGGAATGGGCGAATGCAAGCAGTTCCCAGGCTCCCAGGTGCGCCGCAACGAAGAGGACTCCGCACCCATGCCGCTCGGCTTCTTCCAGGCGTGCCACGCTTTCCGGATCATACTCCACAATTCGTCGCAAACTCTCCTTGGAGGCATGTGGAAACCTGCAGAACTCCCCAAGCTGGCGTCCAAGGCTGTCAAAGCTCTTCCGGAGAATCATGAGCCGCTCAGGGCGGCTCATTTGAGGGAAAGCTATTCCCAGGTTCTTCATGCCGACATGCCGCAGATGGCCCATGACTGCGTAGGCGATGCGCGCCAGGCCGCGCCCCAAACCGATGGCAAGCGGGCGCGGCAGGAATCCGATGCCGCCCACTACCGCACGGAACAGAAGACATTCGGCGTGAATCTTAAGTGGATTCTTCG
Source organism: Acidobacteriota bacterium (assembly GCA_050011535.1). Lineage (GTDB taxonomy): Bacteria > Acidobacteriota > UBA6911 > UBA6911 > UBA6911 > JAFNAG01. The sequence goes on from JBEKIX010000003.1 coordinate 86,453, forward strand.
CTTTCATTTTCAGGCAGCAGGCCGCCGGAATGCGAGCACGGCATTCAATCCGCCAAAGGCGAAGGAGTTTGAGAGGGCGTATTCACAGGAAGCGGTGCGGGGAATGTTGGGGATCACATCCAGATCACAGGCAGGATCCGGTTCGACGAAGTTCGCCGTGGGCGGCAGGATTTCGTTGCGCAGACTCAGGATTGTCGCGATCGCCTCCAGTGCCCCGGCGGCTCCGAGCGCATGTCCGTGCATTGATTTCGTGGAACTGACCGCCAGCCGGTCCGCGTGCTTTCCGAAGACGTTTCGGATTACGGCGGTTTCGGTGGCGTCGTTTGCCAGAGTGCCGGTGCCGTGTGCGTTAATATACCCGATCGCCTCGGGCGCCAATCCAGCATCCGCCAATGCCGACTTCACGGCACGTCCCGCCCCATCCGCGGAGGGGCTGGTGATGTGATGAGCGTCCGCCGACATTCCGAAGCCAACGATCTCACCGAAGATCTCGGCGCCCCGGGCCCGAGCTGCATCCCAGGGCTCGAGGACCAGCATGCCTCCGCCCTCACCCAGGATCATGCCGCTGCGGTTCTTGGAGAAAGGCCGGCAGGTATCGGACGAAACCACCCGCATGGCTTCCCACGCCTTCAGGTTGCCAAAGCTCAGGGGAGCTTCGCTGCCCCCGGTCAGGGCAAGGTCTACCATGCCTTCCCGTACCATCCAGAACGCATGGCCTATGGCATGATTGGATGAAGAGCAGGCTGTGGAGAGCGTAAAGGCGGGGCCAGTGATGCCGTACTCCATCGAGATGTGGCTGGCCAGCGCGTTCGTCATGATTTTCGGGACGCTGAGCGGGTTTACACGCGATCGCTGGAGGCGATAGAGGTCCCAGAAGGCTATATCCTCTGTTGTCTGGCCTCCCATTGCCGAGCCGGTCACTATGGCCGTCCGCTCCCGCGCTGCCGAGGTGAACTCGATCGACGACGTCCGGACTGCCTCGCGGGTGGCAATCAATCCGAATTCAGCGAACCGGTCCAGCAACGAGGTGCGCTCACTGGCAAAATAATCTTCGGTGCGATAACCGTGAACCTCCGCGGCATTCGGGAAGCGAAGCTGGGACCGATCGATCACTTCGATCGCACCAATTCCCGAGATGCCCCGGGAAATGGCGGCCCAGAACTCGGCACTATTCCGGCCCACTGCGGAAATGACACCAAAGCCGGTGATCGCAACTCGGCGTCGTGGCATGAGATTTCTGATCAGTCCTGATTCGCGGCCAGGGGATTCGGCGCGTTCTTATTAGCAATCAATTGATCGAGACCTTCCACGATCTGACGCACCGATTGCATTTTCTTGGCCGCTTCATCCGGAATACTGATGTCAAAGGCCTCTTCGAGGTCGAAGAAAAGGTTCAACCCGTCCAGCGAGTCGATCCGAAGTTCTTCGAGTGAGCTATCCAGTGCGATCGTCTCGGGGGGAATTTTTTTCATTTGGGCAATTGCCGCGAGTACTTTTTGTGCCACAGCATCGGACATGATTTCACCTGCCAACGAGGCATTTTGGCCGGCCATCGTGTAAGAGCGCCTGCCAGGTTCATGGTAGTTTAGGCCGCTCCATCATACGGACCTCGCGCACGGCAGACAATATAAAACTGGGGGCAGTGCGATGAGGCTTGCGTCAGTCATCTGTTGATGGCGATTGTTTCCGGCGCAGGCAGAATTGACGTGAGCGGGGGTTTTTGCGAATTGCATATGAGATTCTGATGCATCTCTATGATTCCCATAGTGTCCAGGTCATAACCAAATAGACCCTTTCATAGAACAAGCGTGGGCGGCACTTAATTGTCCCAGGTTCTGCGAAGTGGGCCGTAGGCGATTTCTACCGCACCTCGACCCAGATCCTCGACGCGCCGGCGTTCCTCTGACTCACTGCACCAGCACTCGTCATTCCGGGGTGGCGCTGCAGCCGCTTGACACATGGTAGATAATGACATCCGACGGTTTCATAACCTCTTCACCTCACGGAAGCTTCAAGCCCTTCGGTGAAATCACAGCAGGGTCGGCGGCCAGGCCAAACGGATCCTGAGGTTGCTGCGGGAGGTAATAGATAGAATGTGCGTCAAGCGCAAAACCAAAAAAGCCGCCGTGATATTCAAATGCGTGATCCAGAATCTTCTTCTGGGTCTCGTTTGCTTCACTCCAGCCTTCGCCCAAAGGCCCGATCCGGTCAAGTGGTCTCTATCATTAGAACCTCCCTCGGCTGCGCCGGGCTCCAAGATTCTGGCAAAGCTGACGGCGAAGATAGATTCAGGCTATCACATATATTCGCTTTCGACTCCTGCAGGGCCGATTCCGACCACTCTCATCGTGCAGGACAATCCGGCGGTAGCAAAATCCGAGATCTATCAGCCGCGCCCGCATGTCGCTTTCGATCCTAATTTCAAGATCAACGCGGAAACTTTTGAGAATGAGGTGGTGTTCCTTCTCGCGATCGGAATTGCAAGAGATGCCCCTGCGGGGCCGACCGATCTGGGAATTCAGGCTCGCTATCAAGCCTGCACTGGCACGCAGTGTCTGCTGCCAGTAAGGAAAACGGCGACGGCCCAACTTACAATCGATGTTTCGGCCGGAATCGCATCCGCGGCCATCCCGGCCGAATACACTCTGTTTGGGCAAAAAACACCTTCTGGCGGCACACCCGTTGCGCCTCCCGCCACTCCTGCTTCGGCCGGCCAAGCTGGAAAAGACGTGCAGGGAGTCGGCGCTTTTATGCTTATCGCATTCGGTTTCGGGCTGGCATCCGTCTTCACTCCCTGCGTATTCCCCATGATTCCGATAACAGTGTCCTACTTTCTAAAGGGGCAGGCCGGATCGCGCAGCCAGGGCATCTTTCAAGCAATACTCTTCTCGGGTGGGATTATTGTTCTGTTCTCCGCCATGGGTCTCATAACCACGGCCATTCTCGGGCCCTTTGGCACCGTTCAGCTCGGCGCAAATCCGTGGGTCAGTGCGTTCATCGCACTCGTCTTCCTCATCTTTGGCATGAGCATGCTCGGCGCGTTCGCGATTACGATTCCATCCAGCGTGCTGACCAAAGCGAACCAGGCTTCCGGAAGAGGCGGAGTGCTGGGACCGCTTTTGATGGGACTGACATTCTCGCTTAGCGCTTTTGCCTGCGTTGGACCTTTTGTGGGAACGCTGCTCGCCGGGGCCGTGTCGAGCGGCGGGTGGAAGCCCCTTGCCGGCATGGTTGCATTTGCTTCCGGCCTGGCCCTACCGTTTTTTGGACTGGCTCTCTTTCCGTCGTTCCTTGGGAAACTCCCCAAGAGCGGCGAGTGGATGATGCGAGTGAAAATGGTGTTGGGATTCGTGATCCTCGCCGCAATGCTCAAGTATGTCAGCAACGTGGATGCCATTCTCGGATGGAACCTCCTCACAAGGGAGCGGTTCCTTGCACTGTGGATAATCCTGTTTGCGCTACCCGGGTTGTATTTGTTGGGGCTCCTTCGTCTCGAAGGGATCCGCTCCGAAGAGGAGGTCGGTGTTCCACGCCTGCTGATGGGGACTGCGTTCCTGGCGTTTGCATTGAGTCTCGTCCCGGGAATGCTCGGTGGACGCCTTGGGGAACTCGATGCCTATGTACCACTGGCTTCAGAATCGGCAGGTTTGCCGCAGGGTGCGGCATCGATGCCATGGATGAAAAACCAGTATCAGGAGGCTCTCGAGCGCGGTCGCAAAGAGAATAAACTGATATTTCTGAGTTTTACCGGTTATGCTTGCACCAATTGTCACTGGATGAAGAGCAACATGTTCCCGCGGCCCGAAATCGCCGAGGCGCTCGGCAATTACATTTTGGTTGAACTGTACACGGACGGCACGGATCAGGCCTCGGAGGCCAACCAGAAAATCCTCAGCGAGAAGTTCTCGACAATTGCCATCCCATTCTATGCAATCGTCGATGCGGGCGGGAAAGAAATTGGCCGGTTCGCGGGCCTGACGCGGGACAGTGCCGAATTCCTGGCCTTTCTGCGCTCTGGGGCTGCGAAACCGGAGCCCAGGATGGATTGAGTCTGCTGCATGGATTCAGACGGCCGGCCTATCGAGAGAGGAATGCGACGAATAGAGTGATGCTGGGCGTGATGCTGGCCGCGATGCTCTGCCTGGCAAAGCCGACCCCGGGCGCAAAGCCCATAACGATCATGTAGCTCGATGGCAAGCAAAAAGGTGCAGTTCACGCATGGGAAGAGACATCTCCCTACCTGAAGAAAATGGTGGACGAGACCGGCTTATTCCGTGTGGAGGTCGTGACGCCGCCCTCGGCAGGGGGCGATGTCAGCAAATCCAAACCCCAGTTCGCCTCCGTCAGCGCCGATCGAAGGAAAGGAAGGAAGCCGTTGGATCGCGCCTGCTGTACTTCCGCGGCGGTTCCCGCGGGAGAACTGGTTGAGGCGGCGATCGATACGCTCCCGGGTACGCTTGCGGTTCCCGTCGGTCCCTGAAATCCCTGCATCGTCCCGGCACTGGCGTTGTCGCGGGCTCTTTCTGCAGGGCCTGTGCCTGGTGCCACTGTGATCTTCAACGCGACCGGAACACCCCGAGGCGGCAGGCAGGTCTTGTTGTCACATGACTGATAGTAAGCCTGAATACGTACATCGTAATCGCCGGGGGCGGCAGAGGCCGACGCCTTCAATGGAACCCAGAACTCGGCGGTGCCGAAGTAAAGTTCGACCTGAATGCCGAAGTTAGGATCAAACTCCTTTTTGGGTGCCGACTGCCTTACCGTTCCTGACATTTCGAAAGGCGGCCCGGAGAGGACCTTGAAACGCGTGGCGATTGGAGGGGGCTCCTGGGTAGCCGAATAAATGTGCCAGTTTTCGTCGATCTTGGCTTCGAGTTTGACTTCAAAGCCGGCGCCTGCATGCACCGGCGCAGTCTGCAAACTTGCGGACCAGTGGACAGGGGACTCGTCCTTGGATTGGGCTCGGGCAGTCCCGGCCAGAGTCAGAATACAAAAGAGTGCGGCAGTAATCCATCGTACCATAGTGACGGAGTATACCATTGGTTCCATCAGCTTGTGCATCCTGCCTCACACCGGGATCGTGGCAACAACGCCCTACTGAATTTCCCATGCAGGAGGCCCTAACTCCAAGATGGGCCGTGGTTTCCAACGAACGGAGTGAATTGTGGCAGGTATTTCCCCCCTCACCACTGGGGATGTACCTAGTCGCTCATTTCCCTGGCGGCCACTATTCTATGCAATATTTGGTTGATGCAGACTCCGATGATTACCTTAAAGCCGCCTGCAATTCATTCTTTCCCGCGTTGGGTCGCCCGTAAGAGCGGGAAGTAGGAGGACGCAATTATGGAGAGATGCATCAACGCCGCCGTTTCGGCACAACTGCCCGTGATCGGCCCGCCGCTGGAAATTGGTTATCTGCAAGCAGGGAAACTTTAGATGAGGGTGCTTCAGGTTTACATAGTTAAAGGTCTTCTGTATACGCTGGCCATCACACCGATTGCATTCCTCTACATTAATGGATGGCGACACACTTCTTACGATGCCCGTACGTCCCCCCGATTGGGTGCGGCTGTTCCAGCGCATACTGCCATCGCTGCATCCGGCACTGGACCTGATTCTCAGAGCGTGTCGAGCGTACTGAAGCACGCGTCGGATCATTCCTCCGCGCGATTGATGCCGGCCAGGCTAAACTTAGGCGTGCGGGAAAACCCGGCGCCAAGTAGCGGTACGACGCAGATGGCGCGCAAGGAGCAAGACAGCACCGGAGCCAGAATTGACAGTGGACGAGTCCAATTCCGATGGGGAGATACTCCGGCTTTTCCAAATCAGGCAGGCTCGATTCTCGATGCCGACCCTGTCAGATCCGAAACGCTATACGGTCCCGACGCCGTTTACATAAACATCGGCAACGCCCAGGGGACAGGGATTTATTGGAAGCGCGTCATTTATTCGAATCCGCCGCCGTCCGGCGCGGATTTCGCACAGCGAGCGCTCAGCTGGTTGCGTAAACCGACTCGCTAGGTCGGTACCTTCAGGTCAAAAGATCCAAGCACACTCCGGGTCGTTTTTCGGCGCCACTGCGTACATCAGAGGTCATGTGGTACGGTCCAGGGTGTGGTATAAATATTTCTTGCCGTAAAGGGGAAAGTACGCGTGCCCTATCTGATGCCGACGCGTGTGAAACGCGTGAACGCCTTGCAGACCGACATTACCTGGAATGACGGACATTTCAGCTCCTACCCTTCCTGGTATCTGCGGGAGAACTGCCCCTGCGCCCACTGCGTGGAGGAATTCTCGGGCCGGCGGCTGATCCTTCAAGGGAGTATCCCCTCTACCTTGGAGAGAGCCGATGTCGCGCCGGTCGGGAATTATGCGCTCAGTTTTACATGGAGCGACGGCCACAGCACCGGCATATATTCTTTCGACTTTTTACGCCGGATCTGTCCCTGTGCCCAGTGTATGCCGGATGGACTCAAGGAACCGCCCGCCAGCGTCAAACCTCCCGGATCCTTCGAAGTCTGATCTGCCGCCTGGGCTGCGATACGCAGTGAACTCCGAACGTGGATTGGTTGAACATCTTTACGAGTCATTTTAGCTCCGAGGTAGCCAGGTGAGCGAGATTCCGGACAAAGCTTCGTTGATCGCGCAATTGCTGCCCCAGCGCATTCTCGTTCTCGACGGCGCGATGGGGACGATGATTCAAAAGCTTCAGCTGGAGGAAACTGCCTACCGGGGTGAGCGTTTCGCGCGCCATCCCTGCGATCTGCGCGGAATGCACGATGTTCTCAATCTCACACAACCTGACGCTATCAAGAGCATCCACGACCAGTATCTGGCGGCGGGTGCAGACATCATTGAGACGAATACGTTCAACGCCAATGCCGTTTCGCTGTCTGAGTATCAACTGGAGCCTCTGGCGTTCGAGATCAACCAGGCTGCGGCGAGGATTGCCCGGGCTGCCGTGGCAGAAGTTCAGCAAGCTGACCCTGTGCGGCGTTGCTTCGTTGCCGGATCGATCGGTCCCACGAACAAGACGGCTTCACTTTCTCCCGACGTCAGCAATCCCGGTTTTCGCGCGATTACCTTCGATCAGCTTGCGGCTGCTTATGCCGAGCAGGTCCGAGGCCTGATAGAGGGAGGAGTGGACGCTCTGCTTGTCGAAACCGCCTTCGATGCGCTGAACGTCAAGGCGGCCCTTTTTGCAATCGAGCAGTATGCTGATTCCACCGGCCGCCGTGTTCCCGTGATGGTGTCCATGACCATCACGGATGCCAGCGGGCGTACGCTTTCTGGACAGACGCCGGAGGCCTTCTGGATATCGGTCTCTCACGCTCGGCTCCTGAGCCTTGGGATCAATTGCGCCCTGGGCCCGGCCGAAATGCGCCAGCATCTGGATGATCTCTCCGGCCTTGTCCCGGTATTCCTCAGTTGCCATCCCAATGCCGGTTTGCCGAACGCGTTCGGAGGATATGACCTGGGTCCTGCGGATATGGCCAGGATGCTTGGGGAGTACGCTGCCAACGGCTGGCTCAACATCGTGGGCGGCTGTTGCGGGACGACGCCCGATCACATTCGCGCCATCGCGCAGACGGTTCGCCGCTATCGGCCTCGCGTTCCGGCGCGTCCGGAGCCGTACACCCGGTTGTCCGGATTGGAGCCCTTGACGATTCGCCCGGATACGAACTTTGTTAACGTAGGCGAACGCACCAATGTCACGGGCTCGCCGCGATTCGCGCAGCTGATTCTTGGCGGCCGATTCGAGGAAGCGCTCACCGTCGCGCGCCAGCAAGTCGAAGGCGGCGCACAGGTCATCGACGTCAACATGGACGAGGCCATGCTGGACTCGGAAGCGGCCATGACGCAATTCCTGCATCTGATCGCGTCCGAGCCCGAGATTTCCCGTGTGCCGGTGATGATCGACAGCTCCAAATGGTTGGTGATCGAGGCGGGACTGAAGTGCCTCCAGGGCAAGGGCGTGGTCAATTCCATCAGCTTGAAGGAAGGGGAAGAGGAATTCCTGCGGCGCGCGCGTCTGGTCCGCCGCTACGGCGCCGCCGTGATTATCATGGCATTTGATGAGGAGGGCCAGGCCGTCACTACCGATCATCGTGTGGCCGTCTGTGCGCGTGCCTATCGGCTTCTGACAGAAGACGTGGGCATGCCCGGTGAAGACATCATCTTCGATCCAAACGTTTTGACGGTCGGCACCGGAATTGAAGAGCACAACGGTTACGTCGTGAACTATATCGAGGCCACGGCCCGATTGAAACAGCTTTTCCCGCTGTGCAAGGTCAGCGGCGGCGTGAGCAACGTCTCCTTTGCCTTTCGCGGCAACAACGCAATCCGCGAAGCCATGCATGCCGCCTTTCTCTATCACGCGATCCGGGCCGGCATGGACATGGGAATCGTGAACGCGGGCCAACTGGCCGTGTACGAGGAAATTCCCAGGGATCTGCTCGAGCTGGTGGAGGACGTGTTATTGAATCGCAGAGCCGACGCCACCGAGCGTTTGATCCGGCATGGGGATTCGGTCAAGCAGCGCGACAGGACCCAAGATGAAGAAGAAGCATGGCGCGCGCAGAGTGTCGAGGAACGGCTGGCGCACTCATTGGTTAAGGGCATCACGGACTATATCGAAGCGGATGTGGAGGAAGCGCGCCTCAAACACGGCAATCCGGTCGCCGTAATCGAAGGCCCGCTGATGTCCGGCATGAACGTGGTAGGCGATCTGTTTGGCTCGGGAAAGATGTTTCTGCCCCAGGTGGTCAAAAGCGCTCGCGTGATGAAAAAAGCAGTTGCCTGCCTCCTCCCCTTCCTTGAGGCCGGAAAGGCGGGAGCCGGCAGCTTCGAAACGCGCGGCACGATTGTCCTGGCTACCGTCAAGGGAGATGTTCACGACATCGGGAAGAACATTGTCGGTGTCGTGCTGGGATGCAATGGCTATCGAATTGAAGATCTCGGTGTCATGGTGTCCCGCGAAAAGATTCTGAGCACCGCAAGGGAACTGCGCGCCGACATGATCGGCTTGAGCGGCCTGATCACGCCATCCCTGGAAGAGATGGTGCACGTGGCCCGCGAAATGGAGCGCGAAGGATTCAAGATCCCGCTTCTCATCGGAGGCGCCACCACCAGCCGCACGCATACCGCGGTAAAAATTGCTCCGGCATATTCCGGCCCGGTCGTGCACGTGCCCGATGCCTCCCGCGCGGCCAGCAACGTGGGCAGTCTGCTGGGCGCTGAAGCAGGCTCTGCGTTCGTCGAAAAGGTCCGTTTGGAACAAGAGTCGCTCCGTGCGGCGCACCAGGAGCGCCAGCCTGCGCGGGCTCTCCTGACGCTGCGACAGGCGCGCGATCGCAGGCCGCCCTTCGATTGGAGCAACGGTAAGCCAGCAAGCCCGTCCTTTACGGGAGCTCGAACGATGGATGGCGTACCCCTGGATCAGATCGTGCCCTTCATAGACTGGTCGCCCTTTTTCCACGCCTGGGAGTTGCGGGGCCGGTTTCCCGAGATCCTCGAGGATGCGGCCGTAGGAGGAAGAGCGAAGGAACTCTGGAGCGATGCGCGCGCGCTTCTGGATGACCTGGTCGCGCGGCGGCTGGTCGCAGCACGCGCGGTGTACGGCTTTTTCCCGGCCAACAGCAACGGCGACGACATCGAGATATATAAAGATGAGTCGCGAAGCTCGCCGCTGGCAGTCATCCATACCTTGCGCCAGCAAGTCGAAAAGCCGGAAGGGCAATGCAACTACGCACTGGCCGACTTTATCGCCCCGAAAGCATCCGGCGTGCCGGATTATCTTGGAGCATTCGCTTTGACTGCGGGCATCGGAGTGGACGACCTGTGCCTTGCATTCGAACGCGAGCACGACGATTACCGCTCCATCATGACCAAGGCTCTTGCGGATCGCCTGGCCGAAGCGTTTGCAGAATATCTGCACAAGAGAGCCCGCGAAGTCCTGGGTTATGGGATCGGGGAAAACTTGGGCCTCGATGAATTGATTCGCGCGCGCTACCGTGGCATCCGTCCCGCGCCGGGTTATCCGGCATGTCCCGATCACACGGAGAAGCGCACACTTTTTGAATTGCTGGAGGCCGAGGAGCGCACCGGCATTACGCTCACGGGAAGCTTCGCCATGATACCGGCCAGCTCAGTGTGCGGCTATTATTTCGCGCATCCGGAGGCGCGATACTTCGCAATCGGCAAGATCGGGCGGGACCAGGTCGAAGACTATGCATTACGAAAGGGCATGAGCCTTGACGCAGTCGAGCACTGGCTCGCGCCAAACCTGGCATACGATTGACTGCCCGAGATTCACTAGCTTGGCGGCCAGAATAGTATTCTGGACAGACTATCCCATGACCGTAGATGGCCGGCGCTTCATCTTTGTCAGCCAGATGGAAGAGACTGCTCCTCCATCATTGGCCGTCGTGGCCACCGGAGGGGACGGCGATGTTTTCCAAATCGATCGCGTCGCCGGTGTCACCCCTGATGATATTGGGGTCGCAGACTGTTTGACGAAATAGAGGTTTAATCGCACTCATCCCGCGGCAGTTCAAGATCGGCCCGCGTCGGCGCGCAGGATATCCAATAAGCGCTGCCGGCGGATGCAGCTCTCAAGCCGGAACGAGTCCGCAAGCGTGACCACCTGCTCGCCGCGAAGCCCCTGGAAACAGCGCTCGAAATCGTCGACGAGCGGCTCGGCGAGAAGGATGTGTCGGACGAGCACCTGCACCCACGAATCCTGCCCCCACGGAAAGGGCCGGAAGCCGGGGAACTCGCGGTGGAAAGTCTCCTCGATCGGTCTCATGATGTGCCGGACGCCTGCGTCGGTCGAGCCCCATGCGTCAACGCCGAGCCGGGCCTTTTTCTCGAGCACCGGTCGAATCCGCTGCATGTAGGGCGAGGCCGGATCCGCATAGACGAGACCCTGAAGTCCGATGTCCTTGTAAGTCCAAATGCTCCAGCTGGCACCGTGCTGCCGATAGATCTCCAACTGGTCGACGAGCAACCGGTAGCGCATCTCGTCCTTCGACTCGTCTCCCGTGTAGACCGGGCCGAATTCGCCGACCCAGATCGGGGTCTTGGTGCGGCGCATATACTCGGTGCGCTGGAGGAATGTCCGCTCGAGCACATCCCGATCAATGAACTGACCCCGGCTTACGCCCGGATAGTCACCTGCGTCGACAAATCCGGGCAGGCCATAGTCGTGACATGTATAGATGGTGTTTGGCCAGACCTCGCGGAAGATGTCGAATTCAGTCGAGTAGCGGTCACCGTCAAGGAAGAGCATGTGATCCGGGTCGATGGCACGCATCACCTCGTGCAGACGCTCGTAGAAGGGATACAGTGCGCCGCCGCTCGCGTCGCCGGGCTCATTGACTGGGTTGTAGCCCGCTACCCATGGGTTGTTGCGATAGCGGCGGGCGAGCTCTTCCCAGAGGTGAACGACGCGGTCCTGGAAGTGTTTGTGGGACCAGAAGAAGGCCCAGTGGGTAGGATTGTCGCTGTGCCAGTGCTGGTTTTGGAACCCGGGAAGCGCGTGCAGGTCAATCACCGTGTAGAGGCCGTGCCGCGCGCAACGCTCGATTGCGCGGTCGAGCAGGAGAAATCCCTCCTCCTTGAGTTCGAACGGCTTCATGTCATCTTCGAAGTGACGGTAGTTCACCGGCAGACGCACGCAATTCAGCCCGAGGCTGGCGAGGAAGGCCGCATCCTCGTCTCCAAAAAAGACGTCGAGGAACCGATCGAAATACTGCCGGTAGCCGTCGTTGCCGAGCGCCTTCTGCAGTGCTTTCCGCTGCAGAGACTCCGTCGCCGGATAGCCGGTGATGAAGTTCTCCATGTTCATCCATCCGCCGAGACCAACTCCGCGCAATTTCAAGGGCTTCCCGGCTCTCGTTGCGATTTGCATGCCGCTCGTTTGAAGCAGGATGTTGTCATTCATCGAGTGCGTCCTTTTCCTATTGGTAACTTAGCGATGTTATCAGTCAATACGGAATTATTAGCAAGGACAAGCTATAATATCCAGATTGTGGAAAACATAGGCCGGTACCAGGTTACCAGAGAAGTCGGTCGAGGAGCGATGGGAATAGTCTACGCCGCCTGGGATCCACTCATCGGCCGCACAGTCGCTATCAAGACCATCAATATGGGAGCGATGCAAGCCGGCCAGACCCGCGACGAGCTGCGACTGCGGCTCCGTCGGGAAGCCCAATCGGCCGGCGTCCTCTCCCATCCCGGGATTGTGACCGTCTACGACATCGGCGAGAAGGACGAAAAAGCCTACATCGTGATGGAGTTCGTCGACGGCATCACGATGGAAGAAGTTTTCTCCAGCGGAGTTCCCCAACATCGCAGAACGCTCCTGGGAGTTTTGAACAAGGCGGCGGCAGCGCTGGACTATGCCCACAGCAAAGGCGTCATCCACCGGGATATCAAACCTTCCAACATCATGGTATGCCACGCAGGGACGGTGAAGATCGCCGACTTTGGTGTTGCGAAGATCTCGGAATCGACAGGACTGACTCAGGCCGGCTTTGTCGTTGGCACACCCAATTACATGTCACCCGAACAGGCGCAAGGACGACAGGTTGATGGCCATTCCGATCAGTTCAGCCTCGCCGTGGTGGCATTCCGGATGCTGACCGGAAAGCTGCCGTTTGACGGACCTACTCTGACGGCAGTTCTCACCAAGATCCTATGGGAGGAGCCAGAGTATGTAAGCACGAACCTGGGTCCGGAAATCCAGGCCGTTTTCAAAAAAGCCCTGTCAAAGGAGCCGGCACACCGTTATCCGGACTGCTCGGGTTTTACGCGGGATCTGGAAGCGGCAAGCGAGTATCACCAGGCTGAGTTGTCGGGCCGAGCAGAGGAGCGATCGATTCCTTCGTTCCATGCACATCCAACGGCTGACGGGCCTCTTTTGGAAAAAGCCGGCCCAGGACATCAGCCCCAAGAAAGCTCGGCTGTGAAGGAGGCCGGTTCCACGACTTCGCTCCCGCCCGGAACAGTCCCGGAGGAAGTGACGACGACGATGCTGGGCGAAGCCCCGGCAGAGGCACGTGCGCGCTCTGCTGCCTCCGGTCTCCAGCCTGCTGCTGCGTCCGTTGCAGGCAATTATGATGCTTCGGGATTGTTTAATGCTCCGCCCCCCGGCGGGCCCGATTCGGATGCGGGGCGACCAGATCTTGACTCTACTTCTCCTCTCGCGGCAAAGGAGCACAGCTCCGTCGCAGCCGGCTTGACGGCGGCGCAGGTCGCAGAGCCTCAGGCTCTCCCTGAAGCGCCGGCAAGGAAGCCTGTCAGGCTGGTCTGGATTGCCGTTGCCGGGCTGCTCGTTATCGCCGTCGTAATTGTGCTGGTCCGAACCCTCGGCACGCGCGAGTCCATCCCCCTGGCTTCCGCTCCCCAGCCGCCTTCGATCGCCCAAAGCAATGACACTGCGGCGGTGCCAGCCGCTCCCGAAGTTGCCAAACGGACGGGGAAGGCGTCCGAGCCCTCAGCGGGTGCTACCCCTCCGGTCGTGGCGCAACCAGCCAAGGCGGACAGACCATCGGCACCAAAAACCGTAGCCACGAGGCCTGCTCCCGCCAAAGGTGACATACGCGCTCCGATTCCGATGACAGGCATCCTCACCTGGACGGGACCGATAGGAAAAAACACAATTCTGACAATCAGCCCGAAGGGGGCCAATTTCGGAGTTCTGACAGGGAAATTACCCGGGGTGCCTGTAGCGATCAGGGTGGAGCCAAAAGACGTCAATATCCGACTGGCGCCCGCACAGGACAACGGCTGGTCGCTGATCATCCTTTACAGCGGCAAACAGAAGTACAATTCCATCACAATATATTGGACTCTTAAGAAATAAACCGGGCGCCAATTCTCTTGTTGACCGGTTGAAAGTAATCGGATAGCCTCTGCCGAAGGACGATCTTCTGTCGCGCCATCGTCGGCAAAACTACTATGTGCGGTTCTAATTGGTGTTCGTTTCAACCTGTGAAGTTGACCCGGACTGAACGGTCGCTTGGCGTCGTTGGCGAGCGGTCGCTTGGCCTTTAGACAAGAGGATATGACATGGCGTTTTGTTCAAAATGTGGAGCAAAAATGAATGAGGGAGCCGCCTTCTGCACTTCCTGCGGCGCAACCGCCGGAGTTACAGCCAGTGCCGGCCCGAGTCCATCCGCGCCACCTCCGGCAGAGCGGAGCTATGCTCCTGCCGCTGGGGCCACAGCTCCCCGCCTCATGACCCGCGTCACCAACATCCTTACGAAGCCGAAGCAGGAATGGCCGGTGATTGCCAGCGAAACGACAAGCGTGGCGAGCTTGTTTACCGGCTACATCGTCATTTTGGCGGCCATTCCGGCAATCGCGGGCTTCATCGGTTCCGCCTTGCTCGGCGCTTTGATCGCGAGTGTGTTGCGGATCCCGTTGGCGGCCGGTTTGGGTGGCTTGATCCTGATGTATGTTTTGTCGCTCGGCGGGGTCTACCTTGCCGCATTCATCATCGAAAAGCTGGCGCCTACCTTCCAGTCGCAAGGAACTATCGTCGACGCACTGAAGTTGGTGGCCTACAGTTACACGGCGCTGTGGATTGCCGGCATCTGCAATTTGCTGCCGATCATCGGCGTCCTGGGTACGCTGGCAGGTGGCATCTACAGCATCTATCTTTTCTATCTTGGTGTTCCGTTAATCATGAAGACGCCGCAGGACAAAGTGGTGGCCTATATGATCGCGTCTGCGGTCGTCATTATCGTGATTTATTTTGTGATCACGATAATCGTCGGTGTCATAACCACCGCTCTGTTCCTGGGCGCAGCTCGCGTCTTGACGCCGATTTAAAGCCAGTGGACCTGAGCACGATCCGTCATTTTCCCATTCGCGCCGATCCCGCGCGGCTCGCCTCGGTATCGGAAGAGCAAGCGTTGCGATTCCGTAAGGCTTTTGCCGTGGCCGGATATCTTTCCCCCTCACCGGAGAAGGTTCCCGAGGTCATTGAAATGCGCGCCCGCGGCGGGCGCAACCTACCGCGCCTGTTCCGCCTTACGGCCGCGGAAAGGCCGCTGGACGTCCTCGCCCGCCTGTTTTTGCTCGGCGTTACGGTCCGCGCAGCCGTTGCGCGCGCGGCCATGAGTCCGATACCGCTCGAAGAGTGGTGCAAAGCAGGATTGCTGCAAACAGACGGCGAACATGTGCAGGGCCTGGTGGCGATCAGCTACTTCGACGGGCTCCTGTTGGCGTCTGAAAAACCCGAACTGCTCGACTGTGGCGCGCAGGAGGATTACGTCTGTGGGATGACCAACAGCACGGCTGCACTCGTGCAATTCAGGGTGCAGAGGCCTTTCCACGACATTCTTGACCTCGGCACCGGCTGCGGTGTTTTGGGATTCCTGGCTGCGCGCCAGGGCGGCCAAGTCCTCGCAACCGATATGAACTCGCGCGCCATTCAGTTCGCCACCTTCAATGCCAGACTGAACGGCATCTCCAACATAGAGTTCGCGACCGGCAGTACATTTGAACCAGCCGGCGGGCGCAAGTTCGACCTGATCCTTGCCAACCCACCTTGCGTCCTGGGCCCGGCCGCGCGCTACAGCTTTCGGGACAGCGGCCAGGAACTCGACTCTCTATGCCGACAGATCGTAGCCGAAGCGCCGGACTATCTGGAAGAGGGCGGCATCTTCCAGTGCACAGCCGAATGGCCCAATTTCGGTGGCGCAGATTGGCGCAAGCGGATTTCGGAGTGGTTGCATGATCTGCCGTGCGACGCCCTGGTGCTACATCTGTGTACCAAAGATGCGCCGTTCCACGCCGAGGAAACGGTCTTCGACACGGATGTGCTCGATTTCAGGGAACAGGGCCGTTTGTATGACGCATATGCCGAATACTTCGAAGGCCGGGGCGTTACATCCATCTCGGAAGGACTCATCGCGCTTCGGCGGCGAAGCGGCACGGCGCGAAACTGGGTGCAACTGGAGCACCTTCCCAATCGTCAGCCGGACTCATTCGGCAATGCCGTGTGGCAATACTTTGCTGCATCCGATGAAATCGAGCGGCTCGGGAACGGGTTGTTTGATCTGAAGCTGCAAATGGCACCATCCCTGGCCGTGACGACGGCGCGCACTTGGGACGGCAAGGCGTGGAGCGAGGGGAGTTATGCACTGCGCCAGGGGGAGGGATTCAAGTTCGAGGCCAGTGTGGACGCGAGCATCGCCAATCTCATACGGCAGTGTGACGGAACGAGAACACTGCGCGAATTGGCCGCGGGATCGGCCGCCGATGCCAAGGTTCCTTTCGACGCGATTGCTGCGGGTTGCCTCAACGTCATGCGCCAGATGCTGCAGCGGGGATTCCTGGTGTTGCCGGAATAGCCGGGCTACTTACCCAGGAATTTCTCCAGTTTCGAGACTTCGCGCTCGGCGAGGTCCAGATTCCGCTTGGCTGCCTGCGCGTCGCTGCGATTGAGAGCCTTCTCGGTTTCGGCAAAGTAGAGGTCCATCCGCTGCGCGGCATCCGCCATATCGCCCCGCAGCCCGAGACCTGAAGCAGCCTGCTGCCGCCGCAGGTTTTCGAGGCTGCTTTTGACCGTCCCGATACGCACACCAAGAAGGTTGAATTGATCCCGGATTTCGCTCAACTGTTCGGCCGCTTTCGCGTCCGCGCCGGGCGGCTGCGTAGGTTGCGCGGGAGCAGTCTGCGCCGGCCGTGAAACTGGCGGGGGAGCCGGTTGCTGTTGTTGCGCCGCCGGCTGCGATGTTGTTTGAGTGGCGTTCGGCAAGACTTCGCGGTGCGGGGATTGAGCGGTGGCAGCGGACGTTGCCACGGGCGACTCCTTGCGCGGCATGACATTCTGCCGGGGCGTAGCGGTGACTTCAGACTGGCTTGCCGGCCGCGCAGCTTCAGGTTCAGTAACAGGATTCGACATCGGCGCCTGCGATCCCGCGGCAGAAGCAGCAGGGGAAGCAGGAGGAGTCTGGATTGCAGGGCTCTCCGCGGCCGTATGGCGGAACCTCGGCAACTGTGTGGCCACAACCACCAGCACGGCTATGGTTACGAGCGATCCTACTGCGATCCAAAGGCCCCGGCGGCTGCGCGTAGCGCGAGGGGGTGGCGGCGCAACCGCGGCGGGTGGGGGTTGCGTCACAACGATGGGAGCAAAAACCGAAGCAGGTGTCTGGGCAGCTGCTTGCCGCGACGGGCACACACTGAGCAGCGCCGACCGAAAGGCGTCCGCGGTCTGGAAACGCTTCGCCGGATCTTTTTCGAGCGCAAGCAGGATGATTTCGCTCAGGGCGGGCGGCAGGTTCGGGGAGATCTGAATCGGGGGCGGCGGATTGGTCTGGAGATGGGCCGCCATAATCGAGTACTCGCTGTCGCCCTGAAAGGGCCGCGCGCCGGTGACGAGTTCGTAAAGCGAAACCCCGAGCGAATAGAGGTCGGAACGCGGATCGAGATCCAGCGCACCCCTGATCTGCTCCGGCGACATGTAATACAACGAACCCACCGTGCTGCCGGTCTGTGTGAGCTTGCGGTCGGCCGTCATTTTTGCGATGCCGAAGTCCATCAGCTTCACCATGCCGCCGGACGTGATCATCATGTTAGCCGGCTTGATGTCGCGATGCACCACGCCATGCCCGTGCGCATAAGCGAGCGCCGAGAGCACCTGCGCAATATAGTCCACAGCCTGATCGATGGGCACCGGGCCGGACTCCATCCTGTTTTCCAGGGTAACGCCCTCGACATACTCCATCAGCATCAACAGCTGATTGTCGATGCGGAGCGCCGTGTGCAGCGCGGCGATGTTGGGATGAACGAGACTTGCCTGCACCTTGATCTCGCGCATAAAACGGTTGGCAAGATCAGGATCCCGCTCCAGATCCGGTAGCAGCACTTTCATCGCTTCGACGCGATCGGAAATGACATTCCGGACCTTGTAGACACACCCCATACCGCCGGCGCCGAGAACCTGCAATACCTCGTAGTCGCCGACGCGCGAACCGACTTCGTAGCTCATGGAATTCAAACCTAGTTGTGGACCCGGTCCCCGACCTTTGCCGGAGCGGTTCCGGTGTACTTGCCGACCGAGGACTGCTCATCCACCTCGGTGATCACAACCTCGCCGAGCGCTTCCTCAATACGGCGGATGACTTTTCCAGTGGAGGGATCCCGAACCTCACGGCCGGTGCGCACAACGGACAGTTTGTCGCCTACCTTGACACCCGCTTTGCTGCCGACGTTCAGCACCAGCGTGTCGCCGTTGACATCGGCCACCAGACCGTCGACCTTGACGACGCTGGCCGGCACCTTGCCGGCGTTTTCCTGCAATTGCGCGGCTACGGAGTCCACGGCCTGCCCGATGGCCTCACCTAGAATGGTATTGGCGAAGTTGCTGCTCTTCATGTCCACAACGCCTCCGCCCGCATCGCTGGAATTACCTCCCGCGCCAAGCAGCGTGGTGCCGGAGCGCTTGGATTCTCCTTTACCCGTCGCGACACTCAGAATCTCGCCCGTGCTCGTGTTGACGATGCGGGCGGTAATCCCTACCACCGCCTTGGCTTGCCGCTTGCCCACCCCGCCCACGCCGAACCGGCCGGTGATGCCCCCGACCGCGCTGCCACCGATGTTGGTGGACTTGTCATCACGGCCGAATTGGGTGATGCTGCCGATGATCATCACATCTACGCCCAGGAGATGCCCCAGCTTGGCAGCGGAATTAGCATCGAAGCGATCGCTGTTCGAGATGTTTTGCTCGGTAACCAAGGTATCAAGCGCCTTCCGCTCGATCACCGAGAAAGCACCGCCGTTGACCAGTTTTTCGACCAGGAGGTCTGTGATGCCTTTGCCGATGTCGACGTCCGTTCCAAATATGGCCTGACTGTCACTCTTCACGGTAGCGTAATCGAAATTCATTACGGCTATCCTTGGTTTCTGTTGAGCGGAAGCACCTGGAACGATAGTGCCGAGGAAGAGAACCAATGCAAGGTAGCGACGCATACTCTGTCTCCTTTTTATTTGTGGATATTATATCGACAATTCCCAAACAATTAAAAAGTATTTGCTTGACACTGCAGGATATGGAACCAGCCAGGGGCCACTTGGAAGCCGGCAAGGGATCATGGAACTTGCGGTAATACCGCATAGCCTGGCAAGCCGAACAAGTAGGAGCGGCGGCTGTCGCAATTCTGCAGATGGATGGTCTGCAGCCCCGCAGGCAGGCCGCGCAGAATCACCCCGCCTTTCGACTCTGATTCCAGCGGGCACCCACGCCTATTCCGTGAGCAGGCACAAGCGATGCAATCCGCCGAGGCTCCTCTCGAGGGAACTCTCAATTTCACCTTCGCCAATCCCGGCAGCTGCCAACGCATGGGCCAGCGCAACGCGGTCGCGGCTCCCATCCAGGAGCGAGACGAGCGTGCGGCCTTTGTCATCCTCGAATTCGATGTTTTGATGCCGCTGGTTGGTAACCATCCGGCAGCCCGCCGCAACCTGCATGCGCGCCAGAGCACTCACGGCCGGCCGTGCGCTGACTGCCTTGGCGATCTTCGGCGGGCTGACTCTCAGCTCGATGGCTCCCCCTTCGAGCAAGCGCATCAGCAGGTCGGCCGCGGCATCCGGCGGAAAATTGGCGAGCGGAAGCTCGGACACACGAATCGAGTCGGGCCAGAGGGACGCCAGGCGGCATAGCAGATCTTTGGCAAGGGGATGGTTCGTCGTCAGGCTGCCTTCCTTGGGGAGTTCGAACTTTTGCTGGCCGTCCTCCTGTGGTTCGCATGGCCGCGCGCGCGAGCTGGCGAACAAATTCTGAAACCGGTCAAAGGAGAGCTTCCGATCCGGAGAGATTTCCTGCCGGCATAGCAGGGTTTCACGAAACCGCCTGCGCGCCAGAAAGTCTCCATACTGCCGTGCTTCGAGCCAATCCTCGACATCGAACGGCAACCCGCGGACCGCATCGCGCTGCGGTTCAGCATCACCCAGGTATTGAAGACCGTGGGCGGTCGCCTGCGCGACGAACTCCAGGAGGTAGAAAGGATCGTTTGGATTGCCAAGATCGTCGTGATAGACCGCTGCCGGATCTCGCTCGAGCACATTCTCCATTTCTTTCCGGACGGCTATTCCCAGCGGTTCCGTCACCTCGGTTTCGACCATGAGTCGCGCGAGCTCGCGTGCGCGTTCCATGCGAGCCGCCGGATCCGCCTGGCGGCGTCCGTGGAAGCGGAGGAAATCCCAGGCATAACGGCGGAAATGGCTGCCGGGGAGCGCGTTGTAGCTGATGTAAGCCAATCCCTGCCGCTTCAGAGTGGCGCTGCAAATCCGAAGGATTTTTTCACGCACCTGCGACGGAACCCAGGAATAAACCCCATGAGCGATGATATAATCGAATTCCCCTCCTGAATCCCAGTCGAGCACATCGAGTGCATGCAGTTCGATGTTTGCCAATCCCAGACTTCCGGCGAGAGTTCGACCTGCGTCGATCGGAACATGAGCGCGGTCCACGCCGATGAACTGGCCTTCCGGATAGTCAAAGGCTAAAGGGAGGATGTTTGCGCCGTCTCCGCAGCCGATCTCTAGCACCCGCCAGTGCTCCATCGGCGGGGGCTGGAAGCCGGCAATTGTGGCTAGCGCCGCGACATACGCCGGATGGCTCTGGCTTCGAGGGAGGCTCGGATACCTAACTTCATCGTAGGAGTCAGCCAACAGCGCATCCTTTCGGGCGCAGAGCAACATCTTGGGTCAGACCATCACCTTGCCATTCAATCCATTGAACCATCGGACCGTCCCTCCACCTGTTTCGCCACACCGCACCGCCCTCACCATCTTAGTCTGGCTGTTTACGCTCAGATCCACTCCATGTGCGGCTCCTCGGGCATCCAGGATGAGATGAGGGACACCCTGAATCGGCACGTTCAGGTAAATGGCATCCAGCGGCCACGCCGGATTAACACCATCCAGACTGGCGCTGAGGTCGCACAAGGAGATCAGGCCCACAATCGTTTCCCCGGCAGCTTGGTTGGACATCTCCTGAATGATTCTCCGCGCGTTGCCGAGTGGATAGAGCGGCGCGTTTGCCCCCCATTGCATGGGGACATGTCCCCCGAGCATGGCTCCACTGCTCATCAGAAAGGTGATTGCCATGCAGCTGTCCACGTGGGGGAAAAACAATTCATCCGTTGCATTGACACGCAACACGCAGGGCCCTCCCGCCGCCGGTTCGCGACAGAGTTTTCTTTGCGGCATATCACTCCTCCTTCTCTGCCATTCCAATATCCAGAGACTCGCCTGGCGGTTGGGTCGCTTTGCCGTCGGGCATCACAGAGCGGGAGTTCACCTACCGGGTGCCGGGTCTCGCAGCGCTTACCGCGTCGCCAGTGGCACGCAGTGCAATCCGTTCAGAAATTCCTTCTGGAAGACGGGAGCGGCAGATCCCATGTTCACAACGAAGCGGTACACGAGTTCCTTGCCGCCCACCATCACCGGCCGGCCTTCCCTGCCCTGCCGCACGACCCACTCCAGCAGATATCCATTGCCCGCCGGGCTCCAGCGGTCGGCATCGGCAAAGAATCGGAACAATGACCACAACCCATCGCGGTTCTGGAACTCGAAGTCCGATCCCCCGGAGAGCTTCGCGCTGATCCGCACGTTGCGCGTACTACTTCCGGGCCAAGTGTACTGCCGTTGAGCGCCCTGGCCCAGTCCCTTGGTTGTTTGTCCGTCGATAGTCACGGTCATGTCGCTGATCTGATCCGAAGCTTGCGGCGTCAAGGTAAAGCGCAGGCCGGGGTCCTTTTCGCCTCCCGGGTACAGTGCCTCGGAGAAGCGCGCGGCTTGGTTGAAAAAGGCAACGAACGCAGGTGCCAATGGAATGCCTCCTGCGGAGTTGGGCACATACTGTGTGCCTTGTTTTTGGAACAGGTTCTGAAGCGACTCGTCGTAGAAGGACCAGAGTTTGCCTTCACCCGGACGGAAAATGGCGTTGAGTTCCTGCAGGCTGGCTTCCGCGGTGGCGGCTGAATTGAATGGGAACTTGTTGGCGAGCCCGGCGAAGGCCGCGCAGAACTGCCGGGCCTTGGCGTTGATCTCACCCACTCCCATGCCCCTGGTGAGCGCATCGGCGAACTCGATCGGCGCCTCCAGGAGTCTGGTTGTGATCGCTTCCAGGTGAGCTTCGGGGTCGATCTTGAAAGTGTATCCCATCTTCTTCACGACGTTGCGCGCGTTGTCGGCGCTCTGCCGTGCTGGCAGGGCGCGATTGGGATCCGGCAGTCCGGGAATATCAGCCAGCTGGCTAATGGCCGTTTGCAATGATGCCAGCGATCCCATGTACTCCTGGTTTGTTGGCCACACGTATTGCACCGTGGTCGCAGGCGGCGGCACCACTTTCTGCACCGCGTCAAAAACTTCCGTCACCCGCGGCGAATTCACCGCTGTGTTTTGTGTCACTACCCAAAAGAGCGCCATGAGCGGCGTCCCGGCGCCGGACAGGGTGTTCAGCTTCTTCGCGGCATCCTGCAGGTTGCTGTAGCGGACGACCGCGCTGTTGCGCATGAACTCGCTCCACCTGGCGATGTAATCCGACGTGTAGCGGTTGCGCAGTCCTTCTTCGAGCTTGGCCGCATCCGGCTTGGCAGCGCCGTAATCGCCCAGCACCCAGCGCTCGCCGCTGAAGAATTTGTCTACCTTGGCCAGGTTCTCTTGCATGGCTGCCCAACCAGCCTTGGTGAAAACTCCCGGGACGTCACGGTTGTTGATCACCACCTCCGCCGAGCCGGGGAACTGCTCGTTGAAGTTGATCTTCTTAGCGCGACGCGATGCATCCGAGAGCATGAATTGGTAGATCTGGTCGATGCCCGAGAACTTCGACAAGTGGTTCCGCGCCCGCTCGATGGCAGCCGGGTCGTTTTTTTCGCCGAACGGATTCGCGCGCGCGAGATCCTCCGCATAAAAATTGAACTGCTTCACGGCCAGCGGCGAGATGCTGTCCACCTGGCGACCTGCGGACCACCGGCTCGCCAGCACGGGGGAGAGCCAGGAGGAACTGCGCTTCCATTCTGAAGTTGTGATGAGATAAGCCTTGAGAGTGTCATAGGTCGTGCCATAGTCGGCGGTCGGCGCCGGCGGCACGGCAAGCCGCTGCAGCGAGGCGAGCAGGCTTTCCTGCGTCTGGGCGAAAAGCAACTGATGAAAGCGCGCATAATAGATCCGCCGCACACCCGGATAGAGATCGCCGCCGCTGTAGAGAAACCAGCGGAGACCGAGCGGCGCACCGTGTTCTTGGTAGTCGGTCAGCTTTACCAGCACCTGCCGAAGTGCATCGAGCTTCTGCAGCGCCTCCACGCTGGGCAGGCTCATGCCGCCGGCCTCGCTCGCCGGAATCCCCTGCGCCGCGTTCAGCACCTCCTTCTCGAGCGCGCGATTACCGAAGAACGAGATTGTGAAACCGACGGCGAACACCAGGAATAACGCCGCCGCTGCCGCTAAAAGA
Organism: Acidobacteriota bacterium; assembly: GCA_050011535.1. Classification (GTDB taxonomy): domain Bacteria; phylum Acidobacteriota; class UBA6911; order UBA6911; family UBA6911; genus JAFNAG01. The sequence goes on from JBEKIX010000003.1 coordinate 109,926, forward strand.
GTGCGCTGCAACGTGCTCGCCTTGGTACTGCTGCCGCTGGCGCCCAGCGCGGTCTCGTCCCGCTGAATCACCTCGGCGAAGAGTTGGCTCAGGAAGAGCCACTGCGGCACCTTATGTGCGCCCGCCGCGGTCGGCGCCGAGGGAGCCTGAGCTGCCGGAGGCGTCGCACCCACATGGAAGATCGCTGTTGCCCCCGCTGCTGCTTCAAACGGGGAACGCTGCGATGCCGCAGGCCGCGCGGCTGCCACTGGTGTGTCCTGCACCGTCACGGGGCGCACGCCTGAGAAATAGAAACCGCGCAGGAACGGGCTGGCGCGCAACTGGCTCGGTCGGCAGAGATCCACCAAAAACTGCACCAGACCATGGTGGAGCTTGCGGAACTCGCGCGGAAATTCATAGGCGCCCGGGATCTTCTCCAGAGCGTTCTCCCGCGGCAGGAAGGTGAGCCGATGGTCTGCCAGCGAATGGAAGATGGCGTCGAACGCAGCGCCCAGCCGCCTGCTTTCTTCCTCAGCATAGACACCGCTCGTGCTCTGCACGGGCAACGGCAACGTCGCGCCCAGCACCTGCACCGCTTCCTCGGCAGTCAGGTTGTGGACGAACTCCTCGAAGAAAGCCACGCGATTCATCTTGGTGAACAGCACGTACACCGGGTAGCTGATACCGAACTGCTGCGAAACTTCGCCCAGCCGCGCCTGCAGATTCTTGGCCGCGGCCGCCAGAGCGTCCGCGGACCCGGGTCGCGTAAAGGTCTCGGCATCGAAGCACAACAGGGCAGCGCGCGGCGCTTGCCCGGCCCGCATCGCTGAGCGCAGCCGGCCGGGTCGCAGCCTCTGCAACAGCCGCATCCAGCGTCCGGGCTCCGACAACAGTTTGCTTCCGGCCTCTACAAATATCATGCCGCGCGCAAACCAGATGTTCGCGAGTCGCGTCGGCACAACGTGGGTGTCCTGGTAAACACTTCCCGCCAGTAGCTCTGAGTCCAGGCCGGAATGCAGGATCGTACTGGTTTTCGTCGATCCGGCCTCGCCGATTACGAACACCAGCGGCAGATTTGCCAGTTTCGCTCCCCGGGCGAGGTTCGACGCCGCCAGACGGCTTTCGGCTTCGCGCACGAGCTCATCGATCTCATTGTCATTCTCCACGGGGCCGGCGCTCCCGCCCGCCGCGCTCGCGGAGCTCCCCCGAGTTTTGTTCCAGAACCAGAGGAACAGTGTGGTGGCGCCGATGCCCAGCACAGCAAGGACTGCGAACAGGATATAAAAGCGACCGGTATCGAGGTGCAGCACACGGCCCATCACCCATGCCAGCATTAGATACCCGACCAGGGCGGCGCCTGCTGCCCATTGGATTTTCATGGCGGCGTCTCCTTATAGCTTTCCAGCGAAATCGCCCAGGCTGGACACTCCGGAGCCGAGGATCACTTTGTAGATAATAAATAGGATCACGGCAAAAACGAAACAGGCAGCCGCGACCATTCCGACTTTCTTGACCCACGGATCAGCCCCTGACTTGCGCGGCGTTTCCTGCGGCAGCGCCCATGCCGGGGAGAGCGCTCCGCTGTCGCCGCGAATGCGCCGGATCTTGTCGGCCGTGGCATCGGCGATCGCCCGCAATTCGCCACGCCCGCCGAGGCTGTAGCGGCCTGCGAAGCCCAGCAGGAGGCACAACAGGTGCACTTCCAGAAGATCGGCCAAGTCCTGTGAATCGCTCTTTCCCAGCAGTTCCTGCAGGTTCTTGAAGAAGATCTCGCCCGCCACGTGATGCCCGAAGAGTTCCTCCTGCAGCGGCCGTCGCGGCCAATCTGCAAAGATGGGCAGGCGCAGGTTGAGCACGGACTCGTCCACGAACGCCACTCCGGCAAAAATCGCGAGCTTGATGTCCTCGGCATTGTATCCCTGGCTGCGGGCCTGCTGCTCCGCAGTCCTGATGGCTTCGATAACTTGCCTGCGGAACGCCGCCGGGTCCGAAACGGCCTGGCGGCCTGAGCGCAACCGCTCGCTGACCGTCAGGATCTCTTGAAAAACAAGGGCAAGGTTCTCGTGCCGCCGGAGCGGCGCGGGAGACCCGGGATTGGGTGTCATCGCAGAATCTCCTGATCAGGATTCGAGGATAATCAGCAATTCGAGTTCGGGATCCGGCAACTCGCCGGGAACATAGACGCCTACCTGCCGCGTCTGCACGATGTGGTCCCAGCACGGGCCGGAACGGCTGATGCTGAAGTACTGGGCATCCACTCGCGTTGCAAGCGCAGCGGGCGGAGTGGGCAAGTGCGTCAGTGCCATGCCGGGCAGGGCCCTTTCGACCAGCTTCGGAATGAAGAGCCTGGAGCAGACCTTCACCAGTTGAGGCGTTTTGGCAATGAGCTCGACCTCGCCCGTGGCGCTGCGAATCGAAAAAACCCAGCGTGCACGGTCAAGGCAGCGCTGGTCGGCAATCTCACCATCGTAGTAATAATTTGCCGATTTCTTGAGCGGTATTGAGACCACGTTCGTCGGCGCCACCGTCTCCAGATGCATACGGATGTAATGGTCCAGCTCTCCGAAACAGCCGTCCAGGTTGCGATGATCGTAAAGCGGCAGGTCGCGTGGATGCGACTCGATCGCGAAGGTGCATAGTGCGCCGGCTAGGCGCAGCATCTGCACGAACAAACGCTCGGGATGCACATGCCGGCTGGCGTACATCTCACGCAACGGGGCCAGGGCCGAATTCACGGTGTGGAGGAGCCAGAACTGCGCAATATCCCGCGTCGAGTACTCGGCCCAGCTTCGTCCGGGTACGGCGCTGCCGGTGGAGAGAGCCACGCTCTTTTCATCGAGGATCTCTATCAACCGCTTGAGAAGGAGGGTTAGCCTGTCGCTCGCGGCGATCGTCATCGAAGGCGGGATATATTCCGGATCGAAAACAAAATGGCCTGTGCCATCGCGCATGATGCGCACAACCGGCATCGCAAGAATGCCCTCCGCCGCCTCGAAGTCTAGCAACAGGGAAAAATTCTTGCGGCCTACCAGTATCGGCTTCTCATCGCGGCCGGTGGTTTCGTCTGCGACGGGCTGCAACTCAGCGATATATCGTACCCCGCCGCACTCGCCTGGGGAATCGACGCAATTCACACCATTGGGTTTGCGCTCTGGAATGGCCAGCAGGACCACAACCTTGTCACGCGCCGGCGGAAAGAGATCCGCGATACTCCGCACTGGCGGCAGTGGGTCGCAGTCCGGCATCTGAAACGGCAGACCATCGGGAAGGATGCCGCGCGCGTGCAGGAGCGACAGTGTGCCGTTGCGCAGGGCTTCACCATCCAGCCCGCAGCCGATGAAACCATACGGCTCGAACCACAGGGCCGAAGACGCAAATTGGATGGAATCTTCAAAATATCGGCTCTGCACCTGGAAGTGATGCGGGGCCAAGTACATGCCTTCGGACCAGACAACCCTTGATAGGTGTTTCATGATCTTCATCCGCTGGGAGCATAGATACCCCTTCAGCATCCGCACCGATCCACCATGCGATCGAACTCTTCGGGTGAGAGATTACTCCACACCGGCGCCGCGATGCCAGTCTATTCTGCATGATTGATCGGCAGTTGCCGATGTGAGATCATAGGCAGGGAGCGCGCATGGGTTTCGATGATCAATACGAGCTTCTAGATCTCATCGAAGACGAGCAGACAAAGACCTTTAACGCCCGCGAGATCGCAACGGGGCGGAAGCTCAGTGTCTTCCTGTTCGTTGGCGAGCATGCCCGCATGCAGGCGGAGCTGATCAGACAACTGCGCGCCGCCGACCGCCGCGAATTTCCCGAACTGATCGAAGTCGGTGAGAATCAGGGGACTCCTTACGTGATAACCCTGCCGCTTAGCGGATTTGCGGAGCTCAGGATGCGAGTTGCGGGCCGCAAAGCCGCGCGGCCGGCAGTTGCCCACAGACACGAGAATTTCACCAAAGCAGGGGTGTGGCATGTCCCCCCGGTTTCACCTCCCGCGTCAGCCCACCCGCCGCAACCCCCGGCTGACAGGACTGAAAGAGTACCAACTGCAGCGCCACAGGCGCCTCTGGATCAGCTCAGAGAATCTCCACAAACGCCCAAGCCCATCCCCGGTGAGTTTACGCGGATGTTCCAGACCCCCGCAGCGCCGACGGACGAAACGACGCAAGTTCCCCCTCCGCCTTCTCCGCAGGAACAGCCCGGGTCCACGCGACCGCCATCCGCGCCTGAATCCGGAGAATTCACACGAATGTTTCAGACGCCCGCGGCGCCCATGGGCGAGCCGAAGCGCCCGGCCGCTCCGCCCGCCGCCGCAGTTGAAGCTGTGCCAGCGGGAGCGCCTGAGCCGGCCACCGGCGAGTTTACACGGTTTTTTCAATCGGCGCCGCCGCCGTCACGAGGACCGGCATCCGTACCTGAGCGATCCGGTGGCCCCGGGGAATTGACGCGTATCCTTGCGGGCGCCGAAGTGCCGCCGGCTCCGCCTCAGTCACCGCAGGGCACAGCTGGAGAGTTTACCCGCTTTTTCGACTCGCCGACTCCGCCCGTAGCGCATCCACAGACGCCCTCGGCCGGGGCGGATTCTTCGCCTCCGCCTAAGGCATACAACGCGCCTCCCGGTGAATTCACGCAGGTTTTTGGCGGGGCCACGATGCCTGAGGCCCAAGTTCCGGTTGCTGCTTCCACGCGGCCGGATCCAAGGACTCCGGGCGAGTACACCCGCAGCTTCGGCGCTCAGCCTCTTCCCCAGGCACCGCCTCCTTCGCCGGCACCCGCATCGGCCCCGGCCCGACGGGTCTCCAACCTGCCTCTCGTGTTAATCGTTGTGGCCGTGGTCATACTCACGGTTCTTGCCGTTCTGCTGATCACTGTGAGCAAGTAAGCAGGAGCGCGCTCATGGATATTCACGACCTGGGACGCACGGGCCGCTTCGCTGAATTGCTTCGGCTCCTTCAATCGGTGGATTACACCGATGAGTTCATCCGTACGAGATTCAAACTCCCGCGGCCGGAGGATTTCGAACTCGACCGCAAAAAGCGTGCACCCCTGCCAGAGCCCGAATCCGCCGCTGATATCCTCGCTGCTGTTTTTCTGGCGGGAGAATCGGCCGAGCTGGAGGCCGCGACTCGGATGCTCGGGCGTGAGGGAATCGGCCTTCTGGAGGACATGGGGCTGCTGATTGCTGAACTTGATAGGGGGCGGTGTCATGCTAGGGTCGCCCTTTACCCGGTGGAGGACCTCTACTTGGCCTCAGACCGCTGGAGTCATCCGGACGGCCTGCCGTGGTCGGGGCCGGAGGATACGGTCTACCCTGCTTTCATTCCCAACACTCGTCTGTTTTTGCGGCATCTGCCAGAACGGCCCGCCGGCGACTTCCTCGACCTCTGTGCCGGCACCGGGGCTGCAGCCCTGCTGGCCGCAAAGCGGGGTGCAACGCATGCATGGTCCGTGGATATTGCCGACCGGTCGACGCGGTTTGCCGAATTCAACCGGCGACTGAACGGCCTCGCCAACGTTGACCCGGTGACGGGCGATCTCTATCAGAACCTCAAAGGCCGCTGTTTCGACGTGATCGCTGCTCATCCGCCGTACGTCCCGGCGCTCCAGTCCAAGTGGACCTTTTTCAGTGGAGGCCGGGATGGCGAAGATATCACCCGCCGGACGGTCGAAGGACTCCCCGACCACCTCAACGACGGCGGCATATTCCTGGCTCTCACGATGGGAGGCGACCGCGCCCAGCAGCCTTTTGAATGCCGCATCCGGGAGTGGCTGGGAGAGCGCGAGGGAGAATTCGATATCGCCCTTATCGTTCGCAAGGAGCTTGACCCGCAGGAGTTCGCTCTGCGGGCCAATCGGGAAACGATTCGCACCCGCGAAGAATCCGAAGCATGGAGCCAGCTGTTCGCAAGCCTTCGAATCACATCGCTGGTCTATGGCTTCGTGTGTGTTCAGCGGAGGTCCGGCGCGCGCACAACCTTCACTGTGCGGCGCCAAGCGGCGCCATACGCCTCCCGCTCGCCGTGGGAGTGGCTTCTGGCCTGGGAAACCGCCGCCGCCGGCGACCGACTCACACAACTCATTCTCGATTCCCCGCTCCATGCTTCGCGGGAAACGGAGTTCGAAGTGGTTCACCGTTTGGGAAATGGCACATGGGATCCCTCATCGTACAAGCTGCGAACAGAGCGCCCTTTCAGCATGCAGTGCAGCGCCCAGCCCTGGATGGCTCACCTGCTCTCACTCTGTGACGGGCGCGCAACCGGACGCGAAGTGCTTATGGCACTCATCCGGAACGAGGTTTTGCCGGGCACCACGCCGGAAGATGAGTTTGCGCGCGCCGCAGCGACCCTGGCATCGGGAGGTTTTCTCGAAGTGGGGGGATTCAGACCGCCTCAGGCAGCAAAATGATCAGCTCCAGCTGCGCAGAAGGGAAATCGCCTGGAACGTAAACCGCCAGGTTGCGCGCTCGCCCGATCGCTTCCCATGCCACACCGGACTGGTTGAGGCTGAAATATTGATAATTCAGTTTAACGGGGATGGCGCCTGGCGGCTTGGGAATATGGGTCAGCGGTACTCCGGGCAGGGCCTGTCGTATCAGGTGCTCGATGTGGTTCGCCGAACACACCTTCAGCAGATACGGTGCTTTGGAGATCAGATCCGCCTGGTTCATCTCTGCGCTCAATGCAAGATACAGCCGTGTACCCGAAAGATATTTGTCGTCCGCCAAGGCCGTCGCATAGATCGAAGGTTGAACCAATTTGAGAGGCAGCGATACGAAATTGCTAGGGACGACAGTTTCGAGCAGCGTGCGCACGATCTCATCCAGGGTTCCAAAGCAACCGGAAAGATCGTCATGCCGGTACATGGGGAGATCCCGCGGATGAATCTTGGGAGAAAACGTTGTGAGGCAGCCCGCCAGGGAGAGCATGGCCTCGTAAAGCCGCTGCGGGTGGCCACGCCGCGTCTCGAACAAATGTTGAAACTCCGGAAAGTGAGAGTTCACGGTATAAAGCAGCCAGAAGTTGGCGATATCCGCCGTCCCAAAATCCGCCAGGCTCAGGTTTTTTTGCCGCCGCACCCCGGCTAGAATGCTGCTCTTGGCCGCAAGAATCTCCACCAGCCGGCGCGCGATTGCATACAGATAATCGCTGCCGGCGAAGTCGAGCAGCGGCGGTACAAACTGCGGATCAAGTTGCAGCACCCCGACATCGTTCCTGCGCACCCTGGCGACACACATCGCCGAACATTCCTGGCGCGAATCACTCCCGGTCAGGAGCCGGAAGTTCTTGCGAGCCACCTGAACGGGTTTTTCTGCCAATCCGGAATTCTCATCCCGCACCGTGACCACATCGGCAAGGTACCGCGTATCCGCCTTCTGTTGGGCAATCGAGACGTTCAGGCCGGGATGCTTGTAATTGGGTATGCCGATGAACACATCCACAGAATCCTGATCCGGACCAAACGCCTCCGCCAGCGGAATTGACGGAGGCAAGGGTTCCGAACCGGGAAGATCGAACATGAGCCCATCGGGGAATATTCCTGATGCTTCCGACAGGCCGAACTCGCCGCCTGCGAGCGATTCCTGTTTGACCCGCAGTTTCAAAAAACCCCAGGGATTCGAGGTCAGGGATTCCAGCCGGAATTGAAGCGAGCTCTCGATGAAGCGGTCCTGAACCTGCAGATGCTGAGGGCTCAGCAAGGTACCCTTCATCCAAATCACCGGCTGAAGTTGACTCATGAGGTTTTTAAACTAGCAGATCCATTCAAGTTTGGCAAAGGTTTTGAGCAGCAGGTCTAGAGTGACCGTACTGAGCACTTGTGATGCAAGAGAGTGCTGGATAATGGGTTTCATGCCTCTAATCGCCTTGACTCGAATTTAGCATCGCAGCTATACTGCAATACAAATTTTGTATCACTCTCGATTTGTCGGAGGGTTTGGATCACCCCCGGCAAATAGCTCGGAGAATCCGGATAAATGCGAAGGGGCGACGGTGCGAAACTGAGCTTGAAGAGCCAGAAAAACCACCAAAACCCTTGGGCTCTGCCGTCTGCAGTTGATTCTCGACCGGCATTCTGCAGCGCTCCTATTCACTCGCACCGCATGACCCTTGCGCCGTTTGCGCCGGACTCACCAGAGTTCCAGGTTGTCTTATAAAAGGGAAAGGGAATGGCAATGGCGAAAAGCACACAGCATAAACTCGATCGAGTGCGACCGCCCCGCGTCCATGTCACCTATGACGTGGAGACCGGTGGCGCGATCGAAGTAAAAGAACTCCCGTTTGTCATGGGCGTTCTAGGCGATTTTACGGGCCAGCCTGAAACCCCGCTGCCCAGGCTCAAGGAGCGGAAGTTCGTAGAAGTGACGCCGGATAACTTCGACGGCGTCCTTGAAGGCATGAAACCGCACTTGGCCTTTTCCGTCGAAAACAAGTTGAGCGAGGACCCGAACGCCGGCCAGTTGAAAGTGGATCTGCACTTCAAGAGCCTGACCGATTTCGAGCCCGAACAGGTTGCGCGCCAAGTCAAGCCGCTCAAGGAGATGCTTGACCTGCGTACCAAGCTTTCGGATCTGCGCGGCTCTCTGCAGGGCAACGACAAACTGGAAGAACTCCTGCTCGAGGTGGTCAACAACAGTGAGAAGATGGAAAAACTCAAGGCCGAGCTCGGCAAGAGTGAAGGAGGCGAAAAATGAGCGATCCCAAAAAGTCGAAGCAAGCCCCCCCCACAGAGCAAGTGGTCGAAAAGAGCCTTCTGGACCAGATCGTTGAAGAGGGCCGGTTCGCCAAGGACGTATCCGCCCGCGAGCGCGGCAAGAACCTGGTCGCTGAGTTCGTGGCACAGGTGCTTGACGGGGCGATGACGGTCTCCAAGGACGCCGAGGCGATGATCAATGCGCGCGTCGCCCAGATCGACCACCTGATTTCCATCCAGCTCAACGAGGTCCTGCACCACGAGGAGTTCCAGAAGCTGGAAAGCGCATGGCGCGGGCTCAAGTACCTGCTGGATCAGAGCGAGACCTCGGAGAAGCTGAAAATCAAGGTCCTGAATGTTGGGAAGAAGGAACTTCTGCGCGATCTGCAGCGCGCGCCGGAGTTCGATCAGAGCGCTCTCTTCAAGAAGGTGTATGAGGAAGAGTTCGGGGTCTTCGGCGGCTCGCCTTTCGCGGCCATAGTCGGCGATTACGAGTTCGGCCGCAATCCGGAAGACATCGATCTGCTGGAAAAGATCTCCAATGTAGCGGGCGCCGCACACGCACCGTTTCTCAGCAGCGCATCCCCCGAGATGTTCAACCTGGACAGCTTCACTCAGTTGGACGCGCCGCGCGACATGGGCAAAGTCTTCGACACCACGGAGTACGCCAAATGGAAGTCCTTCCGCGCATCGGAAGACTCCCGCTACGTGGCGCTCACTTGCCCGCGCGTTCTGATGCGCCTGCCCTATGGCAAAGAGACCAAGCCTGTGGAAGGCTTCGGGTTCGAGGAACACGTGGACGGTTCCGATCACTCCAAGTACCTGTGGGGTAACGCGGCATTCACGCTGGCGGCACGCATGAGCAGCGCCTTCGCCCTTTACGGGTGGTGCGCGGCGATCCGCGGTGTGGAAGGCGGCGGTCTGGTGGAAGGCCTACCGGTGCACAACTTCTACACCGACGCGGGCGACGTGGCTATGAAGTGCCCTACCGAATCACCGGTTACGGACAGGCGTGAAAAGGAGCTGGCCGATCTCGGCTTTGCCCCGCTGGTGCACTGCAAGGGGACCGACTATGCGGCCTACTTCAGCGTGCAGTCGTGCCAAAAGCCGAAACTGTTCGACAACGAAGCGGCGAATGCCAACGCCCGGCTCTCGGCGCAGTTGCCGTACATCATGGCCGTGTCGCGTTTCGCACATTACCTCAAAGCTATGATGCGCGACAAGATCGGCAGCTTCACGTCACGCACGGAATGCGAGCGCTGGCTGAACAAGTGGATCATGAACTATGTGACACCCGATGACAGTGCGTCGGCGGCAACCAAAGCGCAGTATCCCTTGCGCGACGCCAAGATCGAGGTTGTGGAGGTACCCGGCAAGCCCGGCGCCTATCGCGCCGTCGCGTTCCTGCGCCCGCACTTCCAGCTCGATGAATTGTCGGTATCGCTCCGTCTCGTGGCGGAACTGCCCGCCTCGGCGCGGAAGTAGCACTCGATGTGCGCCCGGCGGACCGGTGGAACGGCAGCCGGGCGCAAAATGAAAGTAGATTGCCGTACCTAATGAGGAGAACATGATATGGCGTTGGTTGATTATTTTTTGAAGGTCGACGGGATTCAAGGGGAGAGTCAGGATAGTAAGCACAAAAACGAAATCGAAATCGAGAGTTTTTCATGGGGCGCCAATCAGACCGGCACCGCATCCCACGGGGCGGGCATGGGCGCCGGCAAGGCGCAGTTGCAGGATTTTCACTTCGTCATGAGTGTGAATAAGGCTTCCCCAAAGTTAATGCTGACATGTGCCACTGGGGAGCATGTCAAAAGCGCGATTCTGACCTGCCGCAAAGCTGGAAAGGAACAGCAGGAATACCTCAAAATCACGTTCTCAGACCTGTTGGTTTCTTCCTATCAGACCGGTGGATCCGCCAGCAGTAATGGGGTTCCCGTGGATCAGATTTCGCTGAACTTTACCAAAATCGAATTCGAGTACAAGGAGCAGAAGGCTGACGGCTCACTGGGCGGCGCCATCAAGTCATGGTACGACGTTAAGCAGCAACAGAGCGGGTAAGGCGATCCCATCGGATCGTTTCGGTATCCGGTCACACCCACACGTACGGGGTGCCAGGCCCGCTGCAGGCCTGGCGCCCCGTGGGTTCGGTCTTGAAGAAGCGCCGTGGCGGCCATGAGGCGGGGCATTCGATGAAGGGCCAAGAACTCTACCAGGCGGGGAAACTCGACGAGGCGGTACAGGCCTTGGGGGCAGAACTGCGCAACGATCCCACCAACAGCCGCTGCCGCACATTTCTATTCGAACTCCTCTGCTTCACGGGCGATTTCGATCGCGCCGAAAAGCAACTCGATATTCTCTCCGATACCAGCAAGGAAGCCGGAATGGGAACTTTGATTTACCGTTCCGCCCTGCAGGCCGAGCGCACGCGCCGCGAGATGTTCGAGAAGCAGACGTTTTCGCAGACCGCACCCGAAGTCGCGGCGCGTGCCATCCTGAACGGATCCGCTGTAGACACGGTTGAGGATGCCGACCCGCGCATCGGCGGCCGGCTCGAAGTCTTCGCGGCAGGCGCCTATCTGTGGCTTCCATTCGCGCAAATTGCCTCAATTCGGATGGAAGCACCCAGACGGCTGCGTGATCTGATCTGGATCCCTGCCATCCTCAGGACCGGACACCAGTGCAAGGGCATGGACCTCGGCGAGGTCTTGATTCCCGTGCTGACGCCCCTGGCCTTCCGTCATTTTGACAACTCAGTTCGTCTGGGCCGCTCCACCGTCTGGGAGGAAGTCGACGGCTTGACGGTGCCCGCCGGTCAGAAAATGCTGCTCGTGAACGGCGAGGAGTTTCCCATCCTGGAGGTAAGGACACTCGAATTCCCTGCCGCTCCCGCGGCGGCTGAATGAGGGCGCCCTCGACCCGATGCCCTTCCGAGACGATCTGCTGAATCCGATTCCCGGCGAAAATCCAGGCGGCGAGAACCTGCGCTACGCGGCGGTCTACGACAAGATCAAAGAAGCCCGGCGCGAGGACGACGATGCTCCGCAAGGAGAATGGCAGTATGAACGAAAGACCGCCGATTACCCGCTCGTCATCAAGCTGGCCGGCGATGCGCTCGCCAAAAAGAGCAAGGATCTCCAGATCGCGGTCTGGTTCGCTGAGGCGCTGCTCAAGAGCGAGGGCTTTTCCGGCCTGCGCGCTGCCCTGGACCTCATCCGCGGCTTGATTGAGAACTTCTGGGACAACCTCTACCCGGAGATTGAAGACGGCGACGCCGAGCTTCGCGCCGCCCCGCTTGAGTGGCTCGGTTCCCACATGGATTCCGCACTCCGCGGCCTGCTCATCACACGGAAGGGAGCCAACTGGTTCCAGTACAAGGAATCCCGTTCGGTCGGATACGAGGGTGACGCCGATACCGAGGCCAAGCAGCAAGCCCGCAGCACTGCTATTGCCGAAGGCAAGATGAGCGGCGAAGATTGGGACCAGGCTTTCAACGCCACGCCCAAGGCATTCTATGCCGATCTGGAGTCCAACCTCGACGGCATCCTCGAGTCGCTCGAAGGGCTCAATGGGCTGTGTGAGCAAAAGTTCGGGGATGCAGCCCCCACTTTCGGTCCCATGCGCACAACTATCGAGGAGATCCGGCACACGGTTCACGGGCTGCTTCAGAAAAAGCGAGCGGCAGAACCCGATGAGGAAACGGCCTCCGCGGAAGCCCCAGCCGCAGAAGCGGCGGAGAGTCCTTCTGAGGCCCAGGAAGCCGCGCGGCCTGTTGCCGGGCGCCCGAGACCCAAAGGCGGACCTCAAGCTCAGGAACCGCAGGACAAAGAGGATGCATTCCAGCGCATCATCGCGGTCGCGGCGTATTTACGGCGCGAAGACCCCTACAACCCTGCTCCGTATCTGCTGCTGCGTGGCCTGCGCTTTGGCGAGTTGCGTGCCGCGGGAACCGACATCGACCCTAACCTGCTCGAAGCTCCCCCCACGGAAACCCGGCAGGCGCTCCGCAAGGCCGCCAATGACGGCAATGCGCAGCAAGTGATCGAACTCGCGGAATCCGCCATGGCCATGCCATGCGGCCGCGGCTGGCTCGACCTGCAGCGTTATGCCTACCGGGCAGCCTACGATCTCGGCTATCACCAGATACAGGCCGCCATTCGGGCTGAGATCAATGGGATCCTCGCAGACTACCCTGGTCTCCGGCAAGCCGTGCTGCTCGACGACACCCCTTCCGCTAATCCCGAAACGCAAGCCTGGCTCGACGAGATTGCGCCGGCAGCCCCGGCAGCGGCCAGCACTTTTGCGCTTCCCGCAGCCGCACACCAGGAGAGCCGCGTGACGGCGCAGGACGGTCAGCCGCAACCTCCGGACGCCAACGATCTCGCCATGGAAGCCGCCCGTGCCGGACGCTATCAGGAGGCCATCGAGATCCTGACGCGCGAAGCCGCCGCCGAAAGATCGGGGCGCGGTCGCTTCCAGCGGCGGCTGCAACTGGCGCAGCTCTGCATGTCGATCGGTTACGAGCGCATTGCCCATCCCATCCTGGAACAGCTGGCCGCTGAGATCGACAGCCGGGAACTGGAAGGTTGGGAGACCCCCGGGATGGTGGCGCAGCCCCTGACTCTGCTGTACCGCTGCCTGGCGAAGATGGATACGCCTCCGGAAGTGAAGCAGAAGATCTATGACCGAATCTGCCGGCTCGACCCAATGCAGGCCCTGGCCTGCGGGAGATAGGTCATGCCGAAAGCGGACCCGGATCTCGCCGTTACCCCCTCCGTATTGGACCGGCTGATCGATCTTGATCCCAACGCTTCCTCTGACCCACCAGCCAGCCGTTCGCAATCCGTGCGGCAGTTGAAGGCTTCTCTGCGGCGGGACCTGGAGTGGCTGCTGAACACACGACGCAACCCCGATGAAGTCCCCGAGACCTACCAGGAACTCTTCCGGTCGTTGTACAACTTTGGCTTGCCGGACATCACGTCCATGGGACTAAACTCGCCCCGCGACCGCCAGCGGCTGCTGCGCATGGTGCAACAAACCATCGAGATCTTCGAGCCCCGCCTGCTCTCGGTGCGCGTGCGCGCCCTTGATGACGCCGGCTCGGGACCTCGAATCCTGCATTTCCAAATCGAGGCTCTGCTCAAAATGGACCCGGCGCCGGAACAGATCCTGTTCGATACCGTTCTCCAGTTGAACAGCGGCGAATACAAAGTGAAGGACAATTAGCGTGCGCGACGACCTGCTGCTCTACTACGAACGTGAACTCAGCTTCCTGCGGCGCATGGGCGCGCAGTTTGCCGAACAGTACCCCAAGATCGCCTCGCGTCTGAACCTCGAGCCGGATAAGTGCGAAGATCCCCACGTGGAGCGGCTGCTGGAGGCGTTCGCCTTCCTGGCCGCGCGTGTCCACCTCAAAATCGACGACGAGTTCCCGGAGATCACGGAAGCGCTGCTGAGCATTATCTACCCGCATTTCATCCGTCCGGTGCCGTCGATGACAATCGCGGATTTCCGGATTAACCCCGAGCAGGCGCAGATCGGCGCCGGGCTGAAGATGAGCCGCGGCACCGTGCTGTTGTCGCGTCGGGTGGGCGGTGTGCCCTGCAGATTCCGCACCTGTTATGACGCCTATCTCTGGCCGTTGAGCGTGGCAGCAGCGGAATGGAAATCGCCTGACCGCCTGCAGCCGGCCATCAAAGCCCCCGAGGCTGTCGCGGCGCTCCGGCTGGAATTGGCCTGCTGGCGCGATATTACGTTCGAGAAAGTCCGCCCCGATCCACTGCGCATGTTCCTCAACGGCGAAAGCGGCGTGATTCACACATTGTATGAGCTTCTCTCGAGCCGCTTGATCCAGATCGTTCTTCGTGACCCCACACCGGGTTCGCGAATTCGCCCTGTCTTGCTCCGACCCGACGCCTTGCAACCGATCGGGTTCGGCGAAGACGAAGGCATGCTGCCTTACCCGCGCCGGTCCTTTGCCGGCTACCGGCTCCTGAACGAATACTTCACTTTTCCGGATAAGTTTTTCTTCCTCGACCTGACTGGTCTGGAGAAAGTCCTCGGAGGCTTCAAGGACCGGGCGGAGTTGATCTTTCTGATCGCGCCGTTTGAATTGACCGAGCGACGGCAGGCGCTCGAGATGGGCATCTCCGCCAAGACATTCCAGCTGGCATGCGCGCCCGCAGTGAACCTGTTCGAGCAGACCGCAGAACCGATTCTCCTCACCCAGCGGCGTTTTGAGTATCCCATCGTTCCGGACATTCGCCGGCCCAACGCCACCGAGATCTTCTCCGTGGATGATGTGGTCAGTGTCCGCCCGAACACCCAGGAACCGGTCCGTTTCGAGCCGTTTTACTCTTATCGCCACGGGTTGGCCGCCACGCGCGGCCAGACTTACTGGATGGCTTCGCGCCGCAAGTCCGGACGCCGCGATGACGAGGGCACGGAGATGTTCCTCTCCCTGGTGGACTTCGAACAGCGGCCCGTAGCGCCCGACGTCGACAGCCTGACGGTCCGGCTCACCTGCACAAACCGCGATCTGCCCGCGCGCCTCCCGTTCGGCGTGGATTCGGGAGACTTCGAACTCGAAGGCGCGGCCCCGGTCCAGTCGATCGTAGCGCTGAGGAAACCCACGCCGGCCCTGCGCCCGCCCACCGGCAAATCCTCGCTCTGGCACCTGATCTCGCACCTCTCGCTAAACTACCTCTCCCTGGTCTCCGAAGGCAAAGAGGCGCTCCAGGAAATCCTGAAGCTCTATGACTTCACCAACTCTCCGCATGCCGTGAAGCAGGTAGAAGGCATCACGGAGCTTACGAGTGGCCCCCAATTCGCACGCATCATCTCGGAGAACGGAATCACTTTTGCGCGCGGCACGCGCGTGGACATGGGGTTGGACGAAGAGAATTTCGTCGGCGGGGGAGCGTACCTGTTTGCCAGCGTGCTGGAGCATTTCCTCGGACTCTACGTCACACTCAATAGCTTTAGCCAGTTGAGTGTCTCGACACGCCAGAGAAAGGAGGTCCTGCGCCTGTGGCCCCCACGAGCCGGCACGAAGATCTTGCTATGAATCGCACCGCGCCTGACTGTCCGGAACTGGAAGAAGCTCTGCGCACAGAACCGTTCGGCTTCGGTTTTTTCCAGGCCGTGCGGCTCTTCGGACGGCTTCTGCCCGGCCGCCAGCCGGTGGGCCAGTTTTCGAATCCCGACTCGGAGATCGTCCGCTTCGGGGCTGGTGCTGACTTCGGTTTTCCGCCGAGCGAGATCGCCGACCTGGAGTGGCCTGAAGGTGCCCAGCCGCGCATGCGCGTCAATTTCATGGGGCTGACAGGTCCCCAGGGTGTCCTTCCACTCTATTACGCGGCGCACGTCCGCGAACGCTTGCGCGCGCACGACAGCGCCGTGCGCGACTTCTTCGACATCTTCAATCACCGCTTCATCTCGCTGTTCTACCAAGCATGGGAAAAAAGCCACTTCTCCATTGGCTACGAGCGCGGCACGGGCGACCGCCTCTCGTCCATTTTGCTTGACCTGCTCGGACTGGGGACTGCCGGCCTGTCGGATCGCCAGGCGGTGCCCGATGCAGCTCTCCTGTTCCGTTGCGGGCTTCTCGCGGCCCACACTCGCTCCGCCGCCGCGCTGCGCGCTCTGCTGATGGACCATTTCGAAGTCCCGGTCGAGATCGAGCAGTTTGTGGGCAGGTGGCATGCCATCGACGAGAGCACCCAGTGCCGCTTCACCGAGACCGCCTCCTATTCGGAGCAATTGGGGGAAGGCGCCGTCGTGGGGGACGAAATCTGGGACCAGCAGTCCGGCGTGCGCATACGCCTCGGTCCCTTGACGCTGGATCAGTACCGCGAGTTTCTTCCCGACGGCTCGGCCTACGAACCCCTGCGCGCGCTCGTCCGTTTTTTCGCGGGGAATGAACTCGATTTTGAAGTGCAACTGGTATTGAAGAAGGCAGAAAGGCCGCCCTGCGAGTTGGGCGTGGATGGCCCGGCCGCGCCCCGCCTGGGATGGTCGACGTGGGCCGGGACCGCGCCGCTGCCGCAGGATCCGGACGCAAGCATTTTAAGAATTTGACTCCGACATTCGATGAGGACTCCGCATGAGTGTGAACATGAAGTCACTGATTGGAAAGCTGAATGCACCGACCCGCGGCGCACTCGAAGCCGCCGCCGGCTTGTGCCTGTCACGCACCCACTATAACATCGAAATCGAGCATTATCTGATGAAGGTGATGGAGGCAAGCGACACCGATGCCGCCCGCATTTTCCATCGGTTCGGCATCAACCCGTCGAGGCTTTCCGCCGAGTTGACCCGCAGCCTGGATAAGCTGAAGTCCGGCAACGCCCGCACTCCCGCCATCAGCCCCACCGTGCTGCGCATGTTTACCCAGGCTTGGACGTTGGGATCGATCGACTATGGCGCCGCCCAGGTGCGCAGCGGCTTCACCATTCTCACTCTATTGACCGACGACGAACTAAAACGCATCGCCTACGAAGTCAGCAAGGAGCTGCAGAAGATCGAAGCCGACACGCTCAAAAAGGACTTCGTCTCGATCGTGCATGGATCCCACGAAGACGACGTCACCGCTGCGTCGGAGGAACCCGCCGGCGACGGTTCGCCGCGCCCGGCGGGAAGCGGCAAGACCGCCAATCTTGACCAGTTCACGGTGAATCTCACCGAGAATGCAAAGCAAGGCAAGGTCGATCCCGTGCTGGGGCGCGATGCCGAAATTCGGCAGATCATCGACATCCTGATGCGCCGCCGCCAGAACAATCCGATTTTGACGGGTGAAGCCGGGGTCGGGAAAACCGCCGTGGTAGAGGGCTTCGCGCTGCGCATCGCCAGCGGGGACGTTCCTCCGGCGCTTAAGAACGTCGCCGTGCGCACCCTCGACCTGGCGCTTCTCCAGGCCGGCGCCGGCATCAAGGGCGAGTTTGAAAACCGGCTGAAGGGATTGATCGAAGAAGTGAAGTCCTCGCCGACCCCGATTATTCTTTTCATCGACGAGGCCCACAACATGATCGGTGCCGGGGGGCAGGCAGGTCAGAACGATGCCGCCAACCTGCTCAAGCCGGCGCTCGCCCGCGGCGAATTGCGCACCATCGCCGCAACCACGTGGTCAGAATTCAAGAAATACTTCGAAAAGGACCCTGCCCTGGCGCGCCGTTTCCAGGTGGTCAAGGTCGAAGAGCCCACCGAACCACAGTGCATGGTCATGCTGCGTGGCATCGTCTCCACACTGGAAAAGCACCACAAGGTCCGGATTCTCGATGAGGGTGTCTCCGCGGCAGTCCGGCTGTCCCACCGCTTCCTCGCCGGCCGCCAACTGCCGGATAAGGCTGTCAGCGTCCTCGATACTGCCTGCGCGCGCCTCGCACTGGGCCAGAACTCGATACCGCCCGCAATTGAAGACGCGCAGCGACAGATCGACGACCTTGACCTTCAGGAGCGCGTGCTCACGCGCGAAGCAGCCGCCGGCAGCGATCACGCCGAGCGCCTGGAGCAAATCAAAACCAGCCGCGCCGAGGTCTCTGGACGGCTTGCTGCGCTTAAGGAACGCTTCGATAAAGAGGCCGCACTCGTGAACAAGATTCGAACCATCCGCGGCCATCTGGAGGAAGGGTCGGGCGACCAGGCCGCCCTGCGCACGGAACTTGACGGACTCACCGGCGAGCTCGCCGCGCTCCAGGGAGAGAATCCGCTGATGCGCGTCTGCATGGACGGGCAGATCGTAGGTGAGGTCATCTCCGCGTGGACGGGCATTCCGACCGGCAAGATGGTGAAGGACGAAGTGGAGACCATCCTGAATCTCGAACACCACCTCGCTGGGCGGGTCATCGGACAGAATCATGCACTGGAGGCTATCGCCCAGCGCATCCGCACATCACGTGCGAGTCTCGAAGATCCCAACAAACCTATCGGCGTTTTTCTCCTGGTCGGCCCCAGCGGCGTCGGCAAGACGGAAACCGCACTGGCCCTGGCCGACCTGATGTATGGCGGCGAGCACAACCTGATCACCATCAATATGTCGGAGTTCCAGGAAGCGCACACAGTTTCCACACTGAAGGGCTCGCCTCCAGGATACGTGGGCTATGGCGAGGGCGGCGTGCTCACCGAGGCGGTGCGCCGCCGTCCCTATTCCGTGCTGCTGCTTGATGAGGTGGAAAAAGCACACCCCGATGTTCTCGAGCTCTTCTTCCAGGTGTTCGACAAGGGCCAGATGGAGGACGGCGAAGGGCGCGAAATCGATTTCAAGAACACGATCATCCTGCTCACCTCGAACGCTGGCACCGACGCCATGATGAAGCTTTGCGCCGACCCCGAGACCATGCCCACGGCCGAAGGCATCGTCAAAGCGATCAAGCCGGAGCTCAACAAGATCTTCAAGGCGGCATTTCTCGGCCGGCTGGTAATCATTCCCTATTACCCGGTGCGCGACGAGGCGCTCAAGAAGATCATCACGCTCAAGCTCGGCAAGATCCAGAAGCGCATCCGCGAAAACCACAGGATCGACCTCGTGTGCGACGGCGCGTTGATCGATGAAATCGCGCGGCGCTGTACCGAGGTGGAAAGCGGCGCGCGCAACGTGGACAACATCCTGACCAACACCCTTCTACCGGAGATCTCGCGCCAGTTGCTCGCGTGCATTGCCGAGGGGAAAAAGCTGGAATCCATAAGGGTCGACGTCGGCGCCGATGGCAATTTCGCATATTCGTAATCGGAAGTATCTTCTGCTCCCGCCCTGCGCAGGAGCAGACTTGTCGATGGAGGCCGCACATGGCAGAGAAATATCTCGAGGAGAATCGCTACCTCTACCTCAAGAGCGGGTTGGGACCCAATGAGCTGCTGCTGGAATCGTTCACCGGCACCGAGGGCATCTCGCAGCTCTTTTCATTCCAGCTCGAACTGCTTTCCGAAAACCAGCGCATCAAGTTCGAAGACATTCTGGGCCAGGAGATTTCGTTCGGCGTGCTGGGTCCGGAGGGCAGCGAACCCCGCCACGTTCACGGCATCGTGACGGCCTTTACGCAGCTGCCCGCCACGCCTCGGCTTTCCAGGTACCGTGCAATCGTCTCCCCGAAGCT
Source organism: Acidobacteriota bacterium (assembly GCA_050011535.1). GTDB lineage: Bacteria > Acidobacteriota > UBA6911 > UBA6911 > UBA6911 > JAFNAG01. The sequence goes on from JBEKIX010000003.1 coordinate 129,692, forward strand.
CTGGATTCTCACGCGCAAACAGGATTGCCGCATCTTCCAGAAAAGCTCTGCCTCGGACATTCTCAAGCAGGTCCTCCAGGGGATCGACATTTCCATGGAGCTGCACGAAGACCACCCGGTGCGGGATTACTGTGTACAGTATCGCGAGACCGATTTCAATTTCGTCTCACGTCTGATGGAAGAAGAAGGCATGTTTTATTTTTTCCGCCATACTCAGGATGCTCACAAACTCGTGATCGCCGACGAACTCACGGCATTCCAGGATATGCCGGGAGTATCGCCTTTGGTGTACGAGGAGATCTCCGGCGGGCTGCGAGACGAAGCGCGGGTATCGAGCTGGATCAAGACCCAGGAATTGGGTCCGGGCGAGTGCAGCCTGCAGGACTACTGTTTCGAAATCCCAGCTACGGACATATCGGCTGACATGCCTATTGCACCTTCCACACAAGTCGGGAGTGTCACCCACAAGCTAATTGTCGGCGGCAACAATCAATTCGACATTTACGATTATCCCGGTGGGTACGGCATCCGCTCAATGGGTAGTGGCGTCTCCGGCGCAAGGGGCATCGGAGAGACGATCGCCAGGCACCATGTGGAGCGCATGGAAATAGCACAGTTCCTCATCCGAGGCGAGAGCAACGACTTCAATCTCACTCCCGGGTACAAGTTTACCCTGACGAGGCACCCGAATGCCGACGGCGCTTACGTGCTGACCTCCATCACGCATTCCGCGTCCGAGGGAGGGTTTCACTCCGGCACCGAGATTGGCCAGAATCACTACAGCAACATTTTCCACTCGATCCCCAGCAAAATGAAGTTCCGCCCTCCTCGTACGGCATCCAAAGCCCTTGTCCGGGGCTGCCAGACCGCCGTCGTGGTCGGGCCCGCCGGCGAGGAGATTTACCCGGACAAGTACGGCCGCATCAAGGTACAGTTCCATTGGGACCGCAAAGGCAAGAAGGACGACAAAAGTTCCTGCTGGATTCGAGTCGCGAGCTTCTGGGCGGGCCACAACTGGGGAGCGGTTCACATTCCGCGCATCGGTCAGGAGGTGATCGTCGATTTCCTCGAAGGCGATCCGGATTGCCCGATCGTCGTGGGCAGCGTGTACAACGCTTCGGAGGTGCCTCCGTGGACCCTGCCCGACAATAAGACTCAGAGCGGCATTAAATCGCAGAGTTCAAAGGGAGGCGGTGGGTCCAATGAAATCCGCTTTGAGGACAAAAAGGGCAGTGAGGAAATATTCACTCATGCGCAAAAAGACATGAATACCAAAGTGGAACACAATGAGACGCGGATGGTCGGCAACGATCGGACCACAACGACGGGGCACGACGAAACCCGGACTATCGGGCACGATCGCACCACGACCATTCAGCACGACGAGACCGTGCAGATTGCGAACAATCGTTCGACCACGGTCGGGGTGAACGAAACGACCAGCATCGGGGCGAGCATGAGCCTGACCGTGGGACAGAATCGCACATCGAGTGTCGGCAGCAGCGATTCGGAAACTATCGGCGCAAACAAGACCGTGGCGATCGGTGCGTCCGAAACGCACAACACCGGCGCCGCACGAGCCACGACGATCGGCAGCACCGATTCGCTGACTGCCGGAGGACCGATAAACATTACCGCGCCCATGGTCACAATCAATGCGAGCGTAATCACCCTGAACGCCGCCATGGTCAAGGTGGCCGGGGTGGTGCAGTGCACCACCGTAATAGCGTCGGCGAGCGTGGTCTCACCGTCGTACACTCCCGGCGCCGGGAACATGATGTAAATGGAACCGCAAACACACATCGCCGAGCGGCTATCTGATGCTCAAGGCGAGGTGCGCGCCGCGGCCCTGGCTGATCTGCTCCAGCCCGGCGCCGACCCATCCCCGCACCTCGAAAGGGTGGGGGCATGCGTCAGCGACCCTTCTGAATCCCTGCGCCTCGCTGCGCTACCGGTGCTGGGCCGCATCGGTGCGCCGGCGACCTCCTATCTGGCCGTCGCGCTTGATCCGCGGCAGCCGGACAACATCCGCGCCACGGCGGCGGCGGTCATCGCCGGAATCGGTCCACCGGCTGTGATCGCGGTGCGCGGTCTTTGCCGCTGCCTGACCTCGCCCGATCCAACCCTACGTGATGCCGCGGCGGTGGCTCTCGCCAAAATCGGGGAGCCCGCGGTGCCCTCTCTGCGATTGATGCTACAATTTTCGGCCCCGGAGACCGTGTCAGCCGCCGTCGGAGCGCTTGCTTTCATCGGCCCCGCCGCCGCAGCCACCGCGCCGGAGCTTGAGGCGCTGGCAGCCAGGTCGCCACAGGCGCTGCGGTTGGCATGTGCCGCTGCGCTGGCCCGTGTCACGGGAGATCCCAGGCGAGGCCTTCCGGTTCTGATAAAAGCACTGGGAAGCCACGACTCGCAGGTACGGAAGGTGGCCGCCGAGAAGATCTCCGAACTTCGGGAGGCTGCACATCCCGCTCTCCCTGATCTTCTGCGCTGCACAACTGACCCGGATGGGGAAGTGCGCGCGGCCGCCGTGCTGACACTGGGACGCATCCGCGCGCCTCACTCCGACACTGTTCCGCATATCATCGCTCGCCTTAACGACCCCGTCGCGGAGGTGCGATATAGCAGTATCATCGTTCTGGCGAGCTATGGTGCGGAGGCTCGCTCCGCTCTGCCGGCCCTTCGCGCCTGTCTCGATGACCCCGCGGAGAAGGTCGCGAAATGTGCCCAAGGCGCCATGGAGAGGATTGAATCCCCGAAACCCTAAACCAGCAACGGGGCAAGCCGTGTCCTTCGCCAAAGTCCTGGCCGACCGGTTTCTGCGGATCAGCGGCAATTGATCGTTACATGTGCGGGTTCGGAGGTAACGTCTTCGTTCCCGCACCTGACACGGAGCTTTACCCAGACTTCCTTATGCGTCGCGCTCAACTCCCAGGTGTCAACCACGGTTACGGTTCTGGCATTTGGGTTGGAGACGCGTCGGACCATGACCTCTCCCTTGGCCCCGTCACTTCGTTCCCATTGGTAATTAAGCGTCATTGGGCCCTTATTGATACGAATGGTTCCCGTAAACCTGATCTTGGCCGGACAAGGGCCTCGATAATTCTGTGCGCTCGCGACTACCCTAACTCCAGAAATGCCTTGTGCCCAGAGCAACGGTATTGATGCGGTTAGGATTAGAACTACCGACAAGGTTGCCAAAATGCACCTGAATTCACGAGTCTTAATCATTAAATCGCCCTCCCGATGGCAATGCTAATTCCAAGCCTGACGGCGTTCATGCTGAATGTTAAAAAACCAAATAGGGGCCCTTCCAGAACAGCATCTCATGCTATCACCCTTGTAGACTGAGACAACTCCAAGATCAATGGAAAAGAATAGCTAATCAAACCGGTGAGGGCTGTTTCTGGTTTTACCATCGCAACCCTGGTCTCGGAAACACCAGTTGAGGCTGCGGCTTGATCGGGGAACACAGTATCAGTTTTTGTCCTCCGCTGTCCTGCTCAGCCCCTCATCGCGCTCATAGAGCCAGGTCCCGTGCCGACAGCTCGAGCGCCGCCGGCGCGACCGAACCACTCACATAATTCTCGACCCCCTCGATCTGGTGAAAAGGCTCGCTTATTGAGCAGGAGAGACTGTGATGCTGGCGGTGGAACTGTGTGAAAACTTGATATCCGGCAATATCGTTTTGGAGAAAAATCGCGGCTATGATCTGCCTTGGGTTGCGCGCAGTCGCGGTAGACGGGGCGAAGTAGACATAACACCCCCCCCTATTGAAAGCATAACCAGCCCTCGGAACTGGCCTCCGATAATGGAATGCAGCTTATTTCGACTATCCCTCCGGTCGCATGGCGCCGGCCGCTCGATCCTGGCCAACAAAAACGGCGTCGTGATTGCGGGCAACAAAACCCGCGACGCAGCGCAGGACGCAGGACTTCCCATCAAGGAAATCCACACTGCCGGCGAAGAACTCGTGGTTGTGGTCCGGGTGACCTGGACCTCACGAAGGACCAGAAAGCCCGCGAACTCGCGTATGCGGATAACCGCACCGCCGAGTTGGGATTGAACTGGGACGACGACCAGTTGATAGAAGACCTAACCGCCGGCGTCCAGCTCGACAAGTTCTGGAATGAGATGGAGCTGACAGACCTGCTCGACGGCGAAGAGGAGAACACTCCGGAACAGGCTGCCGAGGATGGCCCGCCGCAGATGGAGCTCCAGCCCTTGGAAAGGTACGACTACGTTCTCGTCCTGCCACGCAACTCAATCGACTTCAAAATCATGTGCGAGGCCCTGGACATCGGCCCGGTCACTTTCCCTCCAAGAGGGCTGAAGAAGCAAAGGACAATCAGACTCGGCCGCTGCATCGATGCGAAACGTCTGCTGAGGAAGCTCGGGAAGCTATGATCGATTTCAAGATTGTGTGCATGAGTCACAAGAGGGCGGAGAGAATGCCGCACCTCCTGAAGCTGATTCCGACCATCAAGGTTTTCGTTGCGGATAGCGAGGCAGACACTTAGCTTGCGGCGGGAGTCCCCAAGGATCAACTGCTGACCCACCCAAGCCTGGTGGGCTTTGGCAGAATCCGGGGACACATGGACGGGGCCCGGGCAGTCAGAAGCTCCCAGGTAAGAATGAGAGATGTTGAGTACATCAAGCAGAAGTGGGGCCGGTACATCGAATGCCAGAAGAAATCCCGAGGCGAAACGATGTCCTACCGGATCACCGTCAAACGGCGCGTGAGTTACTGAGATAAATTGTGATACGTGTTCGTCTAAAAGAAGATTTTCTCGTTCCATGCGCACAAGCATGGAACCAGGATTGGTTGCAGCTTGGTGATCCAAAAGCGTCCATGGTTTGATGTGCCGTTCCCGATGGTTAGCTGGAACCAGGTCAGTTGCAGGTTAGCCCGTCTTATGTCCACGTCGTCACGCGATCAAATCCACAGAGCGCCGTTTCTGGACCGCATACCAGTTTCCGAATAGCCGACTCCAGGACGAGCTGAAATGATTGTAATGCTCACACACTTCCGACATTCGGCACGATCGGAGGGGTGCCGCGAGCTCAGAAAAATACCTATTCGTCTATGTCGCGATCGGGTGCGGCGGAGTAACCTGCCACGGGCTCCTAGTCCTGATCTGCGCCAGGACGCTATCCGTTGTCCACGGGCAGATCCAGGTGAAACCTCGTCCACTGCCCCGGCTCGCTTTCGCAATGCAACTCGCCGCCATGCTCCTTCACAATCTCATGGCTGATTGCCAGCCCCAGCCCCGTGCCCTTGCCTGGCAGCTTGGTTGTGAAGAACGGGTCAAACATCTTCTCCTGTACTTCCCGTGAAATCCCTGTTCCATGATCCTCCACCGTCGTCCGGATCCACGCTTTCCCGGCCTTCTCGAACACCTGCGCCGTTACCCGGATGATTTTGTCCGGATCGCACGCCGGATGCTTCTCGTCCAACGCGTCGCGGGCATTCGTGAGAAGGTTCATGAGCACCTGCTGAATCTGCTGACTGCGGCACTTGATCCTCGGCATGTTCTCGGGAACGTCCAACTCCAGAGTGATCTGGTCGCGCGGCATCACCGTCTGGATCAGGGACAACGTGGCCCCGATAATATCGTGGATGTCCGCCGGGCTATGAGACTGCGTCTCGTACCGGGCGAAGGTGAGCAGGTTGCGCACGATAGTTGCCACGCGTTCGGTTAGGCGCGTGATCTCCGAGGCGTATTCGCCCAAGGGGCTGGACTTGTCTGTCCTGGCCGAAATCAACTGCGCGAAGCCCATGATTCCGGTGAGGGGGTTGTTGATTTCGTGCGCCACGCCGGCGGCGAGCGTCCCGATGGCCTCGAGCTTCTGCTGGAGCCGCAGGTGCGCTTCTATTACCTGACGCTCCTGCTCCAGGCGTTTACGCTCGTTAATGTCGCTCACTGCGACGCGGCACGCGGGCGCTTCGCTCTCACCGCCCTGCATCATGGTCGCCTCCAGCCGCGTCCATAATTGGGAGCCGTCCTTGCGCTGGATTCTCACCTCGCATACCTGACGCGCGCTGGTTTCAAAGAGTTGCTTGCGGTGCAGGTAGTAGACGTCCTCATCCTCGCAAACGATAAAATGGGTTATCGGTTGCTTGAGCAGCTGGCTTCTTTCCACGCCCAACAGGTTGGCGGCGGTGAGATTCGCCTCCAGGATCAGCCCCTGCTCGCTGAGGGTCAAGTAGCCGACAGGGGCCAGATCGTACAGGTCGAAATACCTCGCGCGCGACGCTTCCAGTTCCACCTGCGTCCGGCGCAGTTCCTCGTTCTGCATCTCCAGTTCGATCTGGTGCACCTGCAATTCGTGGAGCAGGTGCCATGCGTTCTCCGGCGCGAGGGTGCCCAGGTCGGCGGATTGTTTCTGCAACCGCTCCTCCGCCCGCTTGCGCAGGTCGGCAGTATTGTTTTGACTCGCCCAATGCTCGGCCATCGCTTACCTCCTGGCTCTCTTTTACAGGTTCCCGGTCATTGTACGTCACCTGGTTTCTGAAGCGTTTCTTCCGCGCGCCGGCGCGCGGCGAGATCGAAAGTTACGATGACTACCCTCCAACCCGGCAGCGCCAGAGGCACGGCGCTCACGTCGGTCCAGACGACGCTGCCATCTTCCTTCACGACGCCTGTTTCGATGTGAGGCACCGCCCGCTGCTCCTGCTCCGCCCGCGCGCCGGCAGACTCTTCCGCTGGCATCGGCGTGCCATCCGGCCTGAGATACTTCTGCCGCGTGGCATCGCTCCCGAGCAGGCCGGCGCGGGTCACATCCAACATCCTTTCCAACGCGGGATTCACATAGACGATCTTGCCTTTGGCGTCGAGCACCGAGACTCCCACCGGCAATATCTGGAACAGGGCACTGAGCTTCTCCTCGTTCTCGCGCAGCGCCGTCTGCAGCTCTTTTTGTTCCGTGATCTCGACAAAAGTCAGCACCGCGCCCTCGATGACGTTTTCCAGCGTGCGATAAGGCTGGATGCGCATCTGGTACCACTGTCCCTCCTGGGTCTGCACTTCAGCTTCCATGGGGATCAGCGTGTCCAGCACCTCCCGCGCGTCCGGCACCAGGCGGTCATAGCCCTTGAACCGGGAGACGATGTCGCTCACTGGCCGTCCGATATCGGTCTGGATGAGGTTGATGACGCGCGCGGTCGCCGGCGTAAAGCGTTGTATCCGCAGTTGGTGGTCCAGAAAGAGGGTGCCGATGTTCGTGCTGGCCATCAGGTTGTTCATATCGTTGTTCGCTCGCGAGAGCTCTTCGATCTTTTTTTGCAGTTCCGTGTTGACCGTCACGAGTTCCTCGTTGACCGATTGCAGTTCTTCTTTGGAAGTCTCCAACTCTTCATTCGTGGATTGCAGTTCTTCGTTTGAAGATTGCAGTTCTTCGTTGGTGGACTTGAGCTCTTCGTTGGTGGTTTCGAGTTCCTCGATGATGGCCTGCAGGTACTCGCCCTTGGTGCGCAGTTCCCGCTCCAGCGTGAGGAGGCGCTGCTCCTGTTCGCTGAAGGGCTCGACCGCCGCGTTCACTGCCGGGCGGTCGGCGGGAGTCACGTCCTCGAAGATGACCATCAGCAGGCCGCACGCTGCCTTCGGCTTCGTCACCGGCTGGACGATGAGATTCACGACCGAGGTGTCTCCGTTGGACTTTACCTGCAAGCCCTCGTAGCGGACGGGCGCTTGCTGGGTGAGGGCTTTGCGCGCGGCCGCGGTCAATTCCATCCTCAGCCCCTCGCGCGCCATGTGCAGCAGATTCAAACTGGCATCTCCCGCGGCGGGCTCCAGGTATTTGCCGGTACGGCCGTGGATGTAAAGCACGTCGAACTCGGCGTTGATGAGTACGCTCGCCGGGGCATACGCTTCCAGCAAAACCTGTTCCGCCAGATCGCGAGCGCCGCCCGGATGCACCGGCGCGCCCGCGCCCTCCGCCGCCAGAGGCGGCATATAGGGGGCGATGGCTGCGCGAAGCGTTACCACACCCTTGCGTTGATAGATCTTCCACCTTCTGTCCACCCCGGCAAACAAATCCATAAACTCGCCGATCGTCTCCGAGTTGCCCAAGAAGAGATATCGGTCCTGGTTCAACGCATAGTGGAACAGGGGCAGGATCTTTTTCTGCGCCTCGCCTCCAAGGTAGATCAGCAGGTTGCGGCAACTGATCAGGTCGAGTCTGGAAAAGGGAGGGTCCTTGAGCGCGTCTTGCTCGGCAAAGACCACCAGATCGCGGATGCTCTTGCTGACGTGATAGGAATTACCGCCCTGGTCCTGGACAAAGAATCTGGCCAGCCGTTTAGGCGAGACGTCGGCGGCAATGCTGTTGGGGTACACGCCGGCGCGGGCTTTTTCAATGGCCTTGGCGTCGATATCGGTCGCAAAGACCTGCACCTGGAAACTTTGTTTCAGTTCGTCCAGATACTCCCGGATCAGGATAGCGAGAGAGTACGCTTCTTCGCCGGAGGAACAGCCGGGTACCCAGATGCGCACACTCCCGCCCGATGTCCCGTCAAAGAGGCGGCGGATGACGTGTTCCTGGAGCGACTCGAAGGCTGGCGGGTCCCGGAAAAAATTGGTGACGCCGATCAGCAGATCGCGAAAGAGCGTTTCAACTTCCAGCGGAGTTTGCCGCAGATAACGGACGTAGTCTTCGAGGCGGTCCATCTGGGCGAGGGCCAGGCGCCGCTCGATGCGGCGGTGGATGGTGTTCCGCTTGTATAGCGAAAAATCGTGGCCGGTCTGGGCGCGCAGCAGAATGAACACCTTCTGCAGGATGTCGTCGTCGTTGGGGGTGGGAAGGATTATGGGTTTCGGCCGGCGGCCAAAGGCATGCTGCACGTAGACGATCAGTTGCTTCGGCATACTGTCCGGAGGCATGACAAAGTCCACCAGGCCGGTGGCAATGGCGCTGCGCGGCATCCCATCGTACGCCGCCGACTCGGGAGCCTGGACCATCGCCATGCCCCCTTCGCCCTTGATCGCTTTCAGCCCCAGCGTGCCGTCGGTGCCGGTGCCGGAGAGCACGATGCAGATCGCCCGCTCGTGCTGGTCTTGGGCCAACGAGCGAAAGAAATAATCAATCGGCAGGCGCAAGCCGCGCGGCGCACTCGGCTCCAGCAAATGCAGCTTACCGTTGATGAAAGCCATGTCCCTGTTGGGCGGAATGACGTAAGTGCAGTTGGGCTGCACTTCCATCCCGTCCTCAACCTTGAAGACTTGCATCTTGGTATACCGCATGATCAGGTCCATCAGGATGCTCTTGTGGTTGGGATCGAGATGTTGCACCACGACGAATGCCATCCCGATTTCCTTGTCCGTGGGCATCGCGGCAAAGAACGCTTCGATGGCGGCCAGTCCTCCGGCAGACGCGCCCAAGCCGACGATGGGAAAGCTCGCCTCCGGGCAGACGCTCGAATCTGCCCCCTCGGCAGGCTCCGTTTCTACCGGCGCCTCAATCGGCGTGATCGGTCGCTCCATTTCAGGCGACGGGATTGTTTGCTTCACACTCGGTTTCTTCTTTTTGGTCATTCTCGTTCTCCGGTATAGTCACACCGTGCCAAGATGACACCCGTTGTCCACCGGTAGGTCCAGGTGAAACCTGGAAGTATCTGGAAGTGGTTAGTCCGAATTGAATGCATTTCGGGTCGCAGGCTGGGCACGACCGCCGGTCAGGTTCCGAGATAAGATTTTGTGCAAACTTTGGCGGGCCGCTCCAGGGCTTCCCTATTCCCCAGCGGACTGTATTGTACCTCAAAATAGGCTCTAGAACTCGAGTTTTGCGCACACCTCTACCCAAGAGTGCTTTACATGCCGCGCGCTAAGCGAATCACGCTCCGTCTACATCGAGATCATGAAAGGCGGGAGATGTATGCGACAAGCGGGACTGGCTCCCGAGTTTGCTGACAACCATGGCTCATTTTTGCCCGGCACTAACCGTGTCGTCTTTGACTTTACAATGCAGAACCTGGGAACGAGAATCGGCCATAGGAGGCGAGCGAACTATGGAGTGGGATTTACTCACGCAGAACAGTTGTAACGGTCCGGAAGTTATCTCATCTTTCCAGAAGCACATTCGGAGGGGTGAAGAAGTCAAGGCTTTGAAGTGTGCCTACGAACTGGTCCCCAAGCACGAAAAGTGGTTGTGGCGGAGATTGATCGTGATTGCCCTGGAGGATATCGGGCCGGCTAATCCTGATCTGCATGTGCGGGTGAGGGCGCTGCGAGACACGTACTTCGAATTCAGGCAGGAAGAAAAGCGGGGATCGGAAGTCCTGGTTCTGTCGAACGTGATCCTGCTGATGTGCCGTTCAACGAAATCGAGGATTGAGGCGGTGGAACTGTGTGAAAACTTGATATCCGGCAATGTCGTTTTGGAGTAAAATCACGGCTATGATCTGCCTTGGGTTGCGCGCAGTTGCGGCAGACGGGGCGAAGTAGACATAACACCCCCCTATTGAAAGCAGAACCAGCCCTCGGAGCTGACCTCCGATAATGGAATGCAGCTTATTTCGACTATCCCTAGGAGAACTGACATATGAGGCTTCGCACAAAGGTTCATATTTTGTTTCTCTCGATCCTGGTGGCCGCTTTCTGTCTGACGGCGGCAGAAAGACGCATTGCTCCAAACACTCCACAGGCTCAGCCTCAAGCGCAAGGGCAGGCGCAAGCCAACGCCTTGTCGCTCAGCCAGCCAATGCCTGTGGATCCGCAAATTACGTTGGGCAAGTTCCCCAACGGTTTCCGCTATTACATCGAGGCGAACAAGTTGCCCGAGAAGCGAGCGGAATTGCGCCTCGCTGTGAACGCCGGCTCCATACTCGAGGACGAAGATCAGCTCGGCTTAGCGCATATGGTCGAGCATATGGCCTTTAACGGCACGACGCACTTTCCGAAGCAGGAGATCGTCAATTTCATGGAGTCGATTGGAATGCGTTTCGGTCCCGAGGTGAACGCCTACACGAGCTTCGACGAGACGGTCTTTATGCTCACGATCCCGACCGACAAACCCGAGGTAATGGACAAGGCCTTTCTAATCCTCGAGGACTGGGCGCACAATCTTATCTTCGATCCAAAAGAGATTGACAGGGAACGCGGCGTCATCATTGAAGAATGGCGCCTGGGGCGCGGCGCGTCTGCCCGGATAAGGGATAAGCAGTTTCCGATCCTGCTCCACGACGCCCGCTATGCGGAGCGCTTGCCCATAGGCACCAAGGAGAGCATCGAAAACTTCAAACATGACTCGCTCACGCGGTTCTACAAGGACTGGTACCGGCCGGACCTGATGGCTGTAGTTGCTGTGGGCGACTTTGATAAGGCCGTTGTCGAGGGCCTCGTGAAGCAGCATTTTGCGTCGATTCCGGCGCCCAAGACCCCCAGACTGCGGCCGACGTACAACGTACCCGACCATCCCGCAACACTGTATACGGTCGCCACGGACAAAGAAGCCACGATGACTCAGATCTCCGTTTACAACAAGCTGCCGCTTAAAGAGCAGGGCACCGTAGGTACGTACCGGCAGCAGATCGTAGAAGGGCTCGCCACCGGTATGCTCAGCCGCCGCCTCTCGGACATGACCCAGAAGCCGGACGCTCCCTTCGTCTCCGCGGCCGCGGGCGAATCGATTTTTGTGCGCACCAAGGAAGCGGCGATGCTGATGGCGATCCCGAAGGAGGGCGCCATCGACCGCGCACTCGAGGCGCTCCTGACGGAGGCGGCCAGAGTCGCTCAGTTCGGTTTTACCCCGACAGAACTCGACCGACAAAAGACGGCGATGCTGCGGACGTACGAGCGGAATCTGGCCGAGAAGGATAAACACGAATCAGCGATTCTGGCAAGCGAACTCGTCCGGAATTTCACGGACAAGGTAACGTTGCCCGGGCCCACCCTGGAGTACGCGCTCCATCAACGATTCCTCCCGGAAATCACTCTGGAGGAGGTCAATAAGGTAGGAAAGGACTGGACGGGCGACAAGAGCCGGGTCGTGATGGTCAGTGCTCCCGAAAAGGTGGGCGTGGCCGTGCCGGATGAGGCGAAGCTTGAAGCCGTAGTAAAGGGGGCCGGCGCGAAGGCCATCACTGCCTATGTGGATACGGTTGCTAGCGCGGTGCTGCTCGACAAGGCGCCCGAGCCGGGAAGAATCACCAAGACCACAAACAAGGAAGCATTCGGCATCACGGAGTGGGATCTCTCCAACGGCGTCAAGGTCGTGCTTAAGCCAACGGACTACAAGCAGGACGAGATCGTGTTCCGCGCGACCAGTCCCGGTGGAACCTCGCTCGCGAGTGACGCGGATTTCATCCCCGCGAGAACCGCCACACAAGCGATGTCCGTTTCCGGGCTCGGGAAATTCAGCGCTATCGATCTACGGAAGGTGCTCACCGGAAAAATCGCGTCGGCGAACCCTCTGATAGGTGAACTGGAAGAGGGGATAAGCGGGAGCTGCTCTCCGAAAGACTTGGAGACAATGTTCCAGCTCATCTATCTGCGATTCACGGCCCCACGCGCGGATCCGGATGCGTTTGCCGCAAATTTGCAGCAGGGGAGAGCGATTTTGGCGAACCAGCAGGCGAGCCCTGGTTATGCCTTCAGCGAGACCCTGCAATCAACTCTGACGCAGAACCACCCGCGGGCGCGCATGATGACCGCGGAGATGATCGACCAGATGAATCTCGATAAATCCTTGGCGTTTTACAGGGATCGCTTCGCGGACGCCAGCGACTTCACATTTGTGTTCGTCGGGAGTTTCGACTTGCAGACGATGAGACCGTTTGTCGAGCAGTATCTCGCATCGCTCCCCGCACTGCATCGGAACGAAACTTGGAAGGACGTGGGGATTCGATCGCCGAAAGGTGTCGTCGAAAAAGTGGTCAAGAAGGGAATCGAGCCGCAGAGTCAGGCGGCGATCGTGTTTACCGGACCCTTCCAGTATGACCGCGAGCACAAGGTGGCAATCCGCGCGCTGGGCATGGTCCTGGACACAAAGCTGCGCGAGGTGATGCGGCAAGACTTGAGTGGAACCTACGGCGTGAGCGTGTCGCCGGGTTATACCGAGATCCCGCGCCAGGAGTACACCTTCTCGATCCAATTCGGCTGTAATCCACAGCGCACGGATGAACTGGTCAAGGTCGTCTTCCAGGAGATCGAAAATCTGAAGAAGAACGGCCCCAGCGAGAAACAGGTGAGCGATGTGCGAGAAGCGCTGCTTCGGGACTTCGAAACCAATAGCAAGCAGAATGGCTATCTCCTGAGCCAGCTCTATTTTCGTTATCAGTTGCATGAGGATCTCGGGGAGTTTTTCGGTCTGGGTGAGTACTACAAGACCCTGAATGCAAAGATGATTCTCGATGCAGCCCTCACGTACCTCAACATGGAGAACTACGTGAAGGTCATCCTGCTTCCGGAAAAGACTGAAAGCGGCGCAATCAAAATAGACCAGGATGATATGCCCGCTTTACGTCAGCGCCCGGCGGCTTAGGTTCTTCCGGAATTCCAGGGGGTGGGGAGTCAGGAGTCCGGCCGCAAGGCTTTCGAGGTGAACGAAGATATGATTCCTGACTCCATTACTCCGCGTGCGTGCTCATTGTCGTAAGATCGAGACACGTGGCGGAGCAGTGATGAAATGAAAACAAGTTGCTGCGAAAGCGCGGGATTTGGTCGCGAATGGTTCTCTTGGGCCTGGCTCAAAAGCTCGACCAGAAAGGATGGCGAAGGGAGCAAAACGGCGTTCAGCTAGCCCGCCGGACGCCGCCCCGCTCCCATTCAGTTCCTGTTGTGGTTTTCAAACGCAAGTGCAGCCCCTTCCCCGGAACATTTCGCCAGGCTCTCGTGCCCCAGCTACACTGTTCCTGGCACCGCCGCAAAAAACGATTTTCCGTTATTTTATTCAGGAAATCTGTGCGCCTGACGGGCTATTTGGACGCCCTGAAGGAAGCATGCTGATACGGGCCGGGTGCGCCCTGCAGGTGAAAGCCGTCCACACCCATGATGTGCACCTCTGAGAGGTAATACGTATCCTCGATCCTGTCAAACGTTACGCTCGACTGATTGTCTTCCGATTGAGCCAAGCGCGTAATAACATTCACCGAGAAGGTCTGGTTGGTTTTGAGGTTGCGGAGCGTCAGCCGGCTTTCCGAATTGCCTTGCAGGGAAATATCGTAACTTCCGGCCGGATATTCCTTGCCATCCACCATGAAGTTGTGCGAAATCGTGAATCTCACGCTGGATGCAAAGGCAAACAGCGCGCAACTTGCCAAAATCATGAAAACCGCCACTGCCGCCACACCAAATTGCCGTCTTATCATTCGCTTCTCCTTTTGATTTCCAGGAACCATTTTGCCCGCCAATGCGAACTCGGTCCTCGCAGATTCTCAGGCCGCAAGTGCGGAGGAATGATCCTGCTCGACACCTGTCAAGCACCTGAGTGCATATCAGATCACACTCAGAATGATATGGCAATGCGATTTCAATATATTTTTAAGTAGAGCAAATACAATGCCTTGATCTATAGCATCAGGAAACAAGGTTGCGCCAGGGACAGTTATCACTGACCGTCCACCGATTTTTGGTGCCTATTCTTCGGTTACGTCAAAGAAGTGATTGTAGTAGATCTTCTGCGATGGATCGGGAATGAGGCCCTTTTCGAGATTGGAGTAAATCGTCCTGGAGGCGGCTGCCACCGTGTCCGCGGCCTGGAATCCCAGCACCTCGCGCACCTTCTTGAAACTCACCCGGTAGTCTCGCACATCCAGGCTCTTATGATCATGCAGAACATCGATGCCGCCCAGAGTCTGCGCGATCATTCCCGCGATGGTTTCGATTTGGAAGTTAAAATCGTCGGAGCCAACATTGAACACTTGGTTTCCCACGGAGGCAAGGTCCGCTTCGATGCAACGCACGTACGCCTCGGCTGCGTCGTTGACGCTCAACAGCGGCCTCCATTGTTTGCCGCCAAAGACGTGAATTCTTCTTTCGGAGAAAGCGTGCATGGTCATGGTGTTCACGACCAGGTCGAAACGCATTCTGGGTGAATAGCCGTACAAAGTTCCCATTCTCAGAATGGTCGGGGCAAAGTAGGCGTCACCCATGTCGAGGATAATCTTTTCGGATGCGATCTTGGTGCGGGCGTATAACGATACCGGCCGCAGCTCCGAATCCTCGTCGAGCACGCTGCTCCCCAGCCCATACACGCTGCAGGTTGAGGCGTACAGGAAACGGTTTATGCATTGGAGCTTGCATGCCGTGGCCAGTGCCTGGGTGGCAATGACATTGGTTTCGATTGTGGCTCTGGGCCGGATCTTCGATGCGGGGTCGCCGACAATGGCCGCCAGCAGCACGACCGCATGCACGCCGTCCAAGGCGCTCACGCAGGTATGGATGTTTCTCAAATCACCTTCGATGATCTCGAGCGCGGGCGTTTGGGGAATCTGCTCCAGGGAGCGCTTCCCGTACAGAAAATTGTCCAGAATCCGCACGGTGTAGCCGCGCGCCAGAAGCTTCGCGGTCAGGACGCTACCCAGGTAACCGGCGCCTCCTACGATCAGGATGCGCCGCCGGTGCCGGGCGGCGTAGCCCTCCATCAGTGATTGCGCGGACGCATGCTGAAGGTCTTCGAGGGAAAAGACGTCGAGGATGGCATCGTCATCGCCCAGCACGGGAATATGTTCGACACCCTGCAGGGTCAAGTCCGCGAGCGCATCACGGATTGCTTCGTGACTCGCGAGATCCGCCTCTCTGACAGCATACGCGCAAGAGCAAGGATGCTCCTGGACCGCATCGGTCTCGCTGACGCCGCTGATGATGAGCCGGCGCAGGTCGCTGGTCGACACGGTCCCCCGATACCGGCCGGAGGCATCCAGCGTGAATCCGGTGTTGTAACGGCTCCTCTCGATCTGCTGGATGGCTTCCTTCAGGTTCGTGTCTCCACTGATGATGGCAACGGCGCGTTTCATGAGGCGTGTTTCCCCGACTTGAGATAGTGTTCGACGTATCGTGACAGCGCTTCCTCGTATGCGAATCGCGGCGCCCAACCCAGCAAACTGAGCGCCTTCTGCGAAGATATGAATCGTCCCTTGAAGTTGCCCTTTCGATCTTCCACGAATTCGATCCTGGCCTTTTTGGCCAGGATTCGTTCCAATGCCTGGACAACCTGCAATACCGTCACCTTTTCATTGCCGTTCAGATTGAAGATCTCATTCCGCGCATCTTCTTTCAGACAGGCGACATTTCCTTCCGCGAGGTCCTTGACGTAGATGAACTGCCGGTACTGGCTGCCATCACCGTGGATCGTTATGGTTTCGTTCTTGAGAATTCTCTTGATGAACGTCGGTGTAACCGTTTCGGGCCTGCCGCGCTCCCCGAACGGAATCCCGTAGCGCATGACGGTGTACTCGACCCCGTAGAGGTTTCTGTAACCGACGCAGAACAACTCAGCGGCGATTTTTGCGCACGTGTACAGATGGTCCGGCGCCTGCGCATAGGCGCAATCCTCGGTAATGACGCGGTCTTCCTCGCCGCCCCCGGAACCATAGACCCACTCCGTCGAGGCCAGCAGCACGCGTGAGGCGCCGGTTCTGCGGGCCGCCTCCAAAACGCACATAGTCGAATGGGAAGTGTTTTCATTGGAAAATAGCGGGCTCTCAAAGAACCGGTTCACATTCGCCTCGGCGGCGAGATGATAGATAGCATCACCGGGCTGGATGGTCTTCGCCAACCGGTCCAGATCGCGCGTGTCTCCGCGCACATAAGACGCTGCGGCCGAGCTTTGCGGGGTGTCGAGATCGTAGATGCACACTTCATGGCCGCGCGCGATCAGCGCATCCACCACGTGCGACCCGATGAACCCGGATCCTCCGGTTACTAGGACTCTCATGCACACCCTCCCAGTTATGTTTGGGGGTCAGACCGATAAGTGCTAACTTAAGCCACTCCCTCCCCGTGGACTTGGACTTAGACCTGGACCTGGACGTTCTTGTACTCGACACATTTTCGAAAGCATCCTAACGGTTGAAAGAAGAAGTTGGTCGACTTCCTCGGCTCGGGACTTATCGATGAGCATCAAAGCACTGCAAGCATCCAGAATTGCGGCGCATTCCATCGCACTGCCGCGCGTTATGGCATAGAACCGACGCTGGTCAGGGCCAGTGCTCTTTCCTGAGCCTTCGGCGATGTTCAAAGGAATGGAAAGGGATGCGCGGCGAAATTGATCACCCAACCCTGCGCAGCGCGGAGGTAGACTGTCGGCAATGGCCGCTACAAGCGCCAATAAACGGACTGCAGTTTGATAAACGTCAAGCTTGCGAAAGTTCACGTCGGGCAAGATAGTCCAAGTCTACGTCCAGGTCTAGGTCTAAGTCCACGTGCGGCAGCGATCCCATGTTTGCGCCTAAATGGGGCAGACACCGACGACTTTTTCATCTGATCCATAACCGATAGCAATTGCAACCCGATGCCTATTCTCCCTCGTTCGCGGTGTGTATTTATCCCGAGAGGTTCGGAGGAACAAGGGAAATCCGGCTTGTCAGCCGATTGTTTCCCTGAGCGCGCGGATGACCTGGCCGGCATCTTCCGCCGTCATTCCGGAAAAAATCGGCAGGCAGATGTGCCGGGCGCAAAGGTCCTCGGAAACCGGCAGGCTACCGGAAGCATACCGGGCGAATACCGGCTGCTTGTGGAGCGGTTCCTCGTAGACTTCTCCTGCCAGCGAAACGCCGAAGCGCTCACGCATGTGCGCCTTCAATTCCTTGCGATCTCTGTGTTCGCGCAGAATCGCCACGTACTTGTAGTAATTGCAGGTTCCCCCAGGCGGGATAGCCAACGTGCTCAGATTGGACATGCGTGCCAGCGCCTCATCGTAAATCGCCGCAATTCTCTGCCGGTCGCCGATCATGGCAGGGAGGCGCTCCAGGTGCTTGAGTCCAATAATGGCGTGCGGCTCCGACATGCGCCAGTTGTAACCCATACGCACATGGGCGTTCTCAGTAAAGCTCTTCTTGCCCTGATCTCTGTAAATGCGCGCCTCCTCGGCGAGCCGGCGGTCATGGGTGATAATCATGCCGCCTTCGCCGCAGGTCATGACTTTGGTCGGGTAAAAGCTGAAGGATCCGGCGAGCGCAAACGCGCCGGCGCTGACACCGGAGAGAGAGGAGCCATGCGCGTGCGCGGCATCTTCGACCAGCCAGAAACCCTTGCGCGCGGCCAAATCCACGAGATCCGGAGTGCGCCCCGAGACCAGGCCGCCGATGTGCACCAGGATCGCTCCCGCAGTCCTGGCCGTCAGCTTCTTTTCCACATCTTCCGGGCGTATGGCGAATGATTCGGGATCCATGTCGACCAGGATGGGGTTGCCGCCCGCGTGAACCACGGCTGCGGCCGTGGCAAAGAAAGTATTGGTCGGTACGAGCACGTCTTTTCCTTCGATGCCGAGCGATCTCAAAATGATCTCGAGTGAACTGGTGCCGCTGTTGACGGCCACGGCATAGGGAATGCCGCAAAACCCTGCGAAATTCTCCTCGAACTCCTTTCCGTAACGGCCCAGCGTGAGCTGTCCGCTGGCAAGCACCTCCTGAATGCGATCGGCGATCCATTGGCGATCTTCCGGCAAAAACTGGATCCTAGCGGCGGGCACCCGGTGCTCCGGAGCGGGTTCCGATCTTTGGATACTTGGATCAACCATGTTCAAATCCTTTCCGATATAAGAGGTCTTCGGGTTTCCAGCCCGAGTACAGGCTTAGCCCGCATTTCTCACCAGCTTTCTACTGCGGCGGCGGATCCGAGCATGTCTACTGCGTTGCGCTCGGTCGGGCTCCTCGACGTACTTTTGAGTACGCCTGCGGAGCCCTCGGTCGCGCGCCTTGTATCCATGCCCGTCTGCGCCGCCTCGCTACGAAATCTGGTGAGAAGTGCGGGTTAGAGGCACGACCGCAATACGTGTTACGTCTCTCCCCCGCCGCGAGCAATTAATACCACACCCAGAATGACCATGACGATCCCGATCCAGCGCATGGGCGGCACCTGTTCTTTGAGCATGATTATGGCCAGGAAGGCCGCGAATCCATACTCGATTGCAGTCATTGGCAGGGCAACCGTAACATCAGTCCATGAAAGTGCCGCGAGAAACAGCACATAGAATACCGTGTTGAGAGCTGTTCCCATGATCACGTTGAGATTGCAGGCCGCGTGACCGAAATAGGCGAGCAGCGCCATTGGTGCGTAGGTCTCAAGCGATCCGATCTGTTGCATCCCTCGCCGCACCAGGATCTGGCCAAGAGCGGCCGATAAAGTGGCCACGGTCATTGCAATTAGCACTCGCGTCATTGTTTTTCTCCCCATTGGATAAGATCCGCCGGCCACGGATTCCGCGCGCCGGTCCTGCCTGAAGGCGTGTCTGCCCGGCCTATTCGAGATCGGAGAAGGCAATCAGCACAGCCCCGGAGCGCGACAGCGCCTCCCTGGATTCCGGTGCGATCAGGGCACGATACTCCTCCGCATGCTTGTAGTCCCCCATGTGGCGCGCAATCTCCGGGCAAGTCCGCGTGGCCGGATGAAAGTATATTTCCGTGATTCCGTGCGGCAGCACCTTGAGAAACTCCAGCACAACGTCGACGGTCATCCTGCCGCTCTCCGCGATGCCGAAGACGCGATCATTGGTCCGGATGCCCGCCCGGCGGAGTTTCGTCTTCATAAGAGTCAGCCAGGGAAAGAGGAAGAGCGCGAACGCCAGTTTTCGTCCCAGATGTCTGTGCGTCGCGCGCCACGCGAGCACAGGAGGCTCAAACGGCAGCCGGACAGTGCGCAGTCCATACTCTCGCCCTACCTTGATAATCAACCTCAGCACCTGCGGATGCAGATGCATATGATTGTGCGCATTTACATGATCCAGCGGCAGACCGGTCTTGCGAAAAGCCTCGAACTGCGCGCGTGTCTCCGCTTCGAGCTGCCGGCGCGTCCGCGGACGAAAAAAAAAGTTGAAACCGGCACGGACTAGGTGAGTGGAAAACTCTCCCTTGCCGTCCACGAGGCACGGCACCTGCCCTGGTGGCAACACGGGCCGTCCTTCGACCAGCACTAGATGCAGACCGACGCGCAATGAGGGCAGGCAGCGCGCTTTCTCGACTGCATCTTGTGCAGCCGCCCCGCCGACGATCAGGCTGGCAGATGTAAGAATGCCGTGGCGATGCGCTTCCACGATCGCCTCATTGACAGGAACCGCCAGTCCGAAATCGTCCCCGGTAATGATTACTTGTTTCAAGGGCGCGTCTCCCGCGCTACCAGCCGCCCATCTCGAGTGAGGGTAAACTGGGAACCGCGCCAGACTGTCGTGCGCTTGGCGAAGGCCAGGAACCAGGACGCCAGAGATAGAACATCCCGTGCCGGCAGCAGTCCGATGCTTTTCACGCCCTCGCGATCGCCAAAGCCCCAACCCAGAATCACCGCCGCAGTCGCCATCCTCAAAACCAGCGCGCCCGCCAAAACACCCAGTCCCAGGGGGTCGCAGAAACGTGCCAGGGCAAACAGAATTGCAAATGGCGTGGAGCGGATCACCGCGGTAGCAAGAAAGGCCCATGGCCGCGCGGCGCGCGTGTTCTGATCCCAGTAGACTTGGTGGCCCCACCATTGAGCGGGGGTTTTGAGATCGACCATCGTGTCGACCAGGTAAGGAACGATCTCAATCTTCTTTCCCGAGCTCCAAATGCGGCGCCCCATCTCGTAGTCCTCGACCAGGTAATCCGCCAAACCCTCCAGACCGCCGATCTCCGCCAGTGTCGAGCGCCGCAGGGCCGCAGAGGCGCCCAGGCAGAATTTGGAGGCGCCCGTGATGTGAGCGAAAACTACGTTGGCCATGAAATCGGCGTTCAGCGTTAGCAGTTCCATCTTTTCGAACCAGGAATCGGCGCAGGCAGCCTTATACAGCGTGCAGACGCAGCCGACATCGGGATCGGCAAGCGGGGCGACAATGGTCTTCAAATAGTCCGGTTTCAGGAATACATCGCTGTCGCTGATCACAAGGATGCCATGCCGGGCGTGAAGGAGGCCGCCGATCATGTTGTTGATCTTGCCGTTGCTGCCGGCGCGGCAGTTCTCGATCGCTACCGTCACCCGCTCCTCGCCGAATTCGCGCTGCAGCTCCATCAACAGCGGGATCGCCGGATCTCCGAGCTCCTGGACAGAAAAGACGACCTGAAAATCCGGATAATCCTGGATGCAGGTACTGCGGAGGTTTTGGCGCTGGTTTTTTTCCAGCCCGTACACCGGCTTCAGGACGGTCACGGGCGGCCAGGAAGCAAACCCGTGTGCGGCAGGCCGTTGGCGACGCATGCGAAAGCAAGCTACCGCAATCAAGCACAGCAGTGCATAGATCGATCCGCCCAGGGTGGGCACCAGGAAAACCCAGGCAAGAAACTGTCGCGCGGCGGTCAGGGCATTTCCGTGCATCCTCGGTCTCCTAGGCTCCGCCAGTGTCAACTGCCGCAGTCATGACTTGAAAACCGATCGCCGCAAGAATCGGCTGAAGGCCGCTCTCCTCGGGAACTTCAACGAGAAAGTTCGAGAATTCCGGGCGCAGCGCATATGCATTGCGCAGCAGGTCGAAACTGAAAAGCGGCGCAGTTCCACCTGATTGTGACAGGGACTTCAAGGCGGCATCATCTTTCAAAATATCGTACACCTGCAACACGACCGAGCGTACGGCTTCCTGGCCCCGCGCGCCGTGCTCGACACATAGCTTCCGAGGCTGTGGAAACAGGCTTCCGGTATCCCATTCCGATCGAATCTGGAAATACCGGCACAGTTCCTGAAAAATCATCAGGGTTCCGCGCACTTTGGCGTCGAGACTGGAACCCGCGATATGGGGCGTGCCGAGATCCGTCAGGGCCAGAAGATCGCTATCGATCATCGGTTCCCCTTCCCACACATCGAGGATCGCGCCACCAATGCGGCGCTCGCGCAACGCGTGTTTCAGATCCGATCCGCAAACTACAGAGCCGCGCGACGAGTTGATGACGACTTGCCTGCGCGACAGGTGTTCGAGCATACTGCGGTCGATCATGTGGAAGGTAGGATATGGCCCTTGTGTCGTGAGCGGCACGTGCAGCGTGAGCACGTCCGCGTGGAGCACGTCATCGAGGAAGCCATAACGCGAGTTGCCTGTGCTCTCACGGAGGGGCGGATCGCAGAGCAGCACTTCCATGCCGAGCGCTCTCGTCTTTCTCTCGACCAGGGAACCGACGTGGCCGGCTCCGATGATGCCTATGGATTTGCCAAGCAATTCCCATCCTCTGCGATCGGCAGTCACCAGGAGCGAGGCCAAAACCCACTCGGATACGGGATTGGCATTGCTTCCGGCGGCATCAGCTACCCGGATGCCGGCGGCCTTCAGGAACTTCAGGTCAAGGTGGTCAATGCCGGTTGTGACCGTGCCGACGAACCGCACGGAGCTCCCATCCAGAAGGTCAGCATCCACGCGGGTCACCGAGCGCACGATCAAAGCCTCGGCGTTACGCAGGTCCACGGCACGCACTGATCTTCCCGTAAAAGGCTTGACATCCCCCAAAGGAGTGAGTGCAGATTGCAGATAAGGTATGGCCTCGTCAATCGCTATGATCATCTCTCACCTTTAAAAAGACCCATATATCAGGCTTTCCCGTTGAAAATCAATCTCCTGTCTGATTCTTGCAAGGCTACTCCGATAAAAGGCTGCGCGCCCGCTCGAACACGGCGTGGAACATGGAGCGCTTCAAACGGCCGGTCTGCGTGTTTTGCTGACTGGGATGATAAGAAGACAGAAGCGTGACCTCTCCGAGGAAGTCCCATTCGCCCGCATGACGGAACTGCAGGGCGCGATCGCCGGGAATCCGGCCCCGGTTCTCCGTCCAGGCCTTCAGGAAGGCTCGGAACGCGATCTGGCCAAGTACCACGATGACGCGTTTGCGCTCGAGCAAGTGCAACTCACGGCACAGATAGGGACGGCAGCTGTCGAGTTCCCGGGGCAACGGCTTGTTGAGAGGAGGAGCGCAACGCAGGACAGCGGTGATCAGGCAGTTGTTCAAACGCAGGCCATCCTCCCGGTTGGTCGATTCCGGTTGGCTCGCAAAGCCGAATCGGTGAAGCGCTTCAAACAGCCACTCTCCGCTCCGATCGCCGGTGAACATGCGGCCGGTCCTGTTCGCGCCGTGGGCTGCCGGCGCGAGTCCGATGATGAGCAGCCGCGCCCCCGGATCGCCGAACGCCGGAATCGGCCGGCCCCAGTATTCCTGGGACTGAAACCGGCGCACCTTTTCGGACGCCACGTGCTCGCGCCAGGCGACAAGGCGAGGGCATTTGCGGCATCGGATGATAGAATCCTGCAATTGAAAAAAAATCTCTCCAGAGTTCACGCAAAAACCTTATCAAAAATAATGACGCGACGGGCGCAAATATTGAGTAAACAACGGCCGCCCGGAAGACGGTCGTTGTTTACTCAATAGAATTGTTGTGAGCGATATGCGCCTTGGCTGATAATGCACCGATCCTTGGAGGCCCTATGGGTATTGGCAATGACAGTGGACTGACGATTACGCGCCTGGCGCCTTTGATTCGGCGGGGCAAACTCTCGCCGGTCGAACTGACGCGCTTTATGCTGGACCGCATCGGAAAACTGGAGTCCGGTCTCAATTCATATATTACGATCACCGCCGATCAGGCGATGGTGCAGGCCAGGCAGGCAGACAAGGAGATTGCCCGGGGCGCATATCGCGGCGTGCTTCACGGCATTCCGATCTGCCTGAAGGACCTGTTCTGGACGAAGAATGTACGCACGACGGCGGGATCCAAAATCCTGCGGAACTTCGTCCCTGCGGAAAATGCGGCGGTCGTGGATCGACTTTTCGAAGCAGGCGCCATTTTGCTTGGGAAGACCAATCTGCACGAATTTGCTTTCGGCGCGACCAGTATCAATCCTCATTATGGTCCCGTGCGCAATCCATGGGCGTCCGATCACATGTCCGGTGGGTCGAGTGGTGGAAGTGCGGCGGCAGTCACAGCTGGCCTTGCGGTCGCCTCCCTGGGCACCGATACCGGCGGGTCGATCCGCATTCCGGCAGCGGCCTGCGGCTGCGTTGGGCTCAAGCCTACCTATGGCAGGGTCCCGGTTTACGGCGTGATCCCACTATCCCCGAGCCTGGATCATGTCGGGCCGATCTGCCGGAGCGTGTGGGATGCGGCGCTGATGTTAGAGATCATCGCGGGCGAGGATACCCGCGACTCTCTAAGCTTCGGGCCCCGCGGAGCACGTTTCACGCGGAGTCTCGGCAAGGGATTGCGCGGCCTTCGCATAGGAGTGCCAAAACAATACTTTTTTGACCGGCTGCAATACCAGGTGCGCCGCAACGTAGTCAGAGCAATCGAGACCCTCGAGCAGAACGGCGCCGAGCTCGAAGAGATCAAACTCAAGTCAATGGAAGAGACTGCGCGGCTGGCCGGCGAGATTACCGTTGCGGAAGCCCTCGTCTATCATTGGAAGTGGCTGCGGAAACAGCCTCAGAATTACGGTCCCGATGTTCGGGTACGACTCAAAGAGGGAATGGAGGAATCTGCACTGACCTACCTTCTGGCCATGCAAATGCGACAAGTCTATGCTCAGGGATTCGCAGATGATTTGAGCAGGGTCGATCTGCTTGCGGCTCCCGCTCTGCCCGTGGCTGCGCCCCGCATTGAGGATGAAGAGGTCGAAGTAGGGCGAGGCAAGGAGAACGTGCGCGTCGCGCTTCTGAGCCTTACGCGTCCCGGGAATCTGACGCGCCTGCCTGCCATCACTGTGCCTTGCGGCTTTACCTCCGAAGGCCTGCCTACCGGTCTTCAACTGATCGGCCGAAAAATGGCTGAGGAGACGGTATTGCGCGCCGCCTACGCCTACGAACAGCTGACACCCTGGCACGAGATGTTTCCCCCTGATCCCGTCAAGAAACACCCGGGTGAACAGCGAAGCCAACGCTCCCGCTCTTCGTGATTCACGCGGTTGCTGCTATCCTTTTCCGGGTGATGGTATGAAGATCGCAATCGTGCAGATGAACACTATCGTCGGTGATATTCACGGCAACCGCGACCGCATTCTGGATGCCATGAGTAACAGCGAGCGCATGGGCGCCGACATGGCGGTGTTTCCCGAACTGGCGTTGACTGGATATCCGCCCCGCGATCTGCTCGGGCTACATGGATTCGTGGATTCCAACCTGCAGGCCTTGCAGGAACTTGCGGCCCGGTCCAGCCGGATATCCGCCGTTGTCGGTTTTGTCGATCACAACCTGGAGCGTCAGGGCAAAGAGCTGTACAACGCTGCCGCCTTTCTCTGCGACGGAATCGTCCAAGCCATCATCCACAAAACGCTTCTACCCACTTATGATGTCTTCGATGAAGACCGTTATTTTGAACGCTCCCGAGGCGCAAAGCCGGTTTCATTCCGGGGACGCTCGTTGGGGATCACGATCTGCGAAGACGCGTGGAACGATCAGGATTTCTGGTCCAAGCGGATTTATCGCACGGATCCCGTCCGGAACCAGGTCGCACTGGGCGCCGACCTGATCGTCAACATTTCTTCCTCTCCTTTCGAGATGTACAAACCGCTCGTCCGCTATCGCATGCTGCTCAGTCACGTTATGAAATACCGCGTGCCCTTGCTGTACGTCAATCTTGTGGGGGGCAATGACGATCTGCTCTTCGACGGCAACAGTCTCGCCATAGGGCGGTTGGGAAACGTGATCGCGCAGGGGAAAAGCTTCTCCGAGGACATGTTGCTCATCGATCCAGATTCCTCTCACGACCAGGGCTATCGTGAGGGAGAGCCGATGCAGAACCTGTTCGAAGTTCTGGTCATGGGAACGCGCGACTATGCGCGAAAGTGCGGTTTCAAATCGGCGCTGCTGGGCCTGAGCGGCGGCATCGACTCGGCCGTGACCGCATGCATCGCCGCCGAGGCGTTGGGAAGTCAAAACGTGCTCGGGGTGTCGATGCCCTCCGCTTATTCGGCGCCGGAGAGCCACGATGACGCCCGGGCGCTGGCGCAGAATCTGCGCATCCGGTTTGAGGTAATACCCATCCAGCCCGTCTTCAAGGAATATCGGTCCGTCCTTGCGCCTGCGCTGGAGGGAGTTCCCGAAGACACTACCGAGGAAAATCTTCAGGCTCGGATCCGCGGCAATATCCTGATGGCGTTGTCGAACAAATTTGGACATCTTGTACTGAGCACCGGCAACAAGTCGGAGCTG
Source organism: Acidobacteriota bacterium (assembly GCA_050011535.1). GTDB lineage: Bacteria > Acidobacteriota > UBA6911 > UBA6911 > UBA6911 > JAFNAG01. Next base: position 155,928 of record JBEKIX010000003.1, read on the forward strand.
GGTGTCGGCTACTGCACGCTTTACGGGGACATGGCCGGCGGATTGGCCGTGATTTCCGATGTGCCCAAGACAGAAATCTACAGTCTTGCGCGTTACATCAATCGTGATCGGGAGATCATTCCTGAGAGCACATTAGTGCGTGCTCCGACCGCGGAGCTGCGCCCAAATCAAACGGACCAGGACACTCTTCCTCCATACGAAGTTTTGGATCCCATCCTGCAATTGATTGTCGAGGAGCAGAGAAGCCCCGAGGAAGTGATTGCTCGCGGCTATCCGCGCGTCACCGTGGAAGGAGTGGCGAAGCTGGTTGCTCACAGCGAATACAAACGCCGCCAGGCGGCGCCGGGCCTGAAGGTCTCTGCGCGCGCCTTCGGGACCGGCAGGCGCATGCCTGTTGCTTGCCGGCTTGCTTACTAGGAGTGCTTTCCGATCCTCGGGCGCACTCCGCATTTGAGGAGAGAACTCTTGGTCACTGATGCCTTGCTCACCGACTTGTACGAACTCACCATGGCCGCCGGCTATTTGGAGCAGGGTAAGGCTGGCGATACCGCAACTTTCGATCTGTATTTCCGGCACAATCCCTTCCGCGGCGGCTATGCAATCGCCGCTGGTCTTGAAGATGCTATGCGCGCTGTGACCACCACCAGATTCAGCGCGGAAGATCTTCACTTCCTGAGCTCGCTCCGGACAACGGCAGGAACGCCTCTGTTTTCGCGGGCATTCCTTGATTGCCTAGCTCAGTACCGGTTCCGCGGCAGTGTGTGGGCAATCCCGGAAGGTACGATAGTTTTTCCCAACGAACCTCTCATGCAGGTTCAAGGGAATCTGATTGAGTGCCAGATGGCAGAGACGATCCTCCTCTGCCATATCAATTTTCAGACTCTCGTGGCAACCAAGGCCGCCCGCATGTGGGAGGCCTCCGGTCACGGCTCGATCATCGAATTCGGGTTGCGTCGAGCCCATGGTCCCAACGGCGCCATGAGCGCATCCAGGGCCGCGTTTATCGGGGGAACCGATGCGACCTCGAATGTCAAGGGTGCGGCTCTGCTCGGCATGCGCGCCACGGGAACTCACGCCCATAGTTGGATCCAGGCATTCCCTACGGAGCTGGAAGCCTTTCAAGCGTTCGCCCGATCGTTTCCGGACGATTGTGTTCTGCTCGTCGACACCTACGATGTCCTGCAGAGCGGCATCCCCAATGCGATTCGCGTCGGCAAGGAACTGCAGGCGCAAGGGCACCGGCTCCTCGGAGTCCGCCTTGACAGCGGCGATCTTGCTTTTCTCAGCAAGCGCGTCCGCGAGATGCTGGACCAGGCGGGCCTGGATCATGTCAAGATCGTCGCCTCGAACGAGCTGGACGAATATGTGATTACCGAAATTCTGGCGCAGGGAGGCAAGATCGATCTGTGGGGGGTCGGAACCAAGCTCGTGACCGCAAGCGGGGAGGAGGGATCCGCCCTGGGCGGCGTCTACAAGATGGTAGAGCACAACGGACAGCCGAAGATAAAACTCAGCAGCAATCCGGAAAAAATGACCAATCCCGGTTTTAAGAAGGTCGTGCGCTTCATCGGTGACGACGGGCTGATGGAGGCGGATGCACTGGCGCACAGATCGGAGGAGGTCAAGGACGGAGAGATTCTCATCATCGATCCGAGCAATCCATTGCGGCGAAAAAAGCTGAGCGCGGGTGTGCGCCTGGAACTGTTACGCCCGGTTCTTGACCGCGGAGAGTTGGTCTACAAGTTTCCTTCTTTGAATGAAATCCGCTCTCGTCGTATCGACCAGCTGGCACACCTGCACGACAGTTATCGCCGCCTGCACATGCCTCATGAGTACAAGGTCGGGCTCACGTACACGCTTTGGAGACAAAAGGAGCAGATGTTCGACCAGGAGATGGTCTAGGAAGACAAACCCATGGTCCACTCTGTGCAGGCGCTGCTCGCCGGCCTCATCGATTATGCCGGACTCTTTCTGCCTGCCGCATTGCCGATGCCGGCGGCGGTGCACAACTATGCGCACTATTGATGAACAAGACTCATGCTCCCGGCCTCCAGTGCTGGATCCCATCCGCTCGGACCGTTTTGGCCCATAGATTTCGCGACGACCTTATCGCAAGCAGCGCGGTCTCGGGCATGAGCGAGGATGCGCGCGGCCGTCTTTTGGAATGGACAGACCCTTACACGCTACCTGTCACCCTGCGTGCCAAAGCCCGGCCCGTCATGGGCACGAAACGCACTGCGATGGTGGAGCGGCGGGTCAGACCAGCGGCAGTCTTCTCGAGTACCACCAATTCCTGGTCGGAACGTCCGACGGGAATAACCAGCCGGCCTCCAATGCTGAGTTGATCAATGAGCGGCTGGGGAACGTGATCGGGTGCCGCGGTTACGATGATGCGGTCGAAGGGCGCCGCATCGGGCCAACCTGAGTAGCCATCTCCGCAGCGGATGTGGATGTTTTGGTAGTGTAATTCATCCAGCGTCAACCGGGCCTGGGCCGCGAGTTCAGGCAGGATCTCGATCGTATAGACCTGAGAAGCTAAATCCGCCAATACAGCCGCCTGGTAGCCCGACCCGGTGCCGATCTCCAGGACACGCTCGGTGCCATGCAGATCCAGCGCTTGCGTCATGTGGCCGACGATGTAGGGCTGGGAAATCGTTTGGCCAAGCATCAGGGGCAGAGGGCAGTCTTCATAAGCGGAAGCTGCCAGATCGATGGGCACAAACCTGTGGCGGGGCACCTTGAGCATGGCGGCTAGGACGCGCGGGTCGTTCACATCCCTCTCTGCGAGCTGGTTGCGAACCATCCGCATCCGCACTTGTGCGAAGTGCAGATCTTCGACGGGAGAAATGGATCCCTGCGTTTTCTCACTGCCAGCGGGAAACATTTTCGGGGTGCATCCTTACGATTCAGGTTCCAGCCAGGCTGTGACGTTGCAGCCAGGACCGGCCGGTAAAGCTCGCGCGCAAGCTCTCCCAGCCGGCCTCAATCATTGTGTCGCGCCTTCCTAGAAGACGGGATCCGCGAGCTTCGCCAGAATGACCGCAGAAGCCTTCTCGACATCCGCATGGAGGGAGTTACCGTGTGCATCCATGGTGACGATGGCGGGGAAGTCCTCAACGTCGAGATGCCACATCGCTTCGGGTATGCCAAATTCCAACAGGTGTACGTCCTTCACGCTCTTGATACAGCGGCCGTAATACTGGGCCGCGCCGCCGATTGCATTCAGGTAGACTGCGCCGCAGTCCTTCAATGCTGCAAGCGTCTTGGGTCCCATGCCGCCCTTGCCGATGACGGCGCGGATGCCGAAGCGTTTGATTACATCGGCTTCGTAAGGCTCTTCCCGGATGGATGTCGTCGGCCCGGCTGCGGTCATTTTCCAGCCGCCGTTCTGCTTTAGGACGACCGGGCCGCAATGGTAGAGCATGCCGCCTGACAAATCGACAGGGGCCGGGTTTTTCATCAGATATGCATGCACGGCATCTCGTCCGGTGTACATGTCGCCCTGCAAAAGCACGACATCGCCGACGTTCAGGCTGCGCACGGCCGCATCGGAGATAGGCGATTTCAAAACGATCTCTTTACCGGTCCGCTGGAAGCCGCCGCCGACAGACATCGGCGTTTCAGGACTGCCTGCGTCGCGGTACAACCATCGCTTGATGGCGCCGGTGTGAGCGTCGAGAATGACCCCCAGGCGGCGAAACGCCCAGCAATCGTATGCCACCGAGACGAAGAAACATGCGGGCAGCCTGTTCAGGGCGCCGATTTTGCAGCCGATCAGAGTCACTTCTCCGCCGAATCCCATGGCACCGATGCCTAGCGTGTTCGCCACCGACATGATGTAATCTTCCAAAGCGGTAAGTTTCGGCTCCGGATTCACATCGTCGAGCGGCCGGAAGAGCTGCTCTTTGGCATGCTGATAGCTGGAGGTGCGGTCACCGCCGATGGCGACTCCGATCGCGCCAGGCGAACAGCCGTGCCCCTGTGCCTGCCAGATCGCGTGCAGTATGCATTTGCGCACGCCCTCCAATGTGCGATCGGTGCGCCCAAGATGGGGCAAATCGCACGGGACGGAGTACTGGATGTTTTTGTTTTCGCACCCTCCTCCCTTCAGCAGCAGTCTGACTTCAATCTCGTCGTTGTTTTCCCACTGATTCCAGTGCAGCGTCGGGGATCCCGGTCCGAGGTTGTTCCCGCTGTTTTTGCCGGTGATCGAATCGACCGAGTTGGGGCGCAGCTTGCCTTGGCGGGTTGCTTCCGCCAGCGCTGCGAGAATCTTTTCTTTCATGATCAGCTGATTTGTCCCGATCGGCGTGCGCACTTCAAAGGTAGGCAAGCCTGTGTCCTGGCATATCGGGCCGGAATCCGACAGTGCCATATCCACATTGACCGCCATCACGTCGAGTGCGGACGCAGACTGGCTGCCCGGCGTTTCGCCGGCCATGGCGGACGCCATTTTATTGCGCACATCCGGCGGAAGGTTCGTGGAAGTCTGAATGATCAACTCAAGCATACTCTGTTGCAGTTGTTCCATAATCATTGCACCTCGCGATGGATAAGTCTCAAGAGGATGGCCCCTCGATCGAATGAACTCAGAATCGAAACACCCATTATAGCACCGGATATGTCGGCGCGCGGTTTACAATCCTTCACTGTATTGACCTGGCGTTCGATCCGCACCGGGTGTGGAGTGAGTGCCAGGTCACATGGGTTCCGATCGCCATTTCAGCGTGATATGATTCAAGACTGGAGGTCGGACTTGCGACTCGGAGAAAGGGCGAGACACTGGGGAGGCCGCAGCCGATGATATTCTCCCTGCATATCTGGCTTCTACCGGCGATTGCTGCGGGCTCCTCCTCTTTTCTTGTTTGTTTGGCCTGGGAGCAATTCCGGAATCAGACGGCGCCGAGCGGAAAAATGGAAGCCTTACTCTCTACCCTCAGTTTCATCATGGGGGCGATTTCCGCCTATTACAGATCCTCGGTGCTTGATGCCGGACTTGAGAATAACGTCATTGTAATGTTTATAGTAGGCGCGAGCACTACATATCTCTGGCTCCGGCTCCGCAAATACTTTATTCCCTGGAATCCCCACCGCTCTTTGTGAGTGGTGAAGTGGATTCTCTCGTGCTTACCCTGCCGATGACTCCAGGGAGTCAGTATGATAATTGTGAGAGGCGCATTGTAAGCCCGAGGCGTGAATACTAAGGATGGAGTGCGGGACCGCCGCGCTTCATGCAGTCCCCTCACCCGTTTCTTGCAAATCGAGCGCTGCTCTGCCTGAAACGCGTAGTCCCGCACACAGACAGGCAAGGGAAGCCTATACTTCCGCCGCCTGGTATCGAATCTGCTTAAAAGGCCACAGCGGGCTATGCTGAAACATAGTCTGCTGTGGCCGATTGTTATCAGTCGCGCAATTGAGCTACTGGCTGGCGTCTGACCTACTTCTTGTCATAGATCTGCTTACGGGTTGTCGGACCATTCTGGCCCTGGTTTACATTGGTAACCGTCAACGTCTTGCCGTCATCGGACAAGGCGTAGGTCGTATCCACGGGTCGATCGCCCCTCTGGCTGCTCGTGGTCCCGGTGATATGGACAGAGTTTCCACTCAGCACGGCCTTGTACTTGGTGTCGCCCATCTGACTGGCGTTGGTGTGCTCGGCGCCGTCCAGGGTGTAGGGCGTGTCTACCGTGCCCTGCTGGCCCATTGTACGGCTGATCGTCAACACATTGCCCGCCTGCTTGATGGTCATGTCGCCACCGCCCATGCCGCCACCACCGCGGCCGCCGCCACCGCCGCCACCACCGCCGCCGGCGGGAGGCGCAGGATTGGCTGCGGTAGTCTTTTCAGCATTCAGTGCCCATGTGCCACTAAAATCCACTCCGGCCACCACAACTACGGCCAGGAGCAGCACAATTGCAAGTAACAGATACGCTTTCTTCATGGTTTCTCCTTTTGTGAACGTTTAAAGAACCCAAAGTCTGATCGAGCACGCCGCCTGATTTTAAGGACTCAATCTTTCGGCACCCCGGACCGACAACGCTTCGGGCTCGACCGGACTTACATCTCCAGCCCTCCCTCACCGGAAGCTCGCAGATGGAGTATTATCTCAGTCGATAGACTTGTGGCG